>NZ_CP013342.1:1200000-1500000 GCF_001610975.1 Sphingopyxis terrae subsp. terrae NBRC 15098 | reverse complement strand
CGCAGGGCACGACATATGGCCGCGGCGCGACCGGCGGCGTCATCAATATCGTCACCGCGCGGCCGACCTCCCAATTCGGCGGCTATGCCCGTGCCTCTTACGGCAATTATGACGCGCGGACGCTCGAAGGCGCGCTGGGGGGGCCGATCACCGGCGAAAATCTGATGTTTCGCGTCGCGGGCAAATATGAAAAGCGCGACGGCTACGGCACCAACTTGTTCACCGGCAATCCTGTCGATGACCGCGATGCCTATGCCATTCGCGGATCGCTGCTCGCAAAATTCTCCTCGAACCTTGACCTGCTGATTGTCGCCGATCACTTCAAGGAGGACGACAACAATTATGCCTTCCACTATTTCGGTCCGACCGTGGTTCCCGAGGCGGGGCTGGCGTCGTCGCTTCTCGGCGGCAAAACGATCTTCGACTATTATGCGGCGCGCGGCGAAAAGCCCAACCTGCGCAACATCTACTCCGACGAAGACGCGGTCAACAAGCGCGACGGATCGAGCGTTCAGGGCATTTTGACGTGGGATTCGGGCGATCTCTCGGTGGTTTCCACCACCGCCTACCGCAAGTTCAAGCGTTTCAATCGCGACGATCTCGACGTCAGCGATATCAATGCCTTCGGTCAGAACAACTATACCGAGGACAGCAAGTCGTTCAGCCAGGAGGTTAATTTCACCTACAAGACCGGCGGCTTGTCGCTCTTGGGCGGCGCAACCTATTTCGACGAACGTCTGTTCGGCGAGGTTCGCGTGCCGACCGTCAACCTAGCATCCTATTTCAACATCGTTCTGGGCACCAGTTTGCCTGCCGACCAGTTCGACAACGGCAATTATCTCCAGCGCGGCACCGTCAAGACCAAGGCGGCGGGCGCCTATCTCGAAGCATCATACGAGCTGCTGCCCGACCTGACGCTGACGGCCGGCGCACGCTATAATTGGGAAAAGCGCAGCGGGGTGGGGCGTTTCACCTTCGAGGCGCAGGGCCTCGATATCCCGACCGACAAGAGCGGCAGCTGGGATGCGATCACGCCCAAGTTCGCGATCGAATATCGCACCCCGGGCGGCACGCTCTTTTACGGTAAGGTCACGCGCGGCTTCAAATCGGGTGTCGTCAACATCGGCAGCATCAACTCGGTCATCGACCCCGAATATGTCTGGAGCTACGAGGCGGGCTTCCGCGGGGAAACCGCCGACCGCAAATTCGGCTTCGCCGGTGCCGTCTTCTATTATGATTACAGCAATCTGCAGGTCGGTTTCGTCAACGCCAACAGCATCGTCGAGACGATCAACGCCGCGTCGGCGCGCAACTACGGGGTCGAGCTCGAAGCCAATTTCCGTCCCGGAGAGAACACCACGATCCGGGTCTACGGCACCTATCTCAACGCGAAATACAAGGAATTCTGCAACGGCTATTATGGGGCGGGCAGTCCCGGCAGGCCGCAGTATCCGGCCTGTCCGACCGACCCGGCCCTCGTCGATCTGTCGGGCAACCGCTTGTCGAACGCGCCCAAATTTACGGTCGCGGCCTTTGCCGACCAGCGTTTCCAGCTCGGCAGCGCCGGCTTCCTCGACCTTTCCGCCGACGTCAATCTGCAGGACGAGGTCTTCTTCACCGAATTCAACAACCGCGACGCGCGGCAGCAGGCGTTCGCGCTGGTCAATGCGAGCATTACCTACCGGTCGCCCGACGAACGCTGGTCGCTCGCGCTGTGGGGCAAGAATCTGACCGACAAATATGCGCTCGCCAACACGATCATCTCCGCGCCGCTCTACAGCTTTGTGTCGGTGGGATCGCTGCGACCGCCGCGGACCTACGGCGTGACGCTCGGGGTCGATTTCTGATTGGAGTATTGCGGCATGGAGGCAGCGTTCAATATCGGCCGCTACCGTGTCTTCCGTCTCGAGGAGTGGCAGGGCGGCTTCAGTCCGCCCGAGGCACTCTTCGCGGAATATGAGGACGCTGCCTTCGCCGCCCAGGTGGCGGGTTTCGAGCCCGCCTTTTTTCGTGACGGGATGATCTACGGCTATCTGCAAAGCTGGCTTATCGATACCGGAACCGAGCGGATCATTGTCGATACCGGCGCGGGCAACGGCAAGGATCGTCCCGGCATTCCGATCTTCGGCAATCTCGCGACGCCATTTCTTGCGGAGTTGGAGGCGGCAGGGTTCGCAGCAGGCGATATCGACAAGGTCTTCTGCACGCATCTTCACATCGACCATGTGGGGTGGAACACCGAATGGCGCGAGGACAGCTGGCTGCCGACCTTCCCCAACGCGCGCTACTATTTCCCGCGCGCGGACGAAGCGGCCTGGAATCCCGAAAAGCCACTTTACGCGACCCTCGCCGGTGCGGGGGTCAACGCTAATGTCTTCGAGGACAGCGTCCTGCCGATCATCGACGCGGGCCTCGCCGAACTGATCGACGATGGCGCCGAGATCGCCCCCGGGATGCGCGCCCGGACCTTTCCGGGGCACACGCCCGGTCACATGGTCCTCGAAGTCGAGGATCAAGGTCAGGTTGCACTCTTCACCGGCGACATATTGCATCACCCGATGCAGGTGCTGCGCCCCGATTGGAACAGCGTCTATTGCGAGGACAGGGTGCAGGCGGCCGCGAGCCGGCGGCATCTGCTCGAGCGCGCGAGCGCCAGGGGAGCGCGCATCGTCCCCGCGCATTTCGGGGCCCCTCATTCGTTGTTCGTGGCGCGCGCCGATGACGGGACATATCGGCCGCGTTTTGCATAGCATTGACCGAGGCGCTGCGATGACCGAGCTTGCCTTGCCGCCCTTTTCGCCCGGCGATGCGTCGCTGAAGGCCGATCCTTACGACGCTTTTGCCCGGCTTCGCGAGCAGGATCCGATTCACCGGTCCGCGCATGGCTATTGGGTGGTCAGCCGTTACGACGATATACGCTCGGTCCTGATGAACCGCGAGGCGTTCGGGCAGGGCGATTTTGTCGAGAATATTCGCCTTTTCTATGGCCCGGATTTCGATGTGATGGGACAGCGAGGCTATAAATGGCTGTCCGAGGTGTTTCTGATGCAGGACCCGCCGCATCACACGCGCGTGCGCGGACTGGTGACGGGGGCGCTGACCGCACGGCGGGTTCGCGCCATGGAGCCGCGGATTCGTGAAATCACCGATCGCTTGATCGACGATTTCGCCGCCGACCGGGAAGGCGATCTGATCGCGCGCTTCGCTTATGAACTTCCGGTCCGCGTCATGTGCGACATGCTCGGCATTGATCCCGAAGATGCCCGTCTCAAGACGGTAATCGATGCCATTGCGCAAAGCTTCATCGTCTTTGAAGCGCGCGCGCTCACCGACGCGGAACTGGCAACCGCGAATAGGCAGATCGCCGTGCTGCAGCAATTTTTCGAGACGCTGTTCGACGAGCGAAAGGCGGCGCCCAGGGACGATCTCGCCACCGCGCTAGTCCAGGCCGGAGGTGCCGAGGATGCGCTTTCGCACGATGAACTGGTCACCGTCGCCATCGGCCTGTTCGGGGCTGGCTTTGAGACGACCGCGCACATGATCGGCAACGGCCTGCTCTGCTTCAGCCGCTTTCCCGATCAATGGCGGCGTCTTGTCGGCGAACCGGAAACCCTTGCTGCAGGCGTGGTCGATGAAGTGCTGCGCTACGAAAGCTCGCTCATTGCAACCTATCGCACCGCACTGCGAGCAACCGAAATCCGCGGACAGTCGATCGCGCAGGGCGAGAAGGTTCTCACCCTCATCGGCGCCGGAAACCGTGATCCGCGGCTGTTCGACGATCCCGACCGCTTCGATATCGGTCGCGGCAATGCGGCTCGGCACCTCAGCTTTGGCGGCGGCATTCATTTTTGCGTCGGCGCCGAACTGGCCCGGCTCGAAGGCCGGATCGCCTTCGAAAGGCTGGCGACGCGCCTGCCGGGGCTGACCGTCGACATCGACGCGCCGGCATGGCGCGAGGGATTTCTGTTCCGTGGCATGAGCGCGCTTCGCGCGCAGTGGTGACGCGTCAGGGGGTGACGATGATCTTTCCGATCCGCGTACCCGACGCGAGAGCGCGTAGCGCGGCGGGGGCGTCGGACAGGGCGAAGCGCTGATCGATGACGGGCCGGATCCGGCCGCGCTCGGCAAGGCGGAAGATGATGGCGAGGATCGTCCGCACCCGCGCCGGATCGCTTTCGCCAAGATAGCGCGCATCCACGCCCGCCAGTTCGCCCGACTTGAGCAGCGGCAGATTGGCAGGAAGCCGCGGGATTTCGTCACCCGACGCGAAGCCGACGACCAGGTGCCGGCCATGTTTGGCGAGCGAGCGGAAACAGGGCTCGAACAGCGCGCCGCCGACCGGATCGAACACGCGATCGATCCCGCCGGGATAGCGGGTCTTGAGGTCGGCGCGCCAGTCGGGATTGCGATAGTCGAGCACCAGCTCGGCGCCGAGGCCCGCAACATGGCGTATCTTGGCGTCTCCCGAGGCCAGGGCGGCGACGCGGCCGCCGCTGGCATAGGCGAGCTGGACCGCCGCCGATCCCACCCCGCCCGATGCTCCGGTCACGAGCAGCGACTGGCCTGCTTCATATTGGCCGCGATCGAAAAGCCCGTAATAGGCCGTCAGGAAGTCGAGGATAAGTGCCGAAGCGCCTGCGGCATCAAGGGCATCGGGCACCGCCACGCTGCTTGCGGCGCTGACGATCGCCTGTTCGGCAAGCCCGCCGCCGAATTGCCAGCTCGCGATGCGCTGGCCTTCCGTAAAGCCCTCGACATCATCGCCCACCGCCTCGATGCGACCGACAATCTCGCCTCCCGGAATGAAGGGCAACGAGGGCTGCACCTGGTAAAGGCCGCGCATCACGAGTGCATCGACAAAACCGAGCGCGGTCGCTTCGACATGGACGCGGATTTGACCGGGACCCGGCGGGAGGCTGGCCCGCTCCTCAATCGCGAAATCCTCGATCGCGCCGAGGCGGCGGCCTTGAAAGACTTTCATCGGTTTTGGCCTCGCCGCCGCCTAACCGGCTTCGGCGCGGGCATCGAGCCCGTCGCTGTCCTGCCGCCCGAAAGCCAGGTCGTCCGCATTGGGCGAGCGGGTCATGCGCCAGAAGGCATCGTTACGCCACGGCGTGATTGCAATCACGCGGCCCTTCGCGTTTCGGTACCAGTTCTCGGTCCCAGGATGCGTCCACACGAGCTTCTCATGCGCTTCGTCGATCTGCCGCCGATAGTCCTGATAAACCTCATCCTTCACCTCGACCGTTGCGGCCCCGCGGGCGGCGCTTGCAAGAACGACCTCGCCCGCAAAATGCATCTGGTTTTCGATGTTGCGGATCATGCTGCCGCCATGGCCCGAACCGACATTGGGACCGAGCAGAATGAACAGATTGGGAAAGCCCGGCACCAGTGTCCCGAGATAGGCAGCGGCGTCATCTTCGCCCCAGATGTCGCGCAGCAACGCGCCGTTCCGTCCGATCACCTCATAGGAGCCGAGAACGCGGGTGGTCTGGAATCCGGTCGCAAGAATGATGACGTCGGCTTCGACCTCGATCCCCGACGACGAGATCAATCGATTCCCCTCCACCCGCGCCAGATGTTCGGGAATCAGCTGGACATTGGGCTTGAGGAGCGTGCGATACCAGCCGTTGTCGAGCAGCATCCGCTTCGCGAAGGGCGGATAGTCGGGAAGCACATCCGCTATCAGGTCGGGCCGCTCGGCCAGCTGCTCTTCGACGTAGCGGGTGAAATGGCGGCGGTGACCATCGTTGATCGCATTGACCGCGCGTTCGGGGTGCGGCCAGCCGGGATCGCGTCGAAGCGTGCCATGGACGCGGTCATTGAACGTCCACGACAGACGCTGTTCGAGCCAGGCCCGATAGAGCGGCACGGCCTGCATCAGATAGCGCACGCCGTCGGGAACCGATTTGCGGAACTGCGGAAACGGCGCCGCCCATTGTTTCGACCGCGCAAAAAGGGTGAGCGAACGCACCTCGTCGGCAATCGCCGGAGCAACCTGCATGCCCGATGCGCCATTGCCGATCACCGCGACCCGCTTGCCCGAAAGATCGGCGCCTTGCGGCCAGCGGCTGGTGTGGATCACTTCGCCCTCAAAGCCGTCGAGACCTTCGATGCTCGGATATTGGGGGATGTTGAGAATGCCCACCGCGCTGAAGAGATAGTCCGCGCGATGCGCGGCCGTGCTGCCATCGGGCTTCGAGACCACGACCTCCCACTGCTGCGCGTCGTCGATCCACCGCGCCGACTCGACCTTCGAATTGAACTGTGCGTGCGCTGCCAGCCCATATTCGCGCGCGGTTTCGAGAAGATAATTCTCGATCTCGTCGCGCAGCGGGAAATATTTCGACCAGTCGTTGGGCCGACATGAGAATGTATAGGTCAGCGAAGGCGTATCGACCCCGCATCCCGGGTAGCGATTCTCGAACCAGGTGCCGCCGAAATCCTCGTTCTTCTCGAACAGCACATAATCGATGCCCAGCCGCTGAAGCTCGATCCCGGCGCAAATGCCAGAGATTCCGCCTCCGATCACGATCGCCGACTTGGTCTTGAGCAAGGGTGGTATCGCACGCGGCGTCGGCGCGTACAGCATCCCGGCGGCGACGATATCGCCATATTCCTCGGGAACATGCTCGGTCATTGCCACGCTCAGCATCCTGGCGAGATGCGCATTGTCGGGCCGCGGCAGGGCGAGCGGCGTGCCCGTCAGCCAGGCCTTGATTGCCAGCCGTGCGGCTTCGCGCACCTCGCGCTGGATGTCCTCGGGCAGCTGGCCGCTGTCATTGTCATCGAGGCCCGGTGCGCGTGCCGGCCGATAGGGATCTTCGAGCCACTTTTCCTCGCCGGTCATCTGGTGAAGCAGCATCAGCAGGGCAGGGATATTTGCCTGCTCCACCCCCGATTCCAAAAGCGGCCAGTCGATCCGGTCCGCAGCGATCGGCCGGTCGGTTATCGGTTGGGTCATCTGACAAATATCCTGAAAAAAGCGGAAAAACGGGCGCGTGCGCCGGCTACGACGCCGGTGAAGCGAGGGCGGTGCCCCGCGCGCGATGCGGAGGCCGGAAGGATCATGGCGAGAAGGATTCGCGGCGAACCCGCAGACCGGCCGCCTCGCGATCCCAGGTGTCGTGCGTGACGCCCTCGCGCCGCAGATCGGTCTTCAACACTTTTGCCGATGGCGTCTTCGGCAGTTCGTCCAACACGCGAAAATAGCGCGGGACCATGAAATAGGGCATGGCTTCGATCAGGAATTGCGCGAGCGCGGGGCAGTCAATCGACCGGCCGGGCACCGGTGCGACAATGACCATCACCTCATCCTCGGAATATTCGCTCGGCACGGCGATAGCAGCCGCCTCGCGAACGTCGGGGTGGCGGCAGACTTCGGCCTCGACTTCGAAGGACGAGATATTCTCGCCCCGGCGCCGGATCGCGTCTTTGACCCGGTCGACAAAATAATAATAGCCATCCTCGTCACGGCGAAAGGCGTCGCCGGTGTGGAACCAGCCGTTGCGCCACGCCTCCGCGGTCGCCTCGGGGTTCGCATTATAGCCGCTGTTCATCGCCCAGGGCCGGTCGGTGCGGACGAGCATCTCGCCGATCTCCCCGATGGCGACCTCGCAATCATCGCCGTCGACGAGGCGGACCTCGACCCCCGGGCGCACCCGCCCGCAGGTGCCGACCTTCACCGGATTGGCTTCCGACACGATCGGCGAGGAAATCTCGGTCATGTTGAAGATCGTGTAGATATCGATTCCGAACCTCTCGGTGAAGGCGGGCGCATCGCCGGTCAACGGCACCATGAAGGCCTTCTTGACCCCGTGGTCGCGGTCCTGCGCGGCCGGAGGCGCCTTGAGCAGGAATGTGGCCATGACGCCGAGCAGAAAGACGACGGTGGCGCCGGTTCGCTTTGCAACTGCCCAGAATTCGTCGGTCGAAAAATTGTCGATCAGCGCGACCGAAGCGCCGCGCGCGAGCATGACGAACGGCGGCCCCATCCCGCCGATGTGAAAGATCGGCGCGACACACATATAGCGGTCGTCCTCGCCCACCATCGGCCAGCTTTCGGGTCCGGCATTCGAGAACATGTGAAGATAGGACGACAGGACGCCCTTCGAGGGACCCGTCGTGCCCGACGTGTAGATGATCGACTGGATGTCCCAGGGTTCGATCGGTCGTTCGAGCGGCAACCCGTCCGAGGGGTCGCCTTCCACATCGTCGTAACGCACCACCGGAAGAGGGGCTTGCGCCGCGGTGCCGGCTGTCGTGACAACAAGACGTTCGAGACCGCCAAGATCGACTTCGGCGAGACGCGGTACAAGATCGGGGTGAACCAGCAGAAGCCGCGCCGACGCGTTGGCAAGCACATGCTCGAGCAAGCCGCCCCGATAAGCGGTGTTGAAAGGCACGAAGACGGCGCCGAGGTAGTTGATCGCATAAAAGGCCAAAAGCGCGTCGGGCCCATTTGGCAGCCACACCGCCACATGATCGCCCTGCTTGACGCCGAGCGCGCGCAGGCCGGCGGCCTTGTCGCGAACGCGGGCGCGGATGTCAGCAAAGCTCCATTCGGACCCGTCCGGAAAGACGATATGCGCCTTGTCGGGCCGCTCGGCCGCCCAGCGGTCGAGCAGGTAGCGCAGCACGCATTCGTCGCGATTGGGAATGCGCGGATCCTGAAAGTCTCTCGCTCGCGCGGCGTCCGGCATAGTCACCCCTCTGTCTTCCTTGGCTATCGTCCCGGCTCCGGCCATCGTCAGGCGGCGCGCCGAAGGATTTCGAGGATGTCGGCGGCCGAGGTGACCGGCCGGGGATTGGTGCGGCCCCAGATGTCGAGAAGCGTATATTCGGCGACCTGCTGGAAGCGGCTTTCGTCTACCCCCACCTCGCTCAGCCTCCGCGGCATTCCCAGCCCCGCGATGAAGGCATCGAGCGCTGCCGAAGCGCTCGCATGCTCGCCCCCGAGCACCGCGAGCGTGCGCGCCTGACGGCTTGCATCATGCTCGGCGTTCCACGCCAGGACATAAGGCGACATCACGCAGGAGGTATATCCGTGCGGGACATCGCAGGTGCCGCCCAGAATATGGCCAATTGCGTGGCTTGCGCCCATTGGAACGCCGCCGATGATGCTGATCATCGACTGCCATGCGCCGATCTGGCATTTCAGGCGGCCTTCGAGATCGCCCGGATCCGCCTTCACGCGCGGCAGCCCCTCGACAAGCAGTCGCAGGGCGCTTTCGGCAAGACCGTCGGCAAAGTCGTTCGACTGGTAGGAGGACAAGGTCTCGACCGCATGGTCTACCGAACGGACGCCGGTCGAGAGCCAGAGCCATTCGGGCGTGTGGCGCGTGATGGCGGGATCGAGAACGACCATGACGGGCGCCATGTTGCGGTGCTCATAGCCCTGCTTGTGCTGGGTGACCTCGTCGGTGGCGCCCGACAGCGCGTTGAACTCTCCGCCGGAAAGCGTGGTCGGCACGCAGATGACCGGAATATCGGGACCGATCGTGATCGGGTTGATCACCTCGCCTGCATCGGTGACAAAGGTGCGCAGCGGTTCGAACGCCTCGACGCTTCGCACATCATGCTTGATCAGCAGGGCGACGATCTTTGCACTGTCGGTGACTGAACCTCCGCCGACCGAGACAATCAGGTCGGCACCCGCGGCGCGCGCGGCATCGGCGGCGTTGAGGACATCGCTGCGCGGCGCGTGCGGCGCGACCCCGCTGAAGGTTGCGGCATGACGGTCGCCAAGCGCCGCCTCGATCAAGCCGATTTCGCCGGTTTGTTCGCGCAGCGTCGCCGATGCCAGCAGAAAAACCTTGTTGCACCCCATCTTGGCGGCCTGGTCGGCAATCGCCTCAGCCGTGGGGACGCCCATGGTAACCCGCTCGGTCCGGGTGAAGCGCAATTCGCTCGGGGTGATCTTAGACATCTCGCTCTCCTCTGATCGTCCGGTCTGCGCCGGTCTGGTGAATCAGATAGTGACAGGAGAAGCGTATACTGGCTAGTATATTTTTCAACTGATGGGAATATGGGCGGCGAGCCCGCCAAGGGAGACGGATGACAAACCTATGATAGAAAAAGAAAATGGCTCTGCGCCGCCGGCTGCCGGTATTCGGATTCTGGAATTTTCCGGGCTTGGCCCGACGCCTTTTGGCGCCATGCTGCTCGCCGATCTGGGCGCCGACATCCTGCGCATTGAACGCTTCGGCGCCGGGCGTCCGCTTGGCGGCGATCCGCAGTTCGACTTTCTTTATCGCAACCGCCCCTCGGTGGCGGTCGATTTGAAATCGCCCGAAGGACACAATCTCGTTCGCGAACTGGCAATGAAGGCAGACGTTCTTATCGAAGGGTATCGACCGGGCGCGATGGAACGGCTCGGACTCGGTCCCGAAATACTCTGCGAAGCCAATCCGCGTCTGATTTATGCGCGCATGAGCGGGTGGGGGCAGGCCGGCCCTCTGGCGTCGCGCGCAGGACATGACATCAACTATCTCGCGCTCGCCGGCGCCCTCTATCCTATCGGGCCGAGTGACGCGCCGCCGACGCCGCCGCTCAATCTGGTCGGTAACTTTGGCGGCGGCGGCACATTCCTCGCCATGGGGGTGCTCGCTGCGCTGGTCGAGCGGCAGCGCTCGGGCAAGGGCCAGATTCTCGACGTGGCGATGGTCGACGGTATTTCGGTTCTGCTGACCCAGATGGCGGGCTGGATGCAGATGGGCCTTTGGAAGCGGGAGCGCACCGGCAATCTTCTCGACGGAAGCGCCTATTTCTATCGCTGCTATGTAGCCGCCGATGGCCGGCACATGGCTGTCGGCGCGCTCGAGCGCGAGTTCCATGATGCGTTTCTGGCGGGGCTTGGTCTCGACCCCGGGGATTTTCCCGACTATCTCAACCCCGACGTCTGGCCCGACCGCACGCGCCGGATCGAGCCGATATTCCGCTCGCGTTCGCAGCGCGAATGGTGCGCAATTTTCGATCGGCTCGATGCCTGCGTCTCGCCAGTGCTGACCTTTGACGAGGCGGCCGATCATCCCGCGAATCGCGCGCGTGAAGCGCATGCTCATTCGGGCCGCTCATTGCAACCGGCACCCGCGCCGCGATTTTCGCGGTCCATCCTCCGGTCACCAAGCCCCGTGGTTTCGAGGCCCGATTTGCCCGGCAGCCTGATCGACTGGGCTGTCAGCGAAAATGAAATCCGATCGCTGCAGCAAAAGTCCATCATAGAATAGCTGCGCGGATTTCAGCGGCCGCCGGAAACTTGATCTCCGCCGAGCTCCTTCTGCCGACAGGCATTCAGCGCTCAGATGAGCATTGTTGCGATCCAGATGGTTTCGGTGTCCTGCGATGACCGCTTTTGGTGGATGCACGCAATTCGTCCGGGCTCGTTGCAACCGATTATCCGAAGAGAGCTTCAGATCGAGAGCTTCGCGTCCCCCTCGACAATGCGCTGTTCGAGCCTGGGCTGTGCCCCTGGCTGCCACATTTGGGCGTGGTGCGAGACGCGGTAGCGAAGCGGACCGCCATCGGCGGTTTTCGCCCGCGCGATCGGGCGGACGATGCACACGAACTCGGTTTCGATGGTGTCGGGCCCTGCGCTGACAACTGCATAGCCGTGACCGGCCATGTCGACGAATTCGAGATGGGGCGCAACGTCGGGATTGGTCAGCGCCCGGGCGGCTTCGATGTCGCCGTTCGCCGCATATTCGAGCGCCGCGCGCACCCCGCGCTTGATTGTGAGGTTGATCGTGTGCTCGGGCGGAGCGCCTTCGACCTTTCGAACATAGAGCGGGCGCAAGGCCGATTCCTTGAAGAACTCGGCAGCTTCGCCAAGGCCGGGAGCGGATATCGAACCGGTGATGAAGCTGAGCCCGACCGGCGCGAATTCCGCGGGCGGCAGGGCAGGCGCTGCATATCCGGCCCAGAAGCTGTGGCGGTCGCCGGAAACCGTAACGAAGCCCGGGATCTTCGCGTCGCGAACGAGATCGTAGATTTCGGCGCGTTCGGCGAAGGCTCCGCTCATATCGCCGCCGCCGAAGGTGCCATAATCCCTGCCCGGCCATCGGTCCTTCACCAGCCCCTCGGGCAGGTTCTGGGGATCGGTGCGCATGTCGAGCGTGCCGTTGGTCGCGCCCCAGATCTTCCAGGTCGCAGTCGACTGGGTCAGCCGCGCCTTGAGCCACGCCTTTTGTTCCCGGCCGAGCACAGTATGCGCGGGTTCGTCCTTGCGATAATTGGGAATGCTCCTGTCGCCGATCGCGATGATCGCAGGCGGCTTGCCGCCCGCATAATCCCGCCCGCCGTCGACGATTTCCAGCCACTCTTGCGGGATCACCGGATAGTCGCCGGAGTCGAGCGCCGCCGCCTCGGGCCGATCGGTGGGGTCCGCCGCCTTGTAACTGTGCAGGTCGGTCAGGATCAGATCGACATGCTTGCCGTACCGCAGCGCGCGGTAGGTCGTCATGCTGCCGACCGCGATGCGGTTGTTGATTTCGGTGCCGAAGCCATCGTCGTCGAACGTGTCGATCGCGGCCTTTTCGACGGCAGGCGGGCTAAACTGCTCCAGCGCGGCGCCGGATGCCTTGCGAACGCGCGAGGGGATATATTCCCACCACGCCTGGTTGGCCGCGACGCGCAGCGGCTGCGCGGGCTCGACGGTGGCGCCATATTTGATGAAGCTCTGCCAGCCCTGCCAGGAGAATTCGTGATTGTCGCCCATGCACACGAAAGGAAGATAGGCCCGTGCATCCTGGATATCGGGATCGTCGATATGCGCGCGATAGACGTGGCGGTAGCCGGCGAGATTGGTCGGCACATAGAAATTGCCGACCTTGCGCGCGTCGGGAATGTGGCCGAGATCATAGACCGTGCGCGAATAGCGGTGCGGCGTTTCTTCAGGATATTCGACCACTTCGTAGATGAAGTCGCCGAGATGGAGCACAAAGCCGAGCTTGCGGTCGGCCGCCGCGCGCTCGTCCTCCCAGATCATGCGGGCGTAGGCGTTCTGCGCGCCTTCGTTGACGCTGTTGCAGGACACGAAGGCAAAGCGAACGGGTCGCTGGTCGCTGGCGCGCGGGGCCGTGATCGTCCGCCCGATCCGGCTGCCCGCGCCGCTTTCATCGGCGAAACGGTACCAATAGACCGTCGCCGGCGAGAGTCCGCCGACCAGCGCCCGGCACGTCCAGTCGGCGGCCGCCAGCGCCGGCGTGCGCGCCGCCGCGACGACGCGGCGAAAGTCCGGATCGAGCGCCACCTCGACGGTCAGTTCATGACGGTCGCCCGCGTCGAACGGCCGCCGGGTCCACAGGACGATGCTATGTTCGTCCGGGTCGCCCGACGCCACACCCTGGGGAAAAAGGCGGCGATCCTCTCGCCATGCCATTTGCGAGGGCGCCGCGGACAGACGGGACGCCCAGATGCCGCTGATCCCGATCGAAGCCGCACCCGCCATAAATTTCCGTCGGTCCATTGCTTGTCCCCCTCCTGACCCGTGCCGATCAGGTCGTGATGCAAACTCTAGCCGGGTTGGCCAGACCCGAAAGATTTAGGTCACGAGCGCCCCTGACTTTTCGACCAAGGGTGGAATGCGAGCGGCGCGCGGCTGGCAGAAGGGCAGACGGCGGCGTCGGATGCGTATCTAAGGGGCCTAGGAGAACCCGGGTCGGGAGTTTGTCCCGCGCGCGCGGCCTGGCTTTCACGATGACGGTCGCGCAATCGAAATGGGAAGAGCGGAGATCCGGGTTGGCGGCCGCGGCCCCCATGCCGAACGGATCGCTCTTGCTGACTTTCACCGAAAAGAGACCATCCTCCAGGCACGATCAGAAGACGGCCGCAATGACTCAATCCGCGTTCCATTCGAAGACATCAAGCTGGGAACAGCCTTGCGTGTGCAACGGATCTTTGAAGGCAAACTGCTTTGCCTCGTCGAGGCTGGCGGCAATCAATATATAGGCGCCGCCGGATTGGTCGGTGAAGGGGCCGGCGCATTCGAGCCGTCCTGCATCGCGCAGGCGGTCGAGAAAGGCATAGTGCTCCCCAAGCACTTCTCCACGAAATTCCGGCGTTCGCCGTGAAAGGACGAGGTACTTCATCATCAGGTTCCTTTTCTTTCGGTGATGGCGTACGAAATCCAGTCTTCCATCGCTCAAATCTTCCTGCTCAGGGTCAGAACGTCAGCAAGACGGAACCGGTGGTTCGTCCGGCCTCGAGGGCAGAATGCGCCTTGGCCACGTCGGCCAAGTCAAATTGCGCGCCGATCTCGACGTGCAGTCCGGCTTCCAGTTCTTCGAACAATTCGGCCGCGGCATTCCGATAGGAATCAAGGTCGGCCATATAGGCAAGGACGCTGGGCCGGGCCAAGGCGAGCGACCGCCGCGGGCCCAGTTCGGATATATCGATTGCCGGGAGCGACCCCGAGGCTTGGCCCACACTAACCACCAGGCCAAAGGGTCGGACGCAATCGAGGGTTCGCAGCAAGACGTCGCCCCCGATACCGTCGAAGGCGACATCGACGCCCCGGCCGCCGGTGATGTTCAGAACCTCGCGGACAAAATCGCTCTCTTTGTAAAGCACCGCATGGTCGAGACCGAAGCTCTTGGCCAGCGCCGCCTTTTCGGGCGAGCCGACGGTCCCGATGACGCTTGCTCCGAGTTTGCGCGCCCACTGGCTCAATATCAGGCCAAGGCCGCCTGCGGCGGCATGAATGAGGATGATATCTCCAGGCGAGATGCGTGCAACGCGCGTCAGCAGCATGTGCGCCGTGATACCGCGCAACATGGAAGCCGCAGCGACCGTATCCGAGATATGTGACGGGAGCGGCACTGCCCGGTTTGCCGCCAGCAGGCGCGTTTCGGCATAGCCGCCCATCGGCAGGCCCGCCCAAGCGACCCGGTCGCCCCGACGAAGATGGGTGACGCCATCGCCCAGCGCTTCGACCACTCCGGCCCCTTCGACACCGAGGACGGCGGGCAGGTTGGCTATGGGGTAGAGACCGGTTCGGTGATAGATGTCGACATAATTTACCCCCGCTGCGACGTGACGGAGGCGGATCTCGCCGGGACCAGGATCGCCGACATGCTGGTCATCGACGCGCAGAACAGCCGCATCCCCCACGGCGTGCATTTTCACCACTCGTGCCATCTTCTCGCTCCTTCGCTTTGGAAGCGGGCTGCTTAGGGCATGGGAGCGCGCACAGTAATTCCTTTAGTATGCCCAGTTATTGTGCAAAAATGCACAGATGCAGTGGGATGATCTGAAATATTTTCTGGCGCTTTTCCGGTCGGGGACGCTCTCGGCCGCGGCGCGCACTCTGGGCGCAGAACACAGCACGGTCGCGCGCCGTATTGCGTCGCTCGAAGAAGGGCTTGGCATGCGTCTATTCGAACGGTCCGGTCGCGGATTCAGCCTTACGGCCGAAGGCGAGGCGATCGCGGATATTGCGGCGCGCGTCGAAGAGGAAACCCTCAACATCGCGCGCGTGGCGCAAGGCCGGCAGTCCGATCTGGCAGGCGTGGTGCGCATCAGCGCGCCGCCCACATTCGCCAGCCGATTTATCGCGCCCCGCCTGACGGCGCTTCGGCGCCGATATCCCGGGATCGAGCTCGAACTTGCCGGCGACAGCCGCGCCATCAGCTTGTCGCGCCGGGATGCCGATATCGCGATCCGTCTCAGTCGGCCGACGACGGGTTCGATCGTGACGCGGCGTGTCGGAACGATGGCTTTCGGTCTTTATGGCCAGCGGGACTATCTTGCGAAAGCCGCAGCCTGCGACCGCGATTTTCTCGGCTATGACGATAGCCTCGATCATGTGCTCCAACAGCAATGGCTGCGACGTCTGGAGCCGGACTTGCGCCTGGCATTTCGCAGCAACGAATTGACCACGCTGCACGAAGCGGCGGCTGCCGGGATGGGTTTGGCGGTTCTGCCGCGTTTTCTCGGCGACCCCGACGAGCGGCTCGCGATGGTGGCCACACCCTCACCGCCACCGAGCCGCGAGCTTTGGCTGCTTGTTCATCCCGATCTTCGTCGGTCTCCGCGCATCCGGGCGGTCCTTGATCATATTGTGGACATTGTCATTGCCGGGCGCGCGATACTCGATCCCGAGGGGGCAGCGAGCGATTAAAAGGCGATGACGGCCAGATCCGTGGGCAGTTCCTTATGCCGCGTATCGACGCCCGATGTTGTGGGGCCGGTCCACCCGCCGGGGTTTTCGAGAATATCGAGCGACGGCGCATAGCCTTCCAGCCGGAAGGTGCGAAACGCGAAGGGCAGACCATCTGCACCCAGCGGCGAGGCTGCATCGGCGACATGGATATGAAGGTGCGGAGCATCGGATTGCCCCGAGTTGCCGAGCGCCGCGAGCACCTCGCCCATGCGCACCCGCTCGCCTTCCTTCACTCTGATGCTGCCGGGCTTGAGATGTCCGTAAAGGACGCGCTTTCCACCCGGCAGCCGCAGGACGATATGATTGCCGGCAATCGTATCGAGGCCGATCTTGATAGCAGGCGGGGCCAGGGGTTGGTTGTCGGGCAAGCCATCAAGGATGCGCTCGACGACCGCATCGGCGACCGCCAGAACCGGTTCGCCATATCCGGACCAACTTTCGTTCCTCGAAGGATCGCCCGTAAAGGCACGGCCATGCGCATCGACCTTCACGAAGTCGATCGCATAGCGCTGCGCGATCCGGGCCTGGCCATCCACGACCGCGATCGTTCGGCGGTGATCGGAATCGTTCGACAGCGCATTGGCTGCGAGCCAGTGGCCTGGCCCAAGGGGCGCGTTCACCGCGAGCGGAGCCTCGCCGCTCACCGTCAGTGGCGGGGCTTCCAGAATAGTGCGCGATGGGTCGGGCGGCCCGCTTGATGCCGATGCCACATGGATATGGTGACCAAGACGCAACCCGGCCCCTGTCCCCTTGGGAACCGCCGTGTCGAAATAGACCATGACAAAGCTGCCAGGCCCGATCTGAAGACGGTCGGCGCCCTCTTTCTGCTGTCCGGGCGTCGCAATCATCGTCGCTAAATCCTTCGCCGCAAATGCGCCGAGTGGACGGCCGCCGTTGCTGTCGAAGACGTCGATTTCCGTCAGGATGATCGTGCGCCCCGAATAGTTGGTCAATCGCATCTCGTAGAGAAGATGGTCGCGGCCGGACGCCTCGACCGGCGCAGGCGCTTTACCGAACTCAACATCAAGGGGGACTACCGAGGGCGCCGGCTCTTGACGGGCGGCGGCAATCTCACTGCCCAACAAGGAGGGCGCTATGGTGCTGCATAGCAGCAACAAGGCGAACTTCACCCGAGCCATAGTTGCGATACTCCCATCACTTTGCTGCCAAATCGACATCCGCTCAGCGCCGCGTAAATGCCGGC
Organism: Sphingopyxis terrae subsp. terrae NBRC 15098; assembly: GCF_001610975.1. NCBI lineage: Bacteria > Pseudomonadati > Pseudomonadota > Alphaproteobacteria > Sphingomonadales > Sphingopyxidaceae > Sphingopyxis > Sphingopyxis terrae. The sequence goes on along the minus strand of NZ_CP013342.1, from coordinate 1,482,637 downwards.
AGATCGCCGATCTGCCGATGGAATCGGGCAATTTCGCTCGCCTCCCCGGACGTAAGCTTCGCCCTCGTCACGGCTTCGTCGATGCTCGAAAAGCGCGCGCTGTCGCGCGCCTTGACCAGCCGCGATGCGAGATCGCGCTTGCCTGCGAGGAGATAGGCGAGGCTGGTAGCGTCGGCCGTATTGAGGTCGACCACCAAGGGTTCAGTCAATTTCTCGTCCCACGGCGCCGCGGGAATATGGACGTCGGGGTTCGTCATCCAGAGTTCCGGAGCGAGGTGCGCATCAAGCGCGAGCTTTCCCGCCGCGACTTGATCGGTGGCTGCGGCGAAGGCCTGGCGATAGGGCGGCAAATCGCGAAGAAAGTCGGCAAGCTTGCCATGCGCACCGGAACAGGAAAGCCGGGCAGTGGCGTCGCGCAAGTCCGCGCTCGCCGTCGCGCCGCCGGTGGCCTCGAGAAAAATACGAGTGACCTGCTTTGCATCGTCGGGATAGAGCCGGGCCCAGTCGCGAACCAGGTCGACCAGCGGCGCGCGGCCATGCCAGTCCGCGCGCCGAGCGAGAATCGTGAACAGCTTTTCGTAGCGAGCGAGCAAAGCCTCGCGCGTCATGCTTTTTGCGAGGAGCCGGTAGAAGATGGTCGCGGCGACGCCTTCGGACGCCATCTGCGCCTCGCCCGATCTGACGCTGCAGGGGTCTAATGAATAATCGGTTTGCGCGAGGCGCCATCCCTCGATCCCCGAAGCTTGCGCGTCCGATCGGACCGATCCGAAGAGAAAGCCGCCTTGCGGGATCGCCGTCTCGCGCAGCCAGGTCTCGCGGCGGCTGAGCCAATAGTCGGCGGGCGATGGCGCCATGAACCGCGCGCGGGCGCGAAACCCCTCCGACGCCGTCAATGCCAGCGCCAGGGGCTGGAAATGTTCACCGAAACCCTCGTCGAAGGCGGTCGTCGGATCGGTCGTGACAAGCACCGAATGGCCATTTCGCGACAGCGTCGGCGGGATCGGGCCAAGGAGCCGGCGCAAAAGCACATGGCCGAATTCATGCGCGAGCACCTCTTCGAACTGGCCGTCGGCGATACTGGCTTCATCGACCGTGAGATCGATGAAATAGTCGCGGCAAAGTGCGCGGCGCCCCTTGCCGTCCTCGATGAACAGGTCTTTGCGGGCGAAACCGCCGTCTTCGTCGGAAAGATAGACGATGATGCCGCCGCCGATCGTGGGGCAGTCGAACGTCTGCCGGCTTCTGGCCCGCGCCATCCGATCGAGATCGGGAAGCAAAGCAGCGACCCCGCTCGCCGTCGCTGCGAGTAGCCTGCGCTTCAAAGGGCCTTCGGCGATGGGCATGCCAACCGGCAGCTCCCGGCCATCAGACAGCCGCTCGGTGATGGCCTGGCCCGCCGCATCCCGTGCCGGAACGAGAAAGGTCATTTCACCTTCGAGCGCTTGCGCCGGCGCCGCAACGGAGAGTCCGAAAAAGGTCAGTGATGAAAGAATAGTTTTGAACATCGCGGTTTCGATTCGCAGGGCGTCAGAACGGCCACACTGTATTGCTTTATTAATACAGGCGCAAGGCTTGGAATCGCGGTTTTGGCAACAATTCACGGTCGCTCCCGAGGCAGGAATTGAAGTCTGGGCGTCGATGCCCCTTCCCGAATCTCGGTCCTCGGAGCAATGGACGGGCTGGAGAAGCGGCGGCGCCACGCCCGGCATTGAAAGAAAGTCGAAGCCGAGCAGCTATTTTGCGGCGTTGGCGTTGCGGCTTTTCTTGCCGCTACGCGGGCCTGTTTACGGATATTCGACCGTCACCGGAATGCGGCCGCGGTAATCCCCGTCGGTGGCGCCGGCAACCTGCAGCCGTCCGCCGAAGCGGAAGACGAGGCGGCCGTCGGGGCCGAGCCGCGGCGCCGCGCCCAGGTCGGTTGCGAGCCCGGTCACGCGCGCGCTCGCGCCGCTGCCGCTCTCCAGATCGACCGACGGGGGCAGGGTGACACGCACTTCGGCGCCGGGCTCGCCGCTGACGGTGACGACGCCGGTAACCGCAAAGCCGCCGAGGTCGCGCACGTCGCCGCGCAGGCGGCGCGCGCCGGTGAGCGGATCAATCTCGATCTCGCCGCCGCTCGCGCCGACCGCGACGCGGCCCAGGTCGAGCTGGGTGTCGACCTCGACGCGCAGCGGCATGCTCGCCTTGCGCGCCACAATCGCGGCATCTTTGCCGTCTTGGCGGCACAATTGGCACTGGGCGGCCAAGGGGGCAGGCGGCGCGCCGAACAGCAGGAGGGCAAGGAGGAGACGCATTATCACCCCTTGGGCATAGCGCGATCGTGGTTAATCGGCGGTAAAGCAGGCCACGCTACCCCTTGCGGGGGCGCGGCATCGCGCCGATATTCAGGTCATCATGCGGCGCCCTTCCCCACCCCCGTGCGCCGCCTAGGAGTAGCCCATCATGACCGACAAGCAACTCGACCCGATGGCCCATCATGTACTGCGCGAAGGCGGCACCGAGCGCGCTTTCACGGGCAAATATACCGATTTCAAGGGCGACGGCCTCTATCGCTGCGCCGGTTGCGGCACGCCGCTGTTCGACAGCCGCACCAAATATGACAGCGGTTCGGGCTGGCCGAGCTATACCGCGCCCGCCAGCGACGCGTCGGTCAGCGAACATCGCGACATGAGCCATGGCATGATCCGCACCGAAGTGCGCTGCGCCAAGTGCGAGGGGCATCTGGGCCATGTCTTTCCCGACGGTCCCGGGCCGACGGGGCTGCGCTATTGCATCAACAGCGCGGCGCTTGACTTCGCCGACCGCGGGCAGGATGAGGCGGGGACCGGCGAAGGCTGATCCCCGCCGGGCCGGCTGCCGCATCGCCGCGCAGCGAAAGAAGGAATCTGGATTTTGCGCCGCGAGCGACAATCGTCATCCGCCCCCAAATCATCATCGTCAGGCAAAGGCTCGGGCAAGGGCCCCGGCTCCGGGGGACCGTCGGGCCTGCGCCTCTGGCTCCGCCGTCTGTTCCGCTGGGGCCTCGCGCTTGCGCTGGTCGGGGTCGTCGCGGTCGCGGTCGCGGTCGGCATTGCGGCGCAGCGCATCCCGAGCTTCGAGGAGCTGAAAAAGTCGCCGGCGGGCCAGACGATTCGCGTCCACGCCGCCGACGGCACCGTCTTCCTGTCGCTCGGCCCCAATTACGGGCGCTGGCTGACGCTGCGCGAAACGCCGCAGGTGATGCAGGATGCGATGGTCGCGGTCGAAGACCGGCGCTTTCGCTATCATCCCGGCGTCGATCCGGTCGGAATGACGCGCGCTGCTGTCTTCGCGGTCGAACATTATGGCACCGGGCGCCGGATGCAGGGCGCATCGACGATCACCCAGCAGCTGGCGCGCAATATCTTCCTGTCGAACAGCTACACCTGGTCGCGCAAGCTGCGCGAAATGATCCTGTCGCTCGCGCTTGAATGGAAATTCTCGAAGGACGAGATCCTCGAACTCTATCTGAACAAGGTCTATTTCGGCGGCGGAAGCTACGGCATCGACGCCGCATCGCGGCGCTTTTTCGGGCATAGCGCGACCCAGATGTCGCTGTCCGAAGCGGCGGTGGTTGCGGGGCTGGTCAAGGCGCCGTCGCGCTATTCGCCGACCGCCGATGCCCAGGCCGCGCTCGGCCGGTCGGGGGTCGTGCTTGAAACCATGGTCGATGCGGGCTTCATCACCCAGGCGCAGGCCGACGGTGCCAAGCCCGCCGATGTCCAGCTGGCACAAGAAACGGGCCAGAACAGCGCGCGCTATTTCACCGACTGGGCGCTGCCGCAGCTCGACATGCTGATCGACGAAGGTACCGAGGCGCTCGACGTCTACACGACGCTCGACCTCGGCATGCAGCGCGCCGCGACCGCGGCGATCCAGGCCGACACGCCGAAAGGCGTGCAGGGGGCGCTCGTCTCGCTCGATCGCGACGGCGCCGTGCGCGCGATGGTCGGCGGCACCGACTATGTCGCCTCCAACTACAACCGCGCGACGCAGGCGATGCGCCAGCCGGGGTCGGCTTGGAAATTGTTCGTCTATATGGCAGCGCTCGAAGCTGGCTATAAGGTCGACGATCAGGTGGTCGACGAACCGGTGACGATCAACGGCTGGAGCCCGAAAAACTCGTCGGGCCGCTTCGCTGGGCCGATGAGCCTGCGCACCGCTTTCGCTTATTCGGTCAACACGATCGCGGCGAAGCTGGGCAATGAAATCGGCTTTTCCTCGGTCGCCAACATGGCGCGCCGCTTCGGCATCACGACCCCGATCAACACCCACCCGTCGATGGTGCTGGGCAGCGCCGAGGTGCGGGTGATCGACATGACCGCCGCCTTCGCCGCCGTGTCGCGCAAGGGGGTGTCGGTGCAGCCCTATGGCATCAACAAGGTAACGACCGCCGACGGGCGCCTCCTCTATCAGAAGCCGGCCGAGCGCGGGCAGGTGCTCGTCGACAATTGGGTTGCCGCGGGCATTACCGACCTCTTGCAAACCGCAGTCGCGACGGGGACAGGGCGCGCCGCGCAGATCGGCCGACCGGTGGCAGGCAAGACCGGCACGACGTCGAGCAACAAGGACGGCTGGTTCCTCGGCTTTTCGAGCGGCCTGACCACCGGCGTCTGGATGGGCCGCGACGATGCCAAGGCGGTCGGGGGGCTGCAGGGCGGCCGCGCGCCGGCCAAGGCCTTCGCCGACTATATGCGCATCGCTGTCGCACGGCGCCCCGTCGAGCCCTTCGATACCGAGGTCAAGCTGCCCGAATGGCAGCTTGAGGGCGATGACGAGGCCTATTTCGGCGCACCTGAGGAAAATGGCGGCATGGTCGATGAAAATGGCATGCCGATCGAACTGCCCGCTGCGCCCGACACCGCTCAGGGCGACGTCCCGCCGCCGCCCGCCGATGGCCCTGTGCTCAACCAGCAATGGATCGAGGAGCAGACGGGGCGCCGGCCGCCCGCCGACAATGGCGCCGCTGCGCCAAAGGCGGCCCCGCAGCAGCTGCGTCCCCCCGCACCAGCACCGCCCAAGGCGCCGCCACCGGTGCTGAAGGCGCCGCCCGCGCGTACGCCCGCCAATGGCGAGGGCAATTAAGGATCAGGTGAAACGGTAGCGGTGCAGCCCGCGGCCTTCGCGGCGCAGCCACGCGCGCGCCGCGCCGACGTCGCCATCGTGCAGATCGTCGACCAGCGCGTGAAAGGCGGCGCTATGGTCCATATGCCGCAGATGCGCGACCTCGTGCGCGACGGTGGCGCGGCGGACATGGTCGGGCGCCATGACGAGCCGCCAGCTGTAGCGCAGGTCGCCGTCGTGGGTGCAGCTGCCCCAGCGGCTGCGCGGATCGCCGACCCCGACGCGGCCGACGGTCAGTCCTGCGCGCGCGGCAATTTCCCGGCTCTCGCGGGTCATGATGTCGAGCGCCGCGGCCTTCAGCCAGCGCTCGATGCGGCGCCCGACGGTTTCGGCGGGGCCGCCGACGCTCAGCCGGTCGCCCTCGGCGCGAACCGCGCGCGGGGCGGTCGCCGTCCATTCGATCCGGCGCTCCATGCCGAACAGTGGGAGCGCCGTGCCGGGGCCGACCTGGACCGGCGCAGCGGTCTTGCCGACCTGTTCGGCGAGCCAGTCCTGTTGCTCGCTCGCCCATTTGATCGCGCGCGCGGCGCTTGCCCGGCGCGGTAGCGTGAGCCGCAACTCGCCGCGCGCGCCATCGAAGACCAGGCGATAGCGCCGCGATTGCGCATGCGGGACCAGCCGCACCGGCCACGGCGTATCACCGACCCAGATATGCGGCCGCTCGTCGCTGGCCCGTTCGCGGCGCATCAGACGACGCGCTCGACGAGATGATTTTCGAGCGGCCCGGCGCGATCCTCGCTCACCGTCCAACCGACGATCGACTCGCCCGCCCGGTGCACCGCGTCCGGATCGCCGCAGACCAGATAATGCCATGCGGGCAGCGGCTCGCCCTCGGCGCGCAGGCGGTAGGCACAGGTTTGCGGCAGCCATTCGATGTCGGCGACGCTGCGCTTGGTCAGCGTCAGGCAATCGGGGACATGGCGGCGGCGATGCTTGTAATCGCCGCAGCGCGCTGTTTTCAAGTCGAGCAGGCGGCACGCGACATTGGTCGGATAGATGCGCCCGCTGTCTTCATCCTCCAGCTTGTGGAGGCAGCATTTGCCGCAACCGTCGCACAGTGCCTCCCACTCGCCCGCGTCGAGCGAGGCGAGCGGCGCTTCCCAGAAGCGGCGCCCCGCCCCGGTCACTTCACCCACTTGCCAAGGTCGGCGGCGACCTTGTCGGGCGCGCCTTCATCGACGTCGGTCGACGGGTCATCGAGCGGCAGGAGCGCGAGCGGCTTGCCGGCCGGGTCCATCAGGAAGGCGAGCTGCGTATGCGCCATCAGATAGCGGTCGGGCGCGGATCCCTCCACCTTGTGGAAGGACACGACATATTCCTTCGCGACCGCCGCGATCTGTTCGGGGGTGCCGGTCAGCCCGATCAGGCGCGGGTGGTACCGGCTGACGAAGGCCTTGAGCACGGCGGGCGTGTCGCGCGCCGGGTCGACGGTGATGAACATCGGCTGCACCTTGGCGCCGCGCGCCGGATCGGCCTTCTCGAACGCCGCCAGCCCGCGCATCAGCTTTTGCACATCGACCGGGCAGATATCGGGGCAATAGCTATAGCCGAAATAGACGATGCGGTAACGGCCCGCAAAATCTCTGTCGCGTACCGGCTTGCCATCCTGATCGATCAGGCTGAACGGCCCGCCGATCTTCGCGCCGGCGAGCGGCGGGGTCGCGTCCTGCGTCGCCGACGGGGCGTTGCACCCAGCGAGCGCCGCGCCAAAAATCAGAAGCAGGCTTGCGCGACCGGCGTTTCGGACCATATTCGGGATGTTCATCATGCGGCCAGCCTTGATGGGCTAGGCCACGAAAATCAACCTTTCTCGTCGCGCCGTGCGACGATCATCGCCAGGGGTCGCCCAATCATGTTTCGACGCGCGGAGCTTCGCCTCGCCTCCTTCCTCCTGCTGATCGCCGCCGCGCTCGGCGCCGGCACCGCGGCGCATGCGCAATTCCGCGGCGGCTACGCCTTTCTGCAGGCCGTGGAGAACCGCGACGGAACGAAGGCGACCGAGGCGCTGAAGGACGATTCGACGCTGGTCAACACGCGCCATCCCGACACCGGCGAAACCGCGCTGATCATCGTTACCAAGCGCCGCGACACGACGTGGCTGCGCTTCCTGATCGGCAAGGGCGCCGACCCCGAAATCGGCGACCGCCAGGGGGTGACGCCGCTGATGCACGCGGCGCTGCTCAACTATCCCGACGGCGCCGAGGAACTGATCGAAGCCGACAAGTCGATCGTCGACATGACCAATCGCCGCGGCGAGACGGCGTTGATACTGGCGGTGCAGGCCAAGAATGCGGCGATGGTCCGGCTGCTGATGCGCCACGGCGCCAATCCCGACAAATCGGATCATATTGCCGGCATGTCGGCGCGCGACTATGCCAAGCGCGACGACCGGACGGGCCAGATGCTGCAATTGCTGGACGCCAAGCCCGATGCCCCGCTGCGCGATCTTGGACCGATCTTCGGACCCAAATAATAGCGCAATGTGATTTCTCTATTGGGAATCACATTATGATGTGATAATTGCGGGGCATGTCTACGCAACTTATCGATCGCATCCGCGCCATCGTCGACGACGGCAGCATGTCCCGCTCGGGGCTTGCGCGCGCGGCCGGCCTCCACGCCAACAGCCTGCGCGACATGGAATCGCCGGGCTGGAACCCCACCGCCGAAACGCTGCGCAAGCTCGAGAATTGGCTCGCGCACGGCAGCGACCTGTCGCCGATGGCGACGCCGGAGGAAATCATCGCCGAGGCGCGCAACGGCCGCATGTTCATCCTAGTCGACGACGAGGATCGCGAAAATGAGGGCGATCTGGTCATCCCGGCGCAGATGGCGACCCCCGATGCGGTCAATTTCATGGCGACGCACGGCCGCGGCCTGATCTGCCTGACGCTGACGCGGTCGCGGGTCGAAACGCTGGGCCTCGAACTGATGAGCCGCAACAACGGCACCCGCCACGAAACCGCCTTCACCACCTCGATCGAAGCGCGCGAGGGCGTGACCACCGGCATTTCCGCCGCCGACCGTGCGCGCACCGTGTCGGTTGCGATCGACGCCGCCAAGGGGCGCGACGATATCGTCACGCCCGGGCATGTCTTTCCGCTGATCGCGCGCGACGGCGGCGTGCTGGTGCGCGCAGGCCATACCGAGGCGTCGGTCGACATCGCGCGCCTCGCCGGCCTCAATCCCTCGGGCGTGATCTGCGAGATCATGAACGACGACGGGACGATGGCCCGACTCGACGATCTGATCCCCTTCGCGCGCCGACACGGGCTGAAGATCGGCACGATCGCCGACCTGATCGCCTATCGCAGCCGCACCGACCGGCTGGTCGAATGTGTCGCCGACGAACCCTTCGAATCGGATTATGGCGGCGACTGGCGGCTCAAATCCTATCGCAACAAGGTCGACGGCAGCGTCAATCTGGTGCTGCAGAAAGGCGCGGTCGATCCCGATGGCGTGACGCTGGTGCGGATGCACGCCGTGTCGATCTTCGACGATATCATGGGCCGCCCGGGCCCCCGCAAGCGCCGCCTGCAACGCTCGATGGAGGCGATCGGCGCCGAAGGATCGGGGGTCATCGTCATGCTCATGCGCCCGCTCCCCGGCTCGGCCGCCGCCGACGCGGCCCCGCCGCCGACCGGCGGCATGGATCTGCGCACCTACGGCATCGGCGCGCAAATCCTCGTCGACCTCGGCGTTCATGCGATGGAGCTTCTGACGCCTTCGCACAATAATCTCGTCGGGCTCGAAGGCTATGGCCTGTCGGTCGTCGGCGAACGCGCAATCCCCGGAGAAGAATGATGGCCCATATCCTGATCGTCGAAGCGCGTTTCTATGCCCATCTCAACGACATGCTGATCGATGGCGTGCGCAGCGCGCTCGAGGCCGAGGGGCACAGCCACGAGGTCGTGACCGTTCCCGGCGCGCTCGAGGTTCCGGCGGCGATCGCACTTGCCGATCAGAGCGGCCGCTTTGACGGCTATGTCGCGCTTGGCGTCGTCATCCGCGGCGAAACCTATCATTTCGAAGTGGTGTCGAACGAAAGCGCGCGCGGCATCATGGCGCTGACGCTCGACGGCCTTGCCATCGGCAACGGTATCCTGACCGTCGAGGATGAGGAACAGGCGCTTGCGCGCGCCGACAAGACGCGCAAGGATAAGGGCGGCGAGGCGGCGAAGGCCGCACTCGCGATGCTCGCATTGAAGGATCAGTTCGGCGTTGCTTGATCGCACTCCTCCCGGCCGATATTCCGTCGTCGAACGCGGCGGCCGGCTGGTGGTGATCGACCGCGCGACCGGCGGAACCCCGCCGACCGCGGCACAGCGCATGGCCGAACACGATCGGCGCCGGGGCATCGAACCCGCCCTGCCGGCACCGCGCGAAGAGATACCGGAACCTATCAAAGCCCCCGCTACGATTGCCGACACAGCTCCCGCTGATCGGCTGCGTGAGGCGATCGCTGCGCGCGGCGCCCAGGCCAAGGCGCGCCAGCCCTGGGGCGACCCGCCCGCCGCGCCGCCAGCGCGCGCGTCCGTGCCGGCGCGAATCCCGGCGCATGTCCCCGAAGCCGCTCCGATCCCGGCATCGCGGTCTCGTCCGGCGCCGCAACCAGATCGCGGTTCGCGCAAGACGGTGGTCACGTCGAAATGGTGGGATGCAAAGGGGCCGCGGACGATCGAACTCGGCGCGAGCGGGCAATCGACCCTGAGCGGCGGCTTCGTGACGATCTTCGCGATCGGGCTCGCGATCTTCGTCTTCCTGCTGCTCATCATGCCGGTCGCGGCCTTTATCGCGGCCTTTCTGCTGTTCCAGTTCGGCGGCAAGATATTGGCGCCGATCGGGGCGGGGATCGTCGACAAGGCGGTCGCCGAGAGGGGATAACGCCCGTTGCCTGAAGATAGCGTGCCCCGCGAAGGCGGGGGGCCCATCTTCAGCCGGCGCGATCTGAAACCGACCGGAGGAGTGTCCCCGCCTTCGCGGGGACACACGAAATTGTTGTCTGATCTGATCTAGGCAGCGACCAGCGCCGGATAGTCGATATAGCCCTCGGGCCCGGGCGAGTACCAGCTCTGCGGATTGTCGGTGGCCCAAGCCGCGCCGGTGCGGATGCGTTCGACCAGATCGGGATTGCCGATGAACGGCCGCCCGAAACTGATCGCATCGGCAAGGCCGCTCGCCAGATCGGCTTCGGCCTTCGCCACGTCATAATCGCTATTGAGCACCAGCGGCCCCTTGAAGACCTGACGGATCGCCGGCGACTGCTTGGGCACGTCGGTTTTGCCGAAGGTGCCGTCGGGGCCGGGTTCGCGCAGTTCGAGGAAAGCGATGCCCAGCGCGTCGAGCGCCGCGGCGGCGGCGGGGAACAGTATTTCGGGCGCGCTGTCGTCGACACCCTGCGTCTCGCCATTGGGCGACAGGCGCACCGCGACGCGATCCTTGCCCCACACCCCGATCAGCGCTTCGGTCACTTCGCGGAGCAGACGGATGCGGTTTTCGACCGGACCGCCATAATCATCGTCGCGCAAATTGGTGCCGTCGCGCAGGAACTGGTCGATCAGATAGCCGTTGGCGCCGTGCAGTTGCACACCGTCGAACCCGGCGCGCTTCGCATTTTCGGCAGCCGCGACATAATCGGCAATCACGCGCGGAATCTCGTCGAGGCGCAGCGGGCGCGCTTCTTCGAGCTCGAGCCGCCCGACCGGCGTGTGCGCGCGACCTTCGCCCTTCGTTGCCGAAGCCGACACCGGCTGCTTGCCGTCGTTGAACACCGAATGGACGAGCCGGCCCATGTGCCACAGCTGCGCGACGATGCGCCCGCCCGCGGCGTGGACCGCCTCGGTGACGGGTTTCCAGCCTTCGACCTGTGCGTCGGTCCACAGTCCCGGCGCCGAGGGCCAGCCGAGCCCTTCCTGCGAAATTCCCGTCGCTTCGGAGATGATCAGCCCGGCCGAGGCGCGCTGGCGATAATATTCGACCGCAAGTTCGTTGGGGACGAAACCGGGGCCGGCGCGGCCGCGCGTCAGCGGCGCCATGAGGATGCGGTTGGGCGCGTCGATCGCGCCAAGCTTGATCGGGTCGAGAAGCGATGCGGGCATAGATTCCACCTTTCACTTTACCGGCGACGGCCCGTGCTGTCGCCGCTATGGCCGCCGAAGCTATGGATGCGGCGGCCGCTGCACAATGGTGGGTAGCAAAAGAAAATCTAAATGAGCAACAAGCCAATCAGCCCGCCCACCATTTCGCCGGTCGATCCGGTGGCCAAACCGGTCGCCGCCACGGTGAACCGATGGGCCTTTGCCGCGCTTGTCGGTGGCAATCTGGCGCTGTCGCTGACCGCGATGGTGGTGCGCTTCGCCGATACCGGTCCCGTGGCCGCGGCCTTCTGGCGACTCGCGCTCGCGCTGCCGCTGCTCGCGCTGCTGATGCGGCGCGAAACGGGCGGTCGCCTGCCGCCGCGCGGCGCGCTGACGGTGGCGGCGGGGGCGGGGCTCTTCTTCGCGCTCGATCTTGCCGCCTGGCATCTCGGCATCCTTCAGACCAAGGTCGCCAATGCGACGCTGTTCGGCAACAGCGCCAGCCTGCTCCTCGTGCTGTGGGGGATTGCGGTCGCGCGCACCCTGCCGCGCGGGTGGCAGGCGGTGGCGGTGCTGCTAGCCTTCGCGGGGTCGGCGCTGCTGATGGGGCAAAGCTATGAAGCGTCGGCCGCCTATCTCGTTGGCGATCTGCTCAGCCTTTTCGCCGGGGCGCTCTATACGGGCTATGTTCTAATGATGCAGCGGGTGCGCGGCGACATCGGCCCCTGGTCGGCGCTCGCCATATCGTCGGCGGCGGGGATCCCGGTGCTGCTCGGCACGGCGCTGCTCTTCGGCGAAGCGATCCTGCCGCACGACTGGACCCCGCTGATCGTGCTGGCGCTGATGAGCCAGCTGGTCGGGCAGGGGCTGCTCATCTGGGCATTGCCGCGCTTCTCGCCGCTCGTCGTCGGCCTGACCCTGCTCGTCCAGCCGGTGGTCGCGGCGACCGCGGGGTGGCTGATCTTCGGCGAGACGCTCAGCGCGATGGAATTGTTCGGCGGCGCGATGGTTGCCGCGGCGCTGGTGCTGATTCGGTTGCCGAGCCGCCGCGCGGCGCCTATCTGATGGTCATGGCTCAGCATCCGTCCGCCGCAACTCTGCCCGCCGATCCGACGCTCGACGAGATTCGCGCCGCGCTGGCGCCGCTTGTCGCGGCTTCCGCTGCCTTCGACGGCTTCACCGCCGCCACGCTCGACGAAGCTGCCGACGCGCTCGGGGTCGACCGCGACGTCGCGCGGCTAGCCTTTCCGGGCGGTGCGCGCGACATGGTCGACGCCTGGTTTGCGACGATCGATGCCGCGATGGCGGAGCGCTGCCCGGCGGAAACGCTCGCGACGATGAAGATTCGCGAGCGCATCACTCGGCTCGTCGAAACCCGGATCGATCTGCTCGCGCCCAACCGCGAATCGCTGCGCCGCGCGCTGGCCTTGCTCGCGCTGCCGGGCAATGCCCCGCACGCGGCCAAGCTCGGCTGGCGCGCCGCCGACCTGATGTGGCGCCTCGCGGGCGACACCGCGACCGACTATAATCACTACAGCAAGCGCGCGATCCTGACCGGGGTCTATGGATCGACGATGGCGGTCTTCCTCAACGACGAGAGCGAAAATTTTGCTGAAACGCGTGCCTTCCTTGCGCGGCGGATCGACAATGTGATGCGCTTCGAAGCGTGGAAGCACCGCCGCGCTGCGCACCGCATCGAACGGCCCAGCCTCGCGCGCTTCGTGGGGCGGCTGCGCTACCCGGGACGCTGAGGCGGCGGCGCCGGCAAATTTTGGGGCTGGCGCTTCGCTGCTGTTATTGATAATCGCTCGCAAATGATCGCGAAGCTCGATTCCTCCCCGCTTGGCATCGCGGTGCGCATCGCGCGCATCGACTGGACGTCGATGTCGCACGACGAAGGGCGCCGGCTGCGCGAGTTCGGCTTGCTGGAGGGGAGCGAAGTCACCCCGCTGCATCGCGGCAGCCTGTTCTCGCGCGATCCTCTCGCGCTGACGATCGGGCGGATGAAAGTCATCATCCGCAGCAAGCAGGCCGCCGCCATAGAGGTCGAACCGGCGACGACATGACCGGCCCCGCACCCACGATCGCACTGGTCGGCAATCCGAACGCCGGCAAATCGAGCCTGTTCAACGCGCTGACCGGCGCGCGGCAGAAGATCGCCAATTATCCGGGCGTCACGGTCGAACGCAAATCGGGCCATGCGAGCTTTGCCGACGGCCGGCCGCTCGCGCTGGTCGATCTGCCGGGCAGCTACAGCCTGTCGCCCGCCAGCCCCGACGAGGCGGTGACGCGCGACGTTGTGCTCGGCCGCCAGACGGGCGAGAAGCGCCCCGACGCACTGATCGTCGTCGTCGACGCGGCGAACCTCGACAATCATCTCTGCTTCGCGCTCGAACTGATCGCGCTCGGCCTGCCGACCGTCATCGCGCTCAACATGCTCGACTTGGCGGAGCGCGACGGGCTGACGCTCGATCCCGACCGGCTTGCCGCCGAACTCGGCGTGCCAGTGGTGCCCACCGTTGCGGTGCGCAAGCGCGGCCTGACCGAATTGCTTGCGGCGGTCGATGGCGCGCTCCTCTCGCACGGCCTGTCGGCGACCGACCAGCCGGCGCCGCCGCCCGGCGACACCGCGCTGCACCAGCGCGCTCGCGCCATCGCGCGCGCCGCGACGCTCGCCGAAACGCCGGTGCGCCGCTGGACGCAGCGCGTCGATGCGGTAGCGCTACATCCGGTCTTCGGGCTGCTGATCCTGCTCGCGCTGATGTTCGTGATGTTCCAAGCGGTCTACGCCTGGTCCGAAGCACCGATCGCCTGGATCGAGGACGGCATCGCCGCGTTGCAGGCGCTGGCGAGCGATCACATGGCCGCGGGCTTCCTGCGCGGGCTGGTGGTCGAAGGACTGCTCGCCGGCGTCGGCGCGGTCGTCGTTTTCCTGCCGCAGATCCTGATTCTCTTCCTCTTCATCCTGCTGCTCGAAGCCTCGGGCTATATGACCCGCGCCGCCTTCCTGATGGACGGGATCATGGCAAAGGTCGGTTTGTCGGGACGCGGGTTCATCCCGCTGCTCTCCAGCTTCGCCTGCGCGGTTCCCGGTATCATGGCGACGCGCGCGATTCCCGATGCGAAAGACCGGCTGACGACGATCCTGATCGCCCCGCTGATGACCTGTTCGGCGCGGCTTCCCGTCTACACGCTGATCATCGGCGCCTTCATCCCGAACCGCAGCGTCGGCGGATCGCCCGTTGGCCTGCAGGGACTCGTGCTGTTCGGCCTCTATGTGTCGGGCATCGTCGGCGCGCTGGTCGTCGCCTTCGTGCTGCGGCGGTCGGTGACCAAGGGCAATGCGGCGGGCTTCATGATGGAAATGCCGCGCTATCAATGGCCGCGGCTGCGCGATGTCGGCATCGCGCTATGGCAGCGGGCGTGGATCTTCCTGCGCCGCGCGGGCACGATCATCGCCGCGACCACCGCGGTGCTGTGGCTGCTGCTCAGCTATCCGCAGGCGCCGGCGGGCGGCGACGTCCGCCAGGTCGATTACAGTATCGCCGGCCGCATCGCGAGCGGACTGGAAGTCGTGGTCAAACCCATCGGCTTCAATCACGACATCGCACTCGCGCTGATCCCTGCGATGGCGGCGCGCGAGGTGGCCGTCTCGGCGCTCGCAACCGCCAATGCGATCGACGCGGGCGATGACGAGGATGCCGTTGCGCAATCGCTCAGCGAGCGGCTTCAGGGACGCTGGAGCATCGCGACCGCGCTCGCCTTTCTCGCCTGGTTCGTCTTTGCCCCGCAATGTATCTCGACGATCGCGATCACCCGGCGCGAGACCAATGGGTGGAAATGGCCGCTGTTCATGGTTGGCTATTTGTTCGCGCTCGCCTATGCCGCGGCAGGTATCACCTACTGGACAGCCGTCGCCTTTGGACTAGGCTGATCCTTCCAACATTCAAGCGGAGCGGAGCGGCATGGCTGGCAGCGTCAACAAAGTTATTCTGATCGGCAATCTGGGCGCCGATCCCGAAATCAAGTCGTTCCAGAACGGCGGCAAGATTGCCAATATCCGCATCGCGACCTCCGAACAGTGGAAGGACCGCATGACCGGAGAGCGCAAGGAGCGCACCGAATGGCACAATGTCGTCATCAACGGCGACGGCCTCGTCGGCGTCGTCGAGCGCTACCTTAAAAAGGGCTCGAAGGTTTATATCGAAGGATCCTTGCGCACTCGCAAGTGGCAGGACCGTGACGGCAATGATCGCTACACGACCGAAGTCGTCGTCGCTGGCATGGGCGGCACCTTGACCATGCTCGACGGTGCGCCTGGCGGCGGCGGCGGCGGCTCGCGCGGCGGCGATAGCTGGTCGCAGGGCGGCGGATCGAGCGGCGGCTGGGATCAGGGTGGCGCCGCGTCCGGCGGCAGTTCGGGCGGCGGCTGGAACCAGGGCGGCGGCGGCGCCTCGGGCGGCGGACGTCCGCCGTTCGACGACGATCTGGACGACGACGTCCCCTTCTGAGGGTTTCTGAGCGATGGCGAGTGACCTGCTGACCGCCGCGGACGTCGCGCGCGGCGTGTGCCGGCTGTTCGCGCAGCAGGGGCTCGTCGCGATCCCCGAGGTGACGCTCCCCAACGGCCGCCGTACTGACCTCACCGCGATCGACGCGAAGGGCCATATCACGATCGTCGAGATAAAGGTTAGCCGCGCCGATCTGCACGGCGACGGCAAATGGCCCGACTATTGCGACTGGTGCGACCGCTTCTATTGGGCGCTCGCGTCTGGCCTCGACCCCGCGATCCTCGAGACCGAGGGCTACCGCCCCGAAACCTCGGGCCTGATCGTCGCCGACCGCTATGGCGCCGCCGTGGTGCGCGAGGCCGCGAGCTGCAATCTCGCGCCCGCGCGGCGCAAGGCCGAACTGCTGCGGATCGGCCGGCTCGCGATGCGCCGTTCGATGATTGCCGCCGATCCCGAAATCGCGGCCGGCTGGGCCGAGCGCTGACGGCCTGTTTCAGGGGCGGTCGAGCGGCTCGGTGCGCTCATACTGGATGCACCAGGCAAGCCCGGCGGCGGTAAAGCCGACCCAAAGCAGCGCACCGATCCACATGATGCCGTGCCAATAGGCAGGCAGCGCGATGAACAGCAGCGCCGCCGCCGCCGATGCGACCACAACCCGCGCATAGCTTTTGGCCGGCCGCTGCAGACGCGTTTCGACATGCTGGACCGCCGCGGCGAGCAGCACGAGCGCAAGCGCCATCGCGGGCAGGAACAGGCCGATTGCGTGATGGACGAACTGGATCGCGAACAGCAGGATGGCGCAGGCCCAGATCGCGATGCGCAGCCGGACGATCGCCTGGCGGCGCGGGTCGCTCATCCGCGCGCCTGCATCCGAGCGAGATAGCGCGCGAGGACGTCGATCTCGAGATTGACCGGACGTCCGACCGCCACTTCGTTCAACGTCGTCATCTCCTGCGTGTGCGGGATGATGTTCAGCGTGAAATGCGCGGTACCCTCCGGCTGGTCGGCCACATCGTTCACGGTCAGCGATATGCCGTCGAGCGTGATCGACCCCTTGGGTGCAATATGCGGCGCGAGCGATGCCGGCGCCTCGACGGTCAATTTGACGCTGTCGCCGACGGGATCGACCCCGACGATCCGGCCGACTGCATCGACGTGCCCCGTCACGATATGTCCGCCCAGTTCATCGCCGACGCGCAGCGCGCGCTCCAGGTTCAGACGGCGCCCTGCATCCCACATGCCCGGTGCGGTGCGCGCCAGCGTTTCGCCGCTCGCGTCGATCGCGAACCAGCCGCCGGGACCGTTGCTGCCGTCATCGACGCCCTTGTCGACGACGGTCAGGCACGCGCCCGAACAGGCGATGGAGGCGCCGAGGTCGATCGTGTCGACGTCATAGCCGGTGCCAATGACGAGGCGCGTGTCGCCGCGATCCTCGCGGCTGCGGATGGTGCCGATGTCGGTGATGATGCCGGTAAACATGGGGGCGGTCATTCCTTCCTGATGCGCTCGTAGACGTCGATCCGGTCGCTGCCAAGCATCCGACTGTCGGCCGGTCGCCAACGTCCGTGCGCGCCCGCCAGATCGCCGAGGCCGATGTCACCAAGCGCGCGGCGGCCGGCACCGATCAGGATCGGCGCGCGATAGAGAAGCAGCCGGTCGACGCGGTCGGCGGCAAGAAAGGCAGCCGCCGCCCCGGCGCCGCCCTCGACGAGCAGCGAATCGATCGGCAGCGCATCCACAGCGTCCGGCGCAGCGAGCGCGGTCCAGCCGTCGGGGGCATCGCCGTGCGTCAGGAGCAGGCGCTGCGGGCTCCGCGGCGCAAGTCCGGGCAGGCGGACGTCGAGTGTCGGCGCGTCGGCCTCGAAGGTACCGCGCCCGACCAGGATCGCGCCATGCCGCGCGCGTTCGAGATGCGCGTGCGCGCGTGCAGGGGCGCCGGTGATCCAGCGGCTCGAACCGTCGGCCATCGCGATGCAGCCGTCGAGCGAAGTCGCGAGCTTCAGCGTGACGAACGGCCGGCCGCGCGTCGCGCGCGACCACCAGGGGGCCATCGCCGCCTGCGCTTCACCGCAAAGCAGGCCGCTCTCGACCGCGATTCCTGCCGCGCGCAGCCGGGCGATGCCCTGTCCGTCGGTGCGCGGATCGGGATCCTGCGCGGCGACGACGACGCGTGGGATGCCAGCGGCGATCAGCAAGTCGGCGCAGCACGGGCCGCGGGTGCTCGCATGGGCGCAGGGTTCCAGACTGACATAGGCGGTTGCGCCGTGCGCGGCGTCGCCCGCCGCCGCCAGTGCCATCGCTTCGGCATGCGGCCGGCCGCCCGCCTGCGTCCAGCCGCGCGAGACGACGCGGCCGTTCTTGACAATCAGGCAGCCGACATTGGGGTTGGGTGCGGCATCGGGGCGCCCGCGCTGCGACAGCGCGATCGCCGCGGCCATCCACTCGGCATCGGCGCGCACCGGGGTCAGGGCTGGGTCGCGGGCGCCGCCGCGCCACGCGCTGCCCGCTCTGCGAGCGTCGAGCGCTTTGGCGGCTCGGGTTTCTTTTCGATGGCGTCGGCTTCCTTGCCCAGCGTCTCGCGCGTCACCTTCTCGGCTTCGCTGGCGTCATACTCGACCCCCATCATGTCCGCGAGCCGCTGGAATTCGGCGCGGCGCTTGGCGTTGGCGCGCGTCGTTTCCTTGGCGCGTGCCACCCAGTCGGCGCGTATCTCCGCTTCGCTGCGGTCGGCCTTCCAGTTTTCGAAATAGATGATCTGCGGCTTGGGCCTTTCGTAGGGCACAAGATATTTGGAAAAGCCGTAGAAGATCAGCAGCGGCAGCACGATCGCGAGGCCCCACACCGTCCAGCGGTGCGGGCGCGGTTCGCGGATGTAGGCCCAGAAATCCGACAGGCCGCCGCCGACATCCCAATTTTTGAGCATAGACATGGCGCCAATCTAGGCGATGTCGCGCCGATTTGCGAGGGGGTGTGCGCGCGGAGAGGATTGCATGCTTTGCATGCTATCGATGCCAACGATTGCAAATTTTGCAATGCCGGATGCTTATTTCGCAGTTGCACAATCAATTGTGCAGTGCAATATCACACTTGCCTTTTAGGCATCCTCTCCCAAAAACTTTCAAGGGTCGCCCTCGGGCGGCCCTTTTTTTTCGACCTTTTTGGTGGAGAAACGCGAATCGGCGACGTTCGGCGCGAACCGCCTACCTCAATCCTGAATGGGCAAGCGGGTTTCGAATCGCCGGACTTCGGCGATAAAGCTCCCCGGAAGCGCCGTCGGCTTGCCCGTATCGAGGTCGAGATGGGCGTAGCTGATCTCGATATCGGTCAGCCGTTCGGCGGCGCGAAATATTGCACAGTGCAGCGTGAAGCTCGTCCGCCCGAAGTGGCTGACGCGCGCCGCGATGGTGATCAACTCATCGAGCCGGGCCGGCGCGTGATAGTCGATTTCGCTATGTACTTCGCGGATATCTGTACCATATTGGTGAAAATAGGGGCCCGGCTGCCCTTCGCCCAGCGCGCGAAAATATTCGGTCACGCCGATGTCGGCGTAGATCAGATAATTGCCGCTGAAGACGATATTCTGGCCGTCGATCTCGTTGAAGCGGACGCGCACATCCTGCTGGACGCGAAAATCGGCGCGCGGGACTGCCCAGTTGGCCCGGTCCATGCCGCGCCTCTCAGGCCGCGAGCGCGGCGACGCCGCGATCGATCGGCGCGCAGGCGGCGGCCAGCCATTCGCGGTCGGCGGCGACCATCCCCGGCGACAGCTTCTCGACCACCTCGGCATGATAGGCGTCGAGCCAGTCCGCCTCGGCGGGCGACAGCATCGCCCCGACGATCAGATTGCGCGCGATCGGGGCGAAGGTGATGGTTTCAAAGCCCAGCATATCCTCCTCGGCCCCCTCGATCCGGACGGGTTCGACCACCACTAGATTCTCGATGCGGATGCCGAAATGGCCCGCCTTGTAATAGCCGGGCTCGTTCGACAGGATCATGCCCGCGTGGAGCGGCTCCTCGGTTCCTGCCTGCCCGCCGGCGGGCTTGGCAATTCGCTGCGGCCCTTCGTGGACCGCCAGATAGGCACCGACGCCGTGGCCGGTGCCATGCGCATAATCGACCCCGTCGGCCCACAGATACTGGCGCGCGAGGATGTCGAGCTGGCTTCCGCGCGTCCCCTTGGGAAAGCGCGCGGTTGCGAGCGCGATATGCCCCTTCAGCACCTGGGTGAAGCGGCGGCGCATTTCGGCACTGGGTTCGCCGATCGCGATGGTGCGCGTGATGTCGGTCGTGCCATCGGCATATTGCCCGCCCGAATCGACGAGATAGAGCGTGCCCGTCTCGATCGCGCGATTGGTCGTTTCATCGACCTTGTAATGCGGCAGCGCGCCGTTGGGACCGGCGGCCGAGATGGTATCGAAGGACAGATCCTTCAAAACGCCGCTTTCGTCGCGAAAGGCGCGCAATTTCGCCGCCGCGCCGAGTTCGTCGAGCCCGCCCTTCGGCGCGACCTCTTCCATCCATTTGAGGAAGCGCGCGACCGCGACGCCGTCGCGGACGTGCGCGGCGCGCGTGCCGGCAAGCTCGGCGCTGTTCTTGATCGCCTTGGGCAGCACCGCCGGGTCGCGGTGGCGCGCGATCTTTGCGCCCGCGCCTTCAAGCGCGGTGAAGATTGCAGCGACCGCGCGGTCGGGATCGACCGCGACACGCTTGCCCGCCAGTGCGGCGAGCGCAGGATCGAAGGCGGCGCGGTCGTGGATGCGCACGCTGTTGCCGAGATGCGCGCGCACCGCGTCGGTAATCTTTTCGGGCGCAACGAACAGGTCGGCGGTGGCGTCATCGTGGAGCAGCGCAAAGGCAAGCCCGACGGGCGTGTGGCTGACGTCTTCGCCGCGGATGTTGAAGGTCCAGGCGATCGAATCGAGCGCGGTCATCACGGTGGTGTCGAGCCCCTGCCCCTTCAGCCAGTCGGCGATCACGCCGCGCTTGTCGGCCGCCGACTGCCCCGCCTGCTCGGTATCATAGACGGCGATCGGCGCGGCGCTCGGCGCCGGCTGGTCATCCCACACTGCGTCGATGGGGTTGCTGTCGACTGCAATCAGGCTGGCGCCCTTTGCGGTCAGCGCCGCCGCAAGGCCACGCGCCCAGTCGATGCCGTGCAACCAGGGGTCATAGCCGATCTTCTGCCCGGCGCTGACATTGGCGCCCAGCCATTCGGCGACGCTCGACTGCGGCACCCCGACATAGTCATAAAGCGATCCGTCGACCTGGTCGCGCACCTGCACCGTATAGCGGCCGTCCACGAACACCGCCGCCTTCGCCGGCAACACTGCGGCGGTTCCGGCCGATCCGCCGAAGCCGGTTAGCCACGCCATGCGCTGTGCATAGGCGCCGACATATTCGCTCAAATGCTCATCGCTGATTGGCACGACAAAGCCGTCGAGGCCCCGGCGCGCGAGTTCGGCGCGCAGGCGGGCGAGGCGGTCTGCATGGTCGGGGGTGGACATGCGCTGTTCCTTGTTTCTACATCGCAGCCAATTCCTGCCCGACCGGGGCGACGCTGCGGGGGTTTTCTTGATGCGCGCTATTTGGATGTTTCTGGCCGCAATTACCACCCCGCTTGTCGCGCCCGGCAGCGCGTTCGCCGAAGAGAAAGAGACGATATTGACCACCAGCCCCGCCGCCCCGGTCGCCGACAGGCGGCCGCACGAAGTCACGCTGCACGGCAAAACGCTGTCCGATCCCTATTTCTGGCTCCGCGACCAGAGCTATCCGGTGATCGATGACGCGGACATCCTCGATTATGTGAAGGCCGAAAACGCCTATTTCGATGCGGCGATGAAGCCGCACGCGAAGCTGGTCGAGACGTTGTTTCAGGAGATGAAGGGGCGCATCAAGGAAGCCGATTCGTCGGTGCCGCAGAAGGACGGCGACTGGCTCTATTGGGTCGAATTTGACGAGGGCGCCGAATATAAGAAATGGTATCGCAAGCCCGCGTCCGGCGCGGGCCAGACCCAGCTGATCCTCGACGAGGTCGCGATGGCGGAGGGCAAGGAATATTTCCGCCTCGCCGAACTGTCGATCAGCCCCGACGGCCGGCTGATGGCCTATTCCTTCGATGAAAATGGCTCCGAACGCTTCGAGGCGCGCATCCGCAATCTCGAAACGGGCGAACAGCTGCCCGACGTTATCCCGGGCACGCTGTCCTCGCTCGTCTGGACGTCGGGGAACGACGCGATCCTCTATGGCCTCGCGAACGAGAATTGGCGCACCGACAATGTCCGGCTGCACAAGCTCGGGACGAGTGTTGCCGACGACAAGCTTCTCTACAAGGAACCCGACATCGGCTTCGGGGTGGGGATCGGCAAGACCGCCGCCGACAATTATATCGTGATCGCGACGGGCGATAACGAGACGAGCGAGGTCTATCTTCTTCCCGCCGATAACCCGGAAGCGCCGATGCAACTGGTGTCGGCGCGCCAGAAGGGCCGCGAGTACAGCGTCGATGAGCGCGACGGCACGCTCTACATCCACACCAATGACGAGCATCCCAACTTCCGCATCGCCACCGCGAGCGTGAAGGATCCGGGCAGGTGGACCACGCTGATCCCCGGATCGGACCATAGTTACATCACCGGCCTGTCGATATTCCGCGACTATTTCGTCATCGAAGCGCGCGAGGACGGGCTCGATCAGGTCGATATCCGCCGCTATAACGCGCCGCTGATCCCCGGCCGGATCAAATTTCCCGAGGCGACCTATGTGGCGGGCCTCGGCGACAATCCCGAATATCATCAGGACAAGCTCCGGCTCGATTATGAATCGATGGTCACGCCCGACACGGTCTACGATTATGATCTGGCGACAGGAACGCTCGAAACGCTGAAGGTGCAGGAAATCCCGTCGGGTTACGATGCAACGCAATATGTAACCGAATGGGTTAATCTTCCGAGCCGCGACGGCAAGACGATGATCCCCGCCTCGCTCGTCTACAAGAAGGGCACCAAGCTCGACGGCAGCGCGCCGATGCATCTCTATGCTTATGGCTCGTACGGCTATCGCGTCCCGCCGGGCTTTTCGACCACGCGGCTCAGCCTCGTCGATCGCGGCATGATCTATGCGATCGCGCATGTCCGCGGCGGCGACGATCTGGGCCGCGGCTGGTATCTCGCGGGCAAGACGACCGAGCGCAAAAACACCTTCAACGATTTCATCGATGTCGCGAGGGGGCTGATCGCGAAAAACTACACCAGCGCCGGCAGGATTTCGGTCGAGGGCCGCTCGGCGGGCGGGCAGGTGATGGGCGTGATCTATAACGAGGCGCCCGAGCTGTGGGGCGCGGTCCTTGCGGGCGTGCCCTTCGTCGACGTGATCAACACGATGGTCGACGAAACGCTGCCGCTGACCCCGGGCGAATGGCCCGAATGGGGCAATCCGGTCACCGACAAGGCCGCGTTTGATTATATGCTGTCGTACAGCCCCTACGACAATGTAACTGCGAAGGCCTATCCGCCGATGCTGGTGTCGGCCGGCCTCAACGACCCGCGCGTGACCTATTGGGAGCCCGCCAAATGGGTCGCCAAGCTCCGCGCGACGCGCTTGGGCGACGCGACGCTGCTGCTGCGCACCAACATGGGCGCGGGCCATGGCGGCAAATCGGGCCGTTGGGGCGCGCTCCACGAAGATGCCGAGGAATATGCCTTCGTGCTGACGCAGCTGGGGGTGGAGAAATAGGGGGGAAGATGGTCGAGCTTAATGAAACCGCAGTCTCGCTAGGTTTCTTTGGCGACGATCTCGATCCGGCCGACATTTCCAACCGGCTTGGAGCAACGCCAACCTTCAGCGTTGCGAAAGGTGCCAAGTGGAAGACGCCCCGGGGCAGTGAGCGCATCGCTCGCACCGGATCTTGGAGGCTGCAGGTACCGAGATCGATTCCCGGTGACTTGCCGGGCCAGGTAGAGGCCATTTTCGCACCGCTGACCCGCGATACGGCCATTTGGCAGGAACTTGCTGCACGCTTTGCTGGGCGCCTCTTCTGCGGCCTCTTCCTTGAAGAGAGAAACGAAAGTTTGCGGATATGTTCCCAGACGTTGGCCGAAATAGCAGATCGCGGCTTGTATCTGGATCTTGATATCTACGCGCCCGAGGGCAGCAAAACCCATCAGGTGGCTGACAAATAGCCCCGCGCCACCAACTCGCGCTCCAGCGTCGCCGCATCGACGAACCGGTGCCCCGCGATGCCGACCGCCTTGGCGCCCGCGATATTGTGCGCGACGTCGTCAATGAAGAGGGCGCCAGCGGGATTGATGCCGAATCGCTCGATCGCAAGGGCGTAGATCTCGGGGTCGGGTTTCATCAGCTTCTCGGTACCCGAGACGATGATATCGCGGAAGCGGTCGAACACCGGCTGGGTCGGGCGGAAGCCTTCCCAGAATTCATGTCCGAAATTGGTGATCGCAAACAGCGGCACCCCCGCCTCGTCAAGCCGCTCGACCAGTTCGAGGCTGCCGGGCATCGGCCCCGGAATCGTCTCGTTGAAGCGCGTCGCATAGGCGTCGATCAGGGGCGCATGCGCCGGATATTCAGCCTTCAGCTCGGGCAGCATGTCGGCGAGCGGCCGGCCCGCATCGTGCTGGAAATGCCACTGCGGCGTGACGACGTGGGTCACAAACCATTCGAGCTCGCCCGCATCGTCGATCAGCTTCGCGAACAGGTAGCGCAAGTCCCAGTCGAACAGGACGCGGCCGACATCGAAAATGACGCTCTGGTGAATCATGGCTGCTCCGGACACGCGAAAGCGCCGCCGGAAGCATCCGACGGCGTTACGCTTACTCGCAAATGCGCGGGGACACGCGGTCCCGGCAAGGCGTTTAGCCCTGGCGCGCCTTGAAGCGGCGGTTGGTCTTGTTGATCACATAGGTGCGGCCACGGCGGCGGATAACGCGGTTATCCCGGTGGCGGTCCTTCAGCGACTTCAGGCTGTTGCGAATCTTCATTGGTCTGTTCCGTAAATCTTGGCGTTGTTACGCGAAGCGGCGCAACTATGGGGAAGCGGGTGAAAAGTCAACCGCCTCCGCCCTTAATTTCGTCATCCCGGACTTGATCCGGAATCCGCTATTCCGGCGCTGTGGGAATGGACCCCGGATCAAGTCCCGGGCGACGAAGAGGGGGCGTAAAATTTCACCCCGCCAGCGCCTTCTGCCGCCGCCGTTGCACCGACGAGCCATAGCCCATCGCCTCGCGATATTTGACCACGGTGCGCCGCGCGATGTCGTGGCCTTCTGCCGACAGCTTCTGTGCGATCGTCTCGTCGGACAGGATCGCCTTGGGGTCTTCGGCCTCGATCATCGCCCTGATCCGGCTCTTGACCGCTTCGGCCGACACCGCGCCGTCGCCCTCGGTCGCCGAAATCCCCGACGAGAAGAAATATTTGAGTTCGAACAGGCCGCGCGCGCAGGAGAGATATTTGTTGCTGGTAACGCGGCTGACGGTCGATTCGTGCATCCCGATTGCCTCGGCGACCTGGCGCAGCGTCAGCGGGCGCATATGCGCGACGCCGTGGAGGAAAAAGCCCTCTTGCTGCTTCACAATCTCGCTCGCGACCTTGACGATCGTGCGTTGACGCTGGTCGAGGGCGCGCACCAGCCAGTTGGCCCCCGCGAGCTGCTCGGATAGCCACGCCTTGCTCTTGGCCGCGGCGTCCTTTGCCAGTTCGGTATAATAGCGGCGATTGACGAGCAGCCGCGGAAGCGTGCCGCTGTTTACCTCGACCGCCCATCCCTTTGCGGTCTGGCGGACATAAAGGTCGGGCACGACCGCCTGCGTCGCGGTGCCGCCGAAGCGCAGACCGGGCTTCGGGTCATAGGCGCGCAATTCGCGGATCATGTCGGCCAGATCCTCGTCATCGACGCCGCAGATGCGCTTGAGCTGGGGGAAGGCGCCCTTCGCCACCAGGTCGAGATGCGCGATCATCGTCGCCATGGCGGGATCGTAGCGGTCGGCCTCGCGCGCCTGGATCGCGATGCATTCGGCAAGGTCGCGCCCGCCGACACCCGAAGGGTCGAAGCTCTGGACGCCCGCAAGCACCGCCTCGACCAGCGCGAGCGGCACGCCGAGCCGCTGCGCCAGCTCGCCGAGATCGGCGCGCAGATAGCCCGCCTCGTCGATCAGCGCGACGATCTGTTCGGCGACCATCGCCTCGATGCCTGAAAAACGTTCACCGACCTGGGCGAGCAGATGGTCGTAAAGCGTGCCGTCGTCGCCCGCGAAGCTGTCGAAATCGATGCCCTCACTATCGCCCGACAGCCCCACCGAATCGCTCGCGCTGTCGTGGTGGAATCGTTCCTCGGCAAAATCGACGTCGAGATCGTCGGCGGTACCCGCTTCGGACGACAGCGCCAGGTCGGTGTCGGCGGGGGGGCCGTCGGACGGCGGCGCTTCGTCGCCGCCTTCGTCATCGCCCGGTTCGCGGTCACCCGGCGTCGCATCGAGCAGCGGATTGCCTTCGAGCGCCTCAGCCAGATAGGCTTCGAGTTCGAGGTTCGACAGCGCGAGCAGCTTGATCGCCTGCTGCAGCTGCGGCGTCATCACCAGCGATTGCGACTGGCGTAAATCGAGGCGTGGACCCAACGCCATCGGCAACTACCGCATCAAAGCGAAAAGCCCTCGCCAAGATACAGGCGGCGGACCTCTGGGTCGGCCACCAGCTCGGCGGGCGATCCGGCAAGCAGCACCTTGCCGTCGTAGATGATGCAGGCGCGGTCGACGAGGTCCAGCGTCTCGCGCACATTATGGTCGGTGATCAGCACGCCGATGCCGCGCGTCTTTAGGTCGGCGACAAGGTCGCGGATATCGCTGATCGAAATGGGGTCGATGCCGGCGAAGGGTTCGTCGAGCAGCATGATCGACGGGTTGGCCGCGAGCGCGCGCGCGATTTCGGCGCGTCGTCGCTCGCCGCCCGACAGCGCCATCGCCGCCGCGCTGCGCAGCCGGGTCAGGCCGAATTCGTCGAGCAGCTCGTCGAGCCGCTGCTGGCGCGCGATCTTGTCGGGCTCGGCGAGTTCGAGCACCGCGGCGATATTCTGTTCGACCGTCATGCCGCGAAAGATCGAGGTTTCCTGCGGCAGATAGCCAAGGCCCAGGATCGCGCGGCGATACATGGGAAGCGCGGTGATGTCGGCGCCGTCAAGCATGATGCGTCCAGCGTCGGGTTTGACCAGCCCCATGATCGAATAGAAGCAGGTCGTCTTGCCCGCGCCATTGGGACCGAGCAGGCCGACGACTTCGCCTTTGGCGACCGACAGCGACACGTCCGACAGGACGGTGCGCTTGTCATAGCTTTTGGCGATCGAAATAACCGCCAGCCCGTTGCCCGCCGCGGCGTCCTGCTGGACGTGCGCGGTATGCTCGGCGACGCCGTGATTGGTGTCGGAAAGCGTGCCGGCGGTGGACTGGTCGGTCATAGGATCTTCGGTTCCGTTCTGGGTTCCTGTCTCTGCCCCCTTGCGCGCGTTACCCCAGCGACGCAGCGAAGGTCAATCTGGCAAGATTTTTGCAGGCAGATGAGCGGTCAATGCGCCGCCTGCGGCCCGCGTACGACTCCCGACGCCGCAAGCTGACCGTCGATC
The DNA here is from genome assembly GCF_001610975.1 of Sphingopyxis terrae subsp. terrae NBRC 15098. Taxonomy (NCBI): domain Bacteria; kingdom Pseudomonadati; phylum Pseudomonadota; class Alphaproteobacteria; order Sphingomonadales; family Sphingopyxidaceae; genus Sphingopyxis; species Sphingopyxis terrae. Next base: position 1,455,283 of record NZ_CP013342.1, on the reverse strand, counting down.
GCGGCCATCAGCCTCGCGAGCGCCGCTTCGTCCTTCGCCTCGGCGCGGGCGACGAGAACGTCCTGCGTGTTCGATGCGCGCAGCAGCCACCAGCCGTCGTCGGTCAGCACGCGCGCGCCGTCGGTGCGGTCGACCGTTGCGCCCGCCGCGGTCAGCCGCGCCAGAACCTCGTCCACAATGGCGAATTTGCGCACCTCGTCGACCTGGAAGCGCAGTTCGGGGGTGTTGACCATCGCGGGCATTTCGCCGCGCAATTGCGTCACGCTCTTGCCGAGCTTCGTCGCCGCCTCGATCAGCCGGACCGCCGCGTAGGGCGCGTCGTCATAGCCGTAATAATGGTCGGCGAAGAAGATATGCCCGCTCATCTCGCCCGCCAGCGGGCTGCCGGTTTCCTTCATCTTCGCCTTGATCAGGCTGTGTCCGGTCTTCCACATCAGCGGCTTGCCGCCGAGTTCGGCGACCCGGTCGAACAGCGCCTGACTGGCCTTCACATCAGCGATCACCGTCGCCCCCGGCCGTTCCTTCAGCACTGCGGCGGCATAGATCTGCAGCAGCTGGTCGCCCCAGATCACCCGGCCTTCGCCGTCGATCGCGCCAATGCGGTCGCCATCTCCGTCGAATGCGACGCCGAAGTCGAGCTTCTTCGCCGCGACGAGCGCCTTCAGGTCGGCAAGGTTCTTTTCCTCGGTGGGATCGGGATGGTGATTCGGAAAATGGCCATCGATATCGGTGTAGAGGAGATGATGTTCGCCGGGCAGGCGCGCGGTGAGCTTTTCGATCACCGTGCCTGCGGCGCCGTTGCCCGCATCCCAGCCGATGCGGAAGGCGCCGCCGGCAAAACCTTCGACCAGCCGGTCGACATAGGCATCGACGATGTCGATGCTCTGCGCCGTGCCTTCTCCCCCCGGGTTGACAGCTTCCCAGTCGCCTTCCGCGGCCATTTCGCCGATCCGCTGGATATCGGCGCCGAAGAAGGGGCGGCCCTGAAACACCATCTTGAAGCCATTATAGTCGGGGGGGTTGTGGCTGCCGGTTATCTGTATACCGCCGTCCACATCTTGGGTTGATGCGGCATAATAGAGCATCGGCGTCGGCCCCAGCCCGACATTGAGCGCGCCGATGCCCGCAGCGTTGATCCCGGCGATCAGCGCGTCGGCGAGCATCGGCGACGACAGCCGTCCGTCATAGCCGACCGCCACCCGCTTGCCGCCGGCACGTGCGATCAGCGTCGCGAAGCTGCGCCCGATGGCATGGGCGTCCGCATCGGACAGCGTGTCGCCGACCACCCCGCGAATGTCATATTCGCGCAGCATCGTCGGGTGGAATCGATGGGTCATGGATGCCTCTCGGGAGGATGGAGGGTCAGGCGACGGCGAACAGGTCGCCGTCGGGGTGGAGCCGTTCGCGCTGCGGCAGGTTCAATCCCGCCATCGCCTCGCGCAATTCCTGCCGCGCGACGACATGGCCGATCCCCATGCCGCCGAGATGCGCCTTGTCGAGCAGGGTGAGGCCGGCCGGGAACAGCTCGCGATAGATCACGCGCTCGCCCAGGCCAGGAATGACGCGAAAGCCGACGCGCCGCGACAATTGGTTCAGCGCTTCGCCGACTCGGCGCATATTGTGCGCGTCGACGTGCTGCAGACGGTTGCGCAGGATGATCCAGTCGATCGTCCGCCCGTCGCTTTTCGCCCGCGCCTTGCGCGTGTCCCAGATCAGTTCGGAGTAGAAGCTGGGTCGGGTGACCTGAAAACTCTCGGGGTCGACCTGACCGATCAGGTCGAAATCGATGAAGCTGTCGTTGATCGGGGTGACGAGCGTATCGGCGGTGGTCGCAAGGTGGCGGGCGAACACATCGTCGCGGCCGGGCGTGTCGGCGACGAAATAATCGACCCCGTCGGCCAGCCGCGCGACCTGTTCGTCGAGTTGCTCGACTGTCGAGCCTTCGAACACCTCGAACTGTGGCATCGGCAGGTCGATCCCGCGGCGCTTGGCGGTGTTGGTGCGGTTTTCGAGATAGCGGTGGAAGGTGCGCTGGCGCGGGTCGAGGTCGATCCCCGCGACGCGCCAGCCCTGGCTCGCCAGCGCGACCGCGAAATGCACCGCGCAGGTCGATTTGCCCGTGCCGCCCTTTTCATTGGCGAAGATGATCCGGTGCGGGGGGGCTTTCGTCATGACCGTTGCGATTTTCCTGTTGGCGCGGCATGGCGGCCGCATGAAGGGCGTATTGGCGCCGCCAATATCGGAGGCAGGGCAAGCGTGCAAATCATCCGTGACATCGCCACGCTCCACCGCGCGGTTGCGGCGCTGAAGCAGGGCGGCAAGAGCGTCGCGCTGGTGCCGACGATGGGCGCGCTGCACGCCGGGCATCTGTCGCTCGTCCGCATGGGTCGCCGCGTGGCCGACCATGTCGTGGTGTCGATCTTCGTCAACCCGACCCAGTTCGGCCCGAACGAGGATTATGCCGCCTATCCGCGCGACGAGGCGCGCGACGCCGCGCTGCTGGTCGAGGAAGGCGTGGCGCTGCTATGGGCGCCCGATGTCGCGACCATGTATCCGGGCGGCCATGCCACGCATATCGAGGTGGCCGAACTCGGCGCCGACTATTGCGGCGCGGCGCGGCCGGGGCATTTCGACGGCGTCGCGACCGTCGTCGCCAAATTGTTCAACCAGGTGCGCCCCGACGTCGCCATCTTCGGCGAAAAGGATTGGCAGCAGCTGGCGATAATCCGCCGCATGGCGCGCGACCTCGATTTCGCGCTCGACATATTCGGCGCGCCGATCGCACGCGATGGCGACGGGCTCGCGCTGTCGTCGCGCAACGCTTATCTGTCGCCCGAACAGCGCGCCGCCGCGGCGGCTTTTCCGGATGCACTCAAGGCCGCGGTGGCGGCAATCGCGGGCGGCGCTGATGTTGCGAAGGCGCTGGCCGATGCCGAGGCGGCAATCGTCGCGGGCGGGTTCGACAGCGTCGATTATGTCGCGCTCGCCGATGCCGAAAGCCTCGAAAGATTGACGATATTCCGCGCGCCGGCACGGCTTCTGGCGGCGGCGCGGATGGGAAAAACGCGCCTGATCGACAATTATGCGGTCGATTGATCAAACGAAAAATTGGCGGATTTCTGTCATTTGCTCCGCCTATGGCCAAAAAAATCACCGCGCCATTAACGCTTTGTTGACCATAAGCCGCAAGGTTTGACCCCGAAGTCTCCATGTGGGGTGGAGGCGACAGGGGGTTATCATGGCTAACAGTCTGAAGTCTGCCCAGTATCTGATCGAAAGCCGGCTGCTCGATGCGGCGCGCGGCGATGCCAATGCCTATTTCGACCTTGGCGTGGCCTTCTCGACCGGCACCGGCGGTGTCGATGTCGATCTGATCCAGGCGCATAAATGGTTTAATCTTGCGGCGCTCGGCGGCAATATCGAAGGCCAGCAGTGCCGCGCCGACGTTTCGGCCGAAATGAGCCGCGACGAGATCGCCGAGGCACAGCGCCAGGCGCGCGCATGGCTCGACGAAACCGCCCGCCGCCCGGCGGCGCGTCGTTACGCCGCCTGATTCCTCAGCCGCTCCGCCGGAACGGCATCTGTCCTTCCAGCCATTGCATTTCGCTTTCCTCGGCCGCCCGTTCGCGTTCCAGAAAGTCCGCGACCGCGCGGCGGAAGCCCGGATCGGCGATGAAATGCGCCGACCAGGTCGCAACGGGGGCATAGCCGCGGGCCAGCTTGTGTCCGCCCTGTGCGCCGGCCTCGACCCGCGCGAGACCGCGCGCGATCGCAAGGTCGATGGCGCGGTAATAGCATAGCTCGAAATGCAGATAGGGAATGTCGATCAGGCATCCCCAATAGCGGCCATAAAGCGTGTCGGCGCCGATCAGGTGCATCGCGCCCGCGACCGGCCGCCCGTCCTGCCACGCGATGCTCAGCAACACCTTGTCGGCCATGCGCGCACCGATCATGTCGAACGCCGCGCGGGTCAGATAGGGATGCCCCCATTTGCGCGCGCCGGTGTCCTGATAAAAGGCCCACATCGCGTCCCAATGTTCGGGGCGGATCGCGTCGCCGCTGACATCCTCGATTCGCAGACCCTGTACCGCGCGCGCGCGTTCCTTGCGAAGCTGCTTGCGCTTTGCCGAGGTCAGCGTGGCGAGGAAATCGTCGAAATCGCGATAGCCGCGATTGGCGAAATGGAACTGGATGTCGCGGCGCAGCAGCCAGCCCGCCGCCTCGAACAGCGGCATCTGGTCGGGCGCAACGAAGGTCGCATGCGCCGACGACAGGTCGTTCTGCCGGACCACCGCCTCGGCCGCGCGCAGCAGCAGCGTCGCATCGTCGGCCTCGGCCGCGAGCAGTCGCGGTCCGGGCACGGGGGTGAAGGGCACCGCGATCTGAAGCTTGGGATAATAAGCGCCCCCGGCGCGCTCCCACGCGTCGGCCCATATATGGTCGAAGACATATTCGCCCTGGCTGTGCGTCTTCAGATAGGCGGGCGCCGCGGCGACGAGTCGGCCCGCACCGTCCTCGACCAGCAAGGGCGCGGGCTGCCATCCGGTCCCCGGCCCAACGCTTCCCGATTCTTCGAGCAGCGCCAGAAAGGCATGACCGACGAAGGGATTGCCGCCGCCCGCCAGCGCGTCCCACGCCGCCGCATCGATCGCGGCGACGCCGGTGCCGAGCGACAGGGTGCGGGTGGGCGGGTCAGCCTCGGCCACGATGGGCTTACGCGGGCTTCACCGCGACGATCGCATCGACTTCGACCGCCGCGCCGAGCGGCAGCACCGACACGCCGACGGCGCTGCGCGCGTGGCGGCCGGCTTCGCCGAACAGCGATTCCATCAGCTCGGACGCGCCGTTCGCGACCTTGGGCTGCTGCGTGAAGGCGGGGTCGCTGTTCACGAACACGCCCAGCTTGACGATCTTTTCGACCCGCGACCAGTCGCCGTCCAGCGCCTTGCCGATCTGGGCGACGAGCATCAGCGCGCAGCGCCGCGCGGCGTCATAGCCGCTTGCCTCGTCGGTGTCGGCGCCCAGCCGCCCGGTCACGACCTGCCCGTCGCGGAAGGGAAGCTGGCCGCTGATATGCAGCAGCCCGCCCGCCTCGACGACGGGGACATAGGCGGCAACCGGCGCGGCGGGTTTGGGAAGCTCGAGGCCGAGGTCGGCGAGCTTGGCGGCAATATCCATGGTGATTCCTTCTGTCTCGATTGGGGGGATTATACGGCTTCCGGCGCCGGGGCCGGAGCCTTTTCGGCAAGCCGCGCCAATATCCAGTCCTGCGCCGCCGCCCAGTCGTCGATACGGGCATGGGCATGGCGCGCGGCGGGTATCTTGTCCGCGATCGCGGGCTCACCGACCATGTGCAGGCGCCACACGTCGGGCGCCTCGATCGCGACCGAATGATGATGGTTCGCGAGATCGTCGATAAATACCGCGACCGGCGGCCGGCGCTCCTCGATCAGCGCGCGCACCGGCTCGCCCTTGCCGCCGCGGCTGCCGATCACCGGTGCGTCGAGGCCAAGGGCCGCAAGCTGCGCCATGCGCGCCGCCTGATGGTCAGGGCCGACATTGGTCAGCACGACGATGTCGGCATGGCGCGCGATTTCGGCCATCGCGGAAAGCGCGCCGGGAATCGGATATTGGCGCGGCATTTCGGTGCGGAAAAAGCCGTCGAGCAGCGGCCAGACCTCGGCCGCTTCCAGCGGCGTGCCGCATTCCTTGCGCTTCAGCGCGCCGGCGAAACTCGTATCTTCCATGCGAAAGATCACGCCATGTTCCTCGTCGACCCACTGCGCGAACGGGACGACCATGTGCATCAGCACCTCGTCGCAATCGGTGATGACGAGCGGGCGGGTCATGGCATTGGTCCTTCCAGTCCTTCGAGGCGGCGCGCGGCAGCGGCCAAGGCTCCGGCGTCTATATCGAGTGCTTCGGCGCAGGCGACAAGGTCGGGTTCGTGCGCGGCAAGAAAGCCGAGGATCGCCGCCAGCGTTGCGCGATCGCCCAGCGCGGCGCGCAGTCCCTCGGGCGACAGGCCGGTCATTCCAAGCAGCCGTTCGGCCCGCGGCTCGTCGGTCAGGATCCAGCCGAGCGCGTGCAGCGCCAGCGCCGCGTCGCCGTCATTCACGCCGAAAATCCTTCCCTGCGAAGCAATTGTGTCGCGCCGCCGATTCGCCTAAACCGGCCGCGGACGCAAGCGGGGAAAGCTTCAACATCATGGGAAAGACCGTTCTGGTCGTCGAGGATAATGAGCTGAACCTGCGCCTGTTCTGCGACCTACTCAACGCCCATGGCTATAGCGCGCACCCGGTGCGCGACGGCCGCGATGCGCTCGCCAAGGCGCGCGAAATAGCGCCCGACCTCATCATCATGGACATCCAGTTGCCCCACGTCAGCGGGCTCGAATTGATCGGCCAGATGAAGGCCGACCTGACGCTGCGCGCGGTACCGATCATGGCCGTCACAGCCTATGCCGGGAAGGGCGACGAGGAACAGATTCGCGCCGCGGGTGCCGAAGCCTATGTCTCGAAACCGATTTCGGTCATCAAATTCATCGAAAGTGTCGGCGCTTTCGCCTGATCCTGGTGTGGTGGCACCTGCCAAGGTAGCTCAGCGATTCGGCGATATGAACCCGGCCGATCGAGTCGGGCCCGCAAGATCGGCGATCGTTCGCTCGAGGCATAGCATGCGGGTGTAGCCGCGCGCTGACAGCCGCATCGCCTCTGTCGCATGCGCCAGCACCGGCCGCCCCGGTTCGCCGGGTGTCGCGACTGCTTCCAGCAGCTCACCCTCGATCGCGGCATTGGTGCCTCGTTCCCGTGCCTCTTTACAACATACCAACCAGTTGGTATGTAGACGTTCATGACCGCGACTCACTCTTCGTCCGACCCGGCTGCGGCCCCTCGCGCACCGCGTGGCAGCGCGCGCGACAGGCTGATCGCCGCCGCGCATCAGGAGGTGCGGCGTCAGGGCTATGCCGCGACCACGGTCGACCAGATCTGCGCCGCCGCCGGCGTGACCAAGGGCGCCTTCTTCCATCATTTCGAATCGAAGGAGGCATTGGCGGTCGCCGCGGCCGAAGCCTGGACCGAACGGGCACGGCCGATGTTCGACATGCTGCCGCATACGAAACTGGACGATCCGCTCGACCGGCTGCTCGGCCATATCGATTTTCGCTTTTCGCTGCTGCACGGCCCGGTCGACGGCTTCACCTGCTTCGTCGGGACGATGGTGCAGGATGCCTATGCCACCAGCGAGCCGATCCGGCTGGCGTGCGAGGCGAGCATCGCCGCCTATTGCGAGGCGCTTGCCCCCGACATCGAAGCCGCGATGCAGGCCTATGGCGCACCCGCGGGGATGAGCGCGCTCGATCTCGCGCGGCATATCCAGTCGGTGCTGCAGGGCGGCTTCGTTCTGGCCAAAACCACCAACGACCCGGCGATTGCCCGGGAAAGTGTCGCGCATCTGACGCGTTATGTCCGCATGCTGTTCGGGCGGACCTGACGAAAAATCCCCCCAGGAAGAGGAGTGCCGCCCATGTCCAAGATGATTTTCGTCAACCTGCCGGTTCGCGACCTCGCGAAATCCATGGCCTTCTATGAAGCGCTCGGCTTCACCAACGAACCGCGCTTCACCGACGAGACTGCGGCGGCGATGGTCTGGTCCGACAGCATTTTCGTGATGCTGCTGACGCACGAAAAGTGGAAAAGCTTCACCGATCGTCCGATCCCGCCGACGAGCGCCAGCGAGGTGTCCCTCGCGCTCGCGATGGAGGACCGCGAGGCGGTCGACGCGATGATAGCCGCCGCCGCGGCGCACGGCGGCACCGCCGACATCAACCCGGTGCAGGATCATGGCTTCATGTACGGCCGAGACCTCCTCGACCCCGACGGCCATGTCTGGGGGCCGTTCTGGATGGACCCCGCCGTCGCGAACGGCGAGGCGGCTGTCCAAGCCGCCGGCGCCTAGGCCGCGCGCGCGAGGAGAGAAGCGATGCCCGTCGATCCCGAAGCGCCGATTATCCTCTCGGTCTTTGAAGCTTCGCCAGACCGCGGGCGCGGTCTGGCGCGCGACATGCCCGTGAGATGGGCACTCGAAGAGGCGGGGCTCGCCTATCGCGTCCGTCCGCTGCCTTTCGCCGCCATGAAGCAGCCGGATCATGTCGCGCGTCAGCCATTCGGTCAGATTCCCGCCTATGAGGAGGACGGCCTCGTCCTGTTCGAATCGGGTGCGATCGTGCTGCATATCGCTACGCGGCATGCCGGCCTGCTGCCCGACGACACCCATGTCCGTGCGCGGGCCATCAGCTGGATGTTCGCGGCGTTGAGCACGGTCGAGCCGCCGATCGTCAACTATGCAATGGCGTCCTTGGTGGAACGCGACAGCGACTGGTACGAACGGCGGCTGCCGATGCTCGTCGATGCGGTCGACGCGCGGCTCGCCGCGCTCGCGATGCGGATAGGCGATGCCGAATGGCTCGAGGGAAATTTCACCGCTGGCGATCTCATGATGATCGCCGTGCTCCGCCGGCTCAAGGCGTCCGGGTTGCTCGATGGGCACCCCCGGCTCGCCGCCTATGTCGCGCGCGGCGAGGCGCGACCAGCCTTTCGGCGCGCCTTCGATGCGCAGTGGGCTCTATTCGCCGATCGGTCCGAAACAGAAGGAGTCTCGTCATGAGCTTTCAGGCCTATCTCGACAATGTCGAGGCCAGGACCGGCAAGTCGGCCGAGGCGCTGCGCGCGCTCGCCATCGAACGCGGCCTTGCCGACGCAGGCGGGCTTGCAGCGGGCGTCAAGGCCGGCGCGGTGGTCGACTGGTTGAAGCAGGATTTCGGGCTCGGCCATGGGCACGCCATGTCGATCGTCGCGTTCATCAAGGGCAAGAGGGAGTAGGGCAATGGGCGTCAAATCCGATGCGGCGATCGAAATCACCGCTTTCGACTGGGTACCCGATTTCGCGCGCGGCTTCGTCCGCGACCTGCGTCCGCGCTGGGCGTGCGAGGAAATGGGCGTCGATTATGCCGAGCGGCTGATCAGCGCGGTCAACCGGCCCGCGGATCATTTTCTCGACCAGCCGTGGGGGCAGGTGCCGGTGCTGCGCGACGGCGATGTCCGCCTGTTCGAAAGCGGCGCAATCCTGCTACATCTCGCCGAAAAGGACGCCGCGCTGCTGCCGCGCGACGCGCAAGGGCGCGCGACGGTGACGAGTTGGCTCTTCGCCGCCTACAACAGCGTCGAACCGCTGATGTTCGAACTGTCGAACATAGAGATTTTCGCGGCGGGCGAGGAATGGGCACGGCTGCGCCGTCCCGGCCTGCTCGAATTCATTCGCACCCGGCTCGGCAAGCTTGCCGAGGCGCTGGGCGACCGGCCGTATCTCGCGGGCGACTTCAGCGTCGCCGATATCGCGATGGCGACGGTGCTGCGCGAAGGCATAGAAGCGGGCGTCGTTGCCGAACATCCTCGGCTCGAAACCTATCTCGCGCGCTGCCTCGATCGCCCCGCCTTCGGCCGTGCGCTCGCGTCGCAGCTCGCAGCCTTCACCGAGGAGCCGAGCGCCGCATGACCTGATCCCCCTGGAAAGAAAAATGGAGAGAGACGATGACCTATGTCGAAGGCTTTGTGCTGGCGGTGCCTGCCAATGCGAAGGACGCCTATCGCGACCATGCCGCCGATGCGGTGGCGCTGTTCAAGGAATTCGGCGTCCGCCGCCATGTCGAATGCTGGGGCGATGACGTCCCCGTCGGCAAGGTCAACGACTTCCGCACCGCGGTGCAGGCAAAGGAAGGCGAGGAGATCGTCTTTTCCTGGTTCGAATATCCCGACCGCGCGGCGCGCGACGCCGCGACCGAAAAGATGATGAGCGATCCGCGCATGCAGGCGATGGGCGCGGCGATGCCCTTCGACGGCCAGCGCATGATCGTCGCGGGCTTCGCCTCGATCGTCGAGGAGGGGCTGGGCGGCCCGATGGGGTATACCGACGGCTTTCTGGTCGCGGTTCCGACCGCCAATCGCGACGCCTATCGCGCGCTCGCCGAAAAGGCCGCGGTCGTCTTTCTCGACCATGGCGCGACGCGCGTCCTCGAATGCTGGGGCGACGATGTGCCCGACGGCAAGGTCACCGACTATCGCCGCGCGGTCCACGCCGGAGCGGACGAAAATATCGTGTTCAACTGGATCGAATGGCCCGACAGGGAAACGCGCGTCGCGGGTTGGGACAAGATCATGGCCGACGATCGCATGCGGCACGACCCGGCCGACCAGTGTTTCGACGGCAAGCGCATGATCTACGGCGGCTTCGCGCCGATTCTCGACGCCTGACCTCAGCGCCTTTCCTTCCCCAGATGTGAAACGGAGAATGATGATGACGAACCCCAAGGGCAGCTTCATCTGGTACGAACTGATGACCGGCGATCCCGACGGCGCGGCGCGCTTCTATGGCGCCGTCGTCGGCTGGACGATTGCGGGCGCCGCCGATCCCGCGGCGCCCGGCGGGGTCGATTATCGCATGATCGGGCGCAGCGACGGCGGCAATGCCGGCGGCATGCTGGCGCTCAATGCCGATATGCTCGCGGGCGGTGCCCGCCCCGGCTGGCTCGGCTATCTCTACACGCCCGACGTCGATGCGGCGGTCGCCGCGATCGTCGCCGACGGCGGCGCGGTCCATATGCCCGCGACCGATCTTCCGGTCGGCCGCATCGCGATGGTCAGCGATCCGCAGGGCGCGCCTTTCTATGTCATGAACCCCGCTCCGCCGCCGGGCATGGAGGGCATGACGAGCGACGTCTTTTCGGTGACGGAAGCGCAGCATGTCCGCTGGAACGAGCTGTCGACCGACGACCCCGACGCCGCGATCGCCTTCTACCGCCGCCACTTCGGCTGGGGGCAGGAGGGCGCGATGGATATGGGCGCGATGGGCAGCTACCGCTTCCTGCAACTCGGCGACATCGGCATCGGCGCGGTCATGCCGCGCATGCCGCAGATGCCGGTATCCGCCTGGACCTATTATATCGGCGTCGACGACATCGACCGCGCGCTGACCGCCGTTGCCGCCGAGGGCGGGCAGCTGCTCAGTGGGCCGCATGAAATCCCCGGCGGCGAATTTTCCGCAACCGGGCTCGACCCGCAGGGCGCCGCCTTCGGCCTCGTCGGCCCGCGCCGCTGAACCCTAAAGAAGGGAGAGAGACGATGGAGAATCAAGGACCGACCGGCGGACTGACCCCGCATATCGCGATCGCCGACAAGCGCGCGAGCGAGGCGATCGAATTTTACAAACAGGCGTTCGGCGCCGTCGAACAGGTGCGCATGCCGGCCGAGGACGGCGTGCGGCTGATGCACGCGCATCTGCTGCTTAACGGATCGTCGCTGATGATGCACGACGATTTCCCCGAATATTCGGGCGAGGCGATGGCCGCGCCGTCGGGCGTGACGCTGCACCTGCAGGTCGACGATGCCGACCGCTGGTACGACCGCGCGATCGCGGCGGGCGCGACGTCGGTGATGGCGCCCGACAACATGTTCTGGGGCGACCGTTACGCGCAGGTGAAGGATCCCTTCGGCCACCTCTGGTCGATCGGCCATCCGCTGAAGGGAGACGAATGATGGGCAAGCCCCCCGTGACGCTGTGCCTCTGGTACGACAAGGCCGCCGAGGAAGCGGCGCAATTTTACGCCGCGACCTTTCCCGACAGCTCGGTCGGACCGGTTCACCGCGCCCCCGGCGATTTTCCCGGCGGCAAGCAGGGCGATGCGCTGACGGTCGAGTTCACCGTTCTGGGCATCCCGTGCGTCGGGCTGAACGGCGGCCCGATCTTTCCGCACAGCGAGGCCTTTTCCTTTCAGGTGTCGACCGAAACGCAGGAAGAAACCGACCGCTATTGGAACGCGATCGTTGGCAATGGTGGCGCTGAAAGCGCGTGCGGATGGTGCAAGGACAAATGGGGCCTCAACTGGCAGATCACCCCGCGCGTTCTGATCGAAGCGACGACGAGCAGCGACAAGGGCGTGGCCAAACGCGCCTTTGATGCGATGATGACGATGAAAAAGATCGACATCGCGGCGATCGAGGCGGCGGTGCGGGGCGACGCCGTTGGCGCGGCGTAACCCCTTCCTCTTCGCCTGGGCGCTCTGCGGCACGCTCGACATCCTCTATGCTGCGGCGTGGAGCGTGCTGGCGGGCAGCGATCCCGGGCGGATGCTGCGCGGCGTCGCCAAGGGCCCCTTTGGCGACGGTGCTGCCGACTGGGGCGCGGCGGGGGCGCTCGCCGGGCTCGTCACCCATTACGCGATCATGGCGGCGATGGTCGGCGTCTGGTTCGCCGCGGCGGCGCGAATCCCCGCGCTGCGCAGGCTGTGGTGGCTCAGCGGCACACTTTACGGTGTCATCCTCTATCTGGTGATGAACGCTATCGTGCTGCCACTGCGTTTCGGAGCCCCGTTTCCGCCTGCCGATCTCGCCCGGGGCGCGATCGCATTGTTTCCGCATATCGCCTTCATCGGCCTGCCGCTCGCTTGGCTGTCGATGGAGCAGGAGAATGACCGATGATCCTATATGGCCACCCCTTTTCCTCCTATACGTGGAAGGCGCAGATCGCCTTTTACGAAAAGGAGGTCGCGCACGAATTTCGGGCGATCGAAACCGCGCCGCCCTTCACCAATTATGACGAACTGCGGGCGCATTGGCCGGTCGGGCAGTTTCCGCTGATCGTCGATGACGGGCGCCCGCTGTTCGAGGCGAGCATCATCGCCGAATATCTCGATCAGCGCTCCGACGCCGGCCCGCGGCTGATTCCCGCCGATCAGCGGGCGGCGCTCGAGGTGCGCTTCCTCGACCGGATATTCGACAATCATTTCCAGGCGCGCTTTCAGGCCGCGGTCGCCGAATATCTGCCCTTCATCACCGAAACGCCCGATCTGGCCCGCGTCGCCCGGGCGCGCGATCAGCTCGAACAGGTCTATGGCTGGCTCGAGGCGCGGCTCGGCGATGGCGACTGGGCGACGCCCTACGGCTTCACGCTGGCCGATTGCGCCGCGGCGCCAGCGCTCTTCTATGCCGACTGGGTGCATCCGATCGATCCCGCCCACGCCAAATTGCGCGCTTACCGCGCGCGCCTGCTCGCGCGGCCGTCGGTGGCGCGCTGCGTCGAGGACGCGCGGCCCTATCGAAGCTATTTCCCCCTCGGCGCCCCCGACCGCGACTGAGCCTCCGCGTTCCGAACTGACTGGGGGCGTCCCGATATGCGGTTAACGCCGCGCTGACGGTGCTGCTTTGCCATTTGGGAACGGCGCGCGCGCGAAGGCGGGTCGATGGTTTCGCCTGTCGCCCCCGCCGCGCTCGCCCGGACGCTTCTCGTCGCGTTGTTCGCGGCGCTGCTCGCCTTCGCGCCGCAGGCGCGGGCGCAGCAACTCGTGACGGTCACGACCACGGTGACGACCACCGTGACATGGATCGATGACAACGCGTCCGACGCCGGGAATGCGGGCGCCCAATTCGCCGACGATGCGGACGAATTCGCGGCTGACGACGACACCGCCGCCCTGCTCGGCGATACTGCGGTTGCCGGCGAGGCCGATCTGGGCGCGACGCGGCGTTATGCGCCCGGCGCCGGGCTGGCGACGCGCGGCCCGACGCAGGCGCGCTTTGGCCCCTTTGCGGTCGTCGACGGTACGACGGCGCGAATGAGCGGCGATGTCGACGGTGCGACACCGCGCCAGTTCGCTGCGATGCTCGCGGCCTTTCCCGGGGTGAGGCGGCTCGAGATGATCGACTGCCCCGGCAGCCTCGATGAAGAGGCCAATCTGATTCTCGCCCGCGCAATTCGCCGGGCGGGTCTGGAAACCGTCGTCCCGAGCGGCGGTTCGGTGCGGTCGGGTGCGGTCGAGCTCTGGCTCGCCGGTTCCACCCGCCGCGCCGCTCCCGACGCCGAATTCGGTGTCCACAGCTGGGCTGACGAATATGGACGCGAGGCAAAGGACTATCCCGCGAGCGATCCGGTTCACGCCGAATATATCGGCCTCTACCGCGAAATGGGCATGGACGACGCCCATGCGCGCGCCTTCTATGCGCTGACCAACGCCACCCCCTTCGATCAGGTGCGCTATCTGACCCGCGACGACATGGCGCGCTTCGTCCCGCTGAACTGAACGCCGATCAATTTAAATCGTTGCCACCGCCTTCGCGGGAACGACGTGTTTTAGTCTTGTAACCCACCCGCCCGCTCCCCACATCGCCCGGCATGGCAAAGCGCGGCTTATACCAGCGATTGCGATCGAACGCGCAGGTGCGCAGCGCGCTCTTCTGTCTCGGTGGGCTGCTGATGATCGTCGCGGTGCTTATCGGCCCGCTGCCCGGCCCCGGCTTCATCATCCTGTTTCCGGTCGGACTGATGCTTGTCTTGCAGAACAGCGCGTGGGCGAAACGCCGCTATGTCCGCTTCAAGCGGCGCCATCCGCGCTATGGCGCCTGGACCGACCGTGTCATGCGCCGGGTCAGCGCCGCGCGCCGCCGCGCCCGCGCCGCGCTTGAGGCGCTCGATGCGGATTGATCGCGATCGGGCATCGAGGGCGATTGACTTTCGCCCGACTCTCGCTTATCCGCGCCTCGATCAGCGGCCGCCCTCGCTTGGCGGCCCTTTTTCGTTGCACCGATTGAAGAGAATTTGGGGATACCGCGATGAAGCGCACCTATCAACCGAGCCGCCTCGTGCGCAAGCGCCGTCACGGCTTCCGCGCCCGCAAGGCGACCGTCGGCGGCCGCAAGGTTCTCGCCGCCCGCCGCGCGCGCGGCCGCAAGAAGCTGTCGGCCTAATCGCCGACGCTTCGCCGCCAGCCCAAAAGGAGCTGGGGCTGGTGCGATCGCTTTCCAAACGCAGCGAATTTCTGGCCGCCAACCGCGGCCTTCGCTTTCCCATGCCCGGCTTTGTCCTGCTCGTGCGTCCGCGCGGCGACGGCGACGATGCGCCGGGCATAGGCTTTACCGTCAGCAAGAAGGTTGGCAACGCCGTCACCCGCAACCGGATGAAGCGCCGTTTCCGCGCGCTCGCCCGCGCGGCGATCCCCGCGCGGGGAATCGCCGGCGCCGACCATGTGATGATCGGGCGGCCGGGCGGCAACGACATCGCTTTTGCCGAGCTGGGTGAGCATCTCGATTCGGCGCTGCAGCGCGCGGCAAGGAAGCTGGCGAAATGACCGGCTGTCCTACATTGTTGCGATGGCATAGCGTCCAGACATGATCCCGCCCGCGCCACACCGCAAACCGCGAATCGCGGATGAAGTTGCGCAGTTTTCTGCGGATATGCGCGCCGGGCCCCTTCCCGACGCGGGTCATGGCGCGGCAGTTGGTGCAATCGCGTGTGAAGTTGCTCAGTTTTCCGGGTGTTTCCAATGATTGCCCGCTTGCTCATCTTGATCGCCCGTGCCTGGCAATTAGGCCCGTCGCGCATCCTGCCGCCGACGTGCCGCTATGCGCCGTCGTGCAGCGAATATGCGATCATCGCGCTGAAACGCCATGGTGCGATCAAGGGTGGCTGGCTGGCGACAAAGCGGCTATTGCGCTGCCATCCTTGGGGCGGCCACGGCTACGACCCCGTACCTTGATGCGGCATTTCCCCACATTGACCAGAAGAGAGACCGAAGAGCGTGGACGACAAGCGTAACCTGATCGCGGCAATTTTACTGTCGGTGGCGATCCTGCTCGGCTGGAATTTCGTTTCGGAGAAATTCTTTCCCACCCCGGCAAAGCCCGACGTGACCAAGACCGTCGCTGGCGCGCCCGGTGCGACCCCCGCGGCGCCACAAGGCCAGCCCGCCAGCGCGCCCCCATCCGGCACGCCCGCGGGCGCGGCGCCGGTCGCCAAGACGACGATTCTGCCGGTCGAGGCGGCGCTTGCCACGGGCAATCGGGTGCCGATCGAAACCCCGTCGCTCGCGGGGTCGATCAACCTTGTGGGCGCACGCATCGACGACATCACGTTGACCAAATATCGCCAGACGATCGAAAAGAATGCGCCGCCGGTGCGTCTGTTCGCGCCGGGCAACAGCAAGGCCGCCTATTTTGCGAGCGTCGGCTGGTCGGCGCAGGGGATCGAGGTCCCGGGGCCGACGACGCTGTGGGCCGCCAGCGGCACGAAGCTGACCCCGGCGACCCCGGTGACGCTCAGCTGGTCGAATTCGACCGGCCAGACTTTCCGCGTCGAGTATAGCATCGACGACAAGTATCTGATCACCGCGAAGCAGACGATCGCGAACGCGGGCAGCGCGCCGGTCGCGGCAAGCAGCTTCGCGCTGATCGACCGCCTCGGCAAGCCGACCGACCCGCACGAAAAGGACAGCTGGACGATCCACGTTGGCCCGACCGGCTATTTGGACGGCAAGTCAGTGTTCGATGTCGATTACAAGAATCTCGATGAAAGCGGCGCCTTCAAATATAATTCGGCGGCGTGGCTTGGCTTCACCGACAAATATTGGCTCGCCGCGGTGATCCCGGCGAAGGGCGAGCGCGTCACCGCGTCGATCACCGCTCCGGCGGCGGACAATTATCAGACGCTGTTCGCGCGCGACTTCAAACAGGTGGCGCCGGGAACGCAGGTGTCGACGACCAGCCGTATCTTCGCCGGCGCGAAGGAAGTCAGCATCCTGTCGCATTATCAGGACCAGCAGGGCATCACGCGCCTGTCGAACGCGATCGACTGGGGCTGGTTCGAATTTTTCGAAGTGCCGATCTTCAAGCTGCTCGACTGGCTGTTCCGCCAGATCGGCAATTTCGGCGTCGCGATCATGCTGCTCACCGTCATCATTCGCGGTCTGATGTTCCCGATCGCGCAGCGTCAGTTCCATTCGATGGCGCAGATGCGCCTCGTCCAGCCGAAGATGAAGGCGCTGCAGGAACGCCACAAGGACGACAAGCCGAAGATGCAGCAGGAGCTGATGAAGCTCTATAAGGACGAAAAGATCAATCCGCTCGCGGGCTGTCTGCCGATCGTCATCCAGATTCCGATCTTCTATGCGCTCTACAAGGTGCTGATGCTGACGATCGAAATGCGGCACCAGCCCTTCGCATTGTGGATTCGCGACCTGTCGGCGCCCGATCCGCTGCACTTCCTGAACCTCTTCGGCCTGCTGCCCTTCACGCCGCCGTCGCTGCTCGCGCTCGGGCCGCTCGCGCTGCTCCTGGGCATCACCATGTTCCTGCAGTTCCGCCTCAATCCGCAGGCAACCGATCCGGTGCAGCAACAGGTGTTCAAGATCATGCCGTGGATGTTCATGTTCATCATGGCGCCCTTCGCGGCGGGCCTGCTGCTTTACTGGATCACCAACAACTGCCTGTCGATCGCGCAGCAGCAGTGGATGTATCGCAAATTCCCGCAACTCCGGGCGGCGCCGGTAAAGTGAGCGAGATCGATCCGGCGGCCGAAGATCGCGGCGAACGCGCCCGCAAGCTGTTTGCGGGTCCGATCGCCTTTCTGAAATCGGCGCCCGCACTCCAGCATCTGCCTGCGCCGAGCGTCCCGGAGATTGCCTTTGCCGGCCGCTCGAACGTCGGCAAATCGTCGCTGCTCAACGCGCTGACCAATCGCAACGGGCTTGCACGCACCTCGGTCACGCCCGGGCGCACGCAGGAACTCAACTATTTCGACGTCGGCAATCCGCTGGTGTTCCGCCTTGTCGACATGCCGGGCTACGGTTTTGCGAAGGCGCCCAAGGACGTCGTCAAGAAGTGGCGTTTTCTGGTCAACGACTATCTGCGTGGGCGCCAGGTGCTCAAGCGGACGCTGGTGCTGATCGACAGCCGGCACGGCTTCAAGGATGTCGACCGCGAGGTGCTCGAAATGCTCGACACCGCTGCGGTCAGCTACCGTGTCGTGCTGACCAAGGCCGACAAGATCAAGGCGAGCGAACTCGCCGCGGTCCACGCCGCCACCGAGGCCGAGGCCCGCAAACATCCCGCCGCGCACCCCGAGGTGATCGTGACGAGCAGCGAAAAGGGCATGGGCATCGCCGAGCTGCGCACCGCGGTGCTGGAGGCGGTGGAGAGTTGACGAAATGTTTCCCCTCCCGCAAGCGGGAGGGGCAGCGAGACTTGCGAGCTTGCTCGCTAGTCGCAGCGGGGTGGGTGATTTCGCGACCGAAGCTCGCTCCGCTCGCGCCCACCCCTGGCCCCTCCCGCAAGCGGGAGGGGAATATGGAGACCGCATGAAACTCTTCATCGGGAACAAGGCCTATTCGAGCTGGAGCCTGCGCGGCTGGCTCGCCGCCCGGCACAGCGGTCTGCCGTTCGAGGAAGTCACCGTTCCGCTCTATGACGAGGACTGGAATCGCCGCCGCGAGGGCGATGAATTCGCGCCGTCGGGCGGCAAGGTGCCGATCCTGTGGGACGGCAATGATATCGTCGTCTGGGACAGTCTGGCGATCATCGACTATCTCAACGAAAAAACGGACGGCGCCCGCGGCTATTGGCCCGCCGACATGGCGGCGCGCGCAATGGCGCGGTCGATGGCGGCCGAAATGCATGCCAGCTTCTCGGCGCTGCGCCGCCACCACAGCATGAACATCCGCCGCATCTACCCCGCCGCGGAGCTGTTGCCCGAGGTGCAGGCCGACGTCGTCCGCATCCTCCAGATCTGGGCCGAGGCGCGCGCGCGGTTCGGGGGCGAGGGCGATTATCTGTTCGGCGACTGGTCGGCCGCCGACATGATGTTCGCGCCGGTCGTGACGCGCTTCATCACCTATTCGATCCCTCTGCCGCGCTTTGCCCTGCCTTATTGCCAGGCGGTCGTCAGCCATCCGCATATGCAGGAATGGATCGGCGGCGCGCAGGCCGAAGACTGGGTCATCGAACAGTTCGAAGGCGCGCAGCAGGACTGACGCACCGACACAGCAGCGCGCTCAGAAACTCTGCTCGTCGTAGATTTTCGACAGGTCGTGATGCCAGGCACCCTCGTACCGGTCGAGCAGGTCGTGGGCGGGGGATTTGCCGCTCTTGGCGATACGCCGCAGCGGTTCGAGGAAGCCGACCTCGTTATCGCCCATCGAATTGACCTCGCCCCGCGCCGCCAGGCCTGCCGCCGCGATGTCGAGGACGCGGTGCGCGAGTTCGCCGAGCGTCCCGCCGCCGGGTGCCGGCGCGTCGAGGCCCTCGCTGGGCACCGCATCGCGCAGCGCCTGCTGTTCTTCAATGCTCCAGCCCTTGACCAGATCCCATGCGGCATCGAGCGCCTGGCTGTCGTAGAGCAGCCCGACCCAGAGTGCAGGCAAGGCGCAGATTCGGTTCCACGGGCCGCCGTCGGCGCCGCGCATTTCGAGGAAACTCTTCAAACGCACTTCGGGGAAGGCGGTCGAGAGATGGTCGTTCCAGTCGGAAAGCCGCGGCAGTTCGCCCGGCAGGACCGACAGCTCACCCTTCATGAAATCGCGGAAGCTGAGACCCGCGGCGTCGATATATTGGCCGTCGCGGAAGACGAAATACATCGGCACGTCGAGCATGTAATCGACATAGCGCTCATAGCCGAAGCCATCCTCGAACACGAAGGGCAGCATACCGGTGCGCGCCGGATCGGTGTCGGTCCAGATATGGCTTCGGTACGACATGAAGCCGTTGGGGCGGCCCTCGGTAAAGGGCGAGGAAGCAAAGAGTGCGGTCGCGAGCGGCTGAAGCGCCAGGCTCACCCGGAACTTCTGCACCATGTCAGCCTCGCTCGCATAGTCGAGGTTGGTCTGGATGGTGCAGGTGCGCAGCATCATGTCGAGCCCCATGCTGCCGACGCGCGGCATATGGTTCAGCATGATCTTGTAGCGGCCCTTGGGCATGATGGGCAGTTCGGCGCGCGTCTTGTCGGGCCACATGCCGACGCCGAGGAACCCGAGCCCGAGCTCGGCGCCAACTTCCTTGACCTGCTTCAAGTGCCGGCCGGTTTCGGCGCAGGTCTGGTGCAGATTTTCGAGCGGCGCGCCCGACAGTTCAAGCTGGCCCGCGGGTTCCAGGCTGACGGTGCCGTCGCTGCCCGCGAGCGCGATGACATGGCCGCCCTCGATCACCGGCTCCCAGCCGAAACGCGTGAGCGCCATCAGAAGGTCGCGGATGCCGCCCGGTTCGTCGTAGCTTGGCGCCCGGTGATCGCTGGTACGATAGACGAATTTCTCGTGCTCGGTGCCGATCCGCCACCGCTCCTTGGGCTTTTCGCCCTTGATCATGGGGGCCGCGAGCTGGTCGCGGCTTTCGATGATGGGATCGTTTTGATCTGAAACCTGCCGCGTGCTCATGGCAGCGCATGTAAGCGGCCTCGCGGCATCTTGGAAGGGGTCAGTTGACGGTTACGTCGAAGACCGTTGCAAAGGCGCTGCCGGGGCCAAGTGCCGCGGTCGAGGCCGACACCGTTGTCCCCGCGATCGCGGCGCCGAACGGGTCGCTTTCGTCTGCCCCCGTGGCATTGTCGTCTTCCACGGTCGTCGCTCCCGCGCAGCTCGTGCCGCTGCGCAGCGAACCGGGAACGAAGCTGGTCGTCGCGGGCAGCGGGTCAGCGACGTAGATCGCCGTCGCAGTCGCGCTGCCGCCGTTGGTCACCAGCAGGCAATAGCGCATGGTGGCGCCGGGAATCGCCTTGGGATTGGTCGTGCCGTTGACCGGGTCGCTGACGATGCTGCTCGTCTTCGCGATCAGCAGATTGGCGATCGGACGGCAGAAATTGATGTCGTGAATCGCCATGCCCTGCTGCCCCGGGTTCGCCGGGGCAAGGCTGTGGCTGCCATATTCGACGGTGATGGTGTCGACCGGCGCGGCAAAGGTGACGACGACATTGCCGTTGGCGCTGCCGTCGGCGGAGGTCGCGTCGCCATAGGCGCTGTTGCCGACGACATAATTGGCGACGCCGTTGGTCAGCGTTGGATAGACGGTGGTGCCGTTGAAGCTGCCGGTGACGGTCACGCGGTCGGCGAACTGGCCCGAGGCATAATCGATGTCGAACAGCGTGAACTGCGCGCCCGGCACCGCGGTCGGCAGGCTGATCGTCGACGTGACGGCGCCCGCCTGGCTTGTGAAGTCGACGATCTCGAAGATCGAATTTTGCGCAGGCGACAGCCCGCCGGTGACGACATTCTGCCGCGTCGGCGACTGGCCGCCATAGGTGGCGTTGCTCAGAAAGCTGCCGCCGCTGATCGCGATGTTGAAGTTCATCGTCCCGATGGCGGTCAGCGCATAGCTGCCGCTCGTCGTGCCGGCAGACCAGCTCACGCTGTCCCAATCGTGCAGCGTCGATCCGGCCGGGCAGATCAGCACCGGCGCCACGCCCGCGACGCGGCTGCCCGAGACGGTGAAACTGGCTGCGGCATAATCATCTTCGCCGGTCGCGCCATTGCCCGGCGTCGAATCGATGTCGGGCGCCGAGGAGGCGGTGATTTCGGCGCTGTTGAGGATCGTCGCACCCGATGTCGCGTTGACCGTGCCGCTGATCGTCAGCGTGCGGGTCGCACCCGGCGGGACGCTGCCGACCGTCCAGACGCCGGTCGTACTGTTATAGCTGCCGAATCCGGCCGCGCTCGTGAAGCTGAAGCCTGCGGGCAGCGTGTCGAGCACGGTGACGCCCGTCGCGGTCGCCGGCGATCCGCTCGCATTGGTGACAGCCAGCGTATAGCTGATGCTCGATCCCGTCGCCGGAGCCGCGCTGCTGACGCTCTTGGTCAGCGACAGATCGGCATAGTTGGCGGGCAGGCTGGTCAGATACAGGTCGGCGCGGACGAAATTGCCATTGTCCGCCTGCGGATATTGATCGCAAATCTCGAGCCGCCATGTACCTTGCGCATTTTCGCCGTTGAATGCCGACAGCGGCGAATTGGGGCTGAAGTCATTCTGGTAAGGCGGCGCGCTGGTCGAATGGGTTACGGTATTGCCGTCGGTGTTGACCGTTTGCGCGCCGCCGTCGTTCAGCCGCACGTTGAAATTGTCGCCCGAAATATTGTTGGGGTCGCCGTTGACAAGCTGGACCCGCGTGCCTGCCGGCGATTGCAATGTGATCCTGAGGTCGCCGCGCCACGTATGGGTTGCGAGGACGCCAAGATCGACGTCACCGACGATATAGCTTGTCGATACCGTGAAATTGCGGACGAGCGGCGACGAACAGGGGGTGCCGCTGTTGATCACGCCGCCCGTCGTGTTGCTGTATGTCGTGGTGGTCTGCGCATGGGCAGCGGGTGCAACGACGAGCGCCATCGCCAGCCACAGGAACATGGTCCATGCCCTGATTGGCAGCGTCCGCTGGCCCCCACGCCAGCGTCCTCGGCTTTGGTCCCGCCGTTGCATGGCGACCCTCTGCCCGCGACATCCCTAATTTGCAGTTAATAACTGCCAGTTTGGCAGCATTCTTGTTTCAGTATGAAACAGCTTCTAGCCGCCGCGCCAGTCGCCATGCTGTGCCATCCATAGCGCCGTTGCTGCAATCGCGGCGGTTTCGGCCCGCAAAATACGCGGTCCAAGTGCGATACGCTTCACGGCATCATGGTCGATCAGCATCGCGCGTTCGCG
Organism: Sphingopyxis terrae subsp. terrae NBRC 15098; assembly: GCF_001610975.1. Taxonomy (NCBI): domain Bacteria; kingdom Pseudomonadati; phylum Pseudomonadota; class Alphaproteobacteria; order Sphingomonadales; family Sphingopyxidaceae; genus Sphingopyxis; species Sphingopyxis terrae. The sequence goes on along the minus strand of NZ_CP013342.1, from coordinate 1,432,784 downwards.
GTCGGTGAAACCGCCTTCGGGGCCGGTCAGAATGGCAGCGGGGGCGGGCGCCGCGACCGCAGCGAGCGGAACCCCGCCGGCTTCGTCGGCGAAGAGTAGCGTGCGACCCACCGGCCAGTCTTTCAACAGCTGCGGCAGTTTGGCCGGATCGGCGAGGTCGGGGAGCGCGGTCCGGCCGCATTGTTCGCAGGCCTCGACAATCTGTGCAGCGAGCCGCTCCTGCTTCACGCGCTCGACGATCGTGCGTTCGGTGATGACGGGCTGGAGCCGCGCGACGCCGAGCTCGGTTGCCTTTTCGATGATCCAGTCGAGCCGCGCTTTTTTCACTGGCGCGAAGCAGAGCCAAAGATCGGGCACGCGTTCGATCGGGCGCATCTGGTGTTCGATGCGGATCGAAAGCGTCCGCCTCGACGCTTCGGCGACCGCGCCGAGCCACTCGCCGCTGCGATTGTCGAACAGTAGCAGCGGATCGCCCGGTTTCGCGCGCATGACGTTAAGCAGATAATGGGCCGCCGCTCCGTCGAGCGCCACCATCGCGCCGGCGGCAAGCGGCGTGTCGGTATAGAGTCGGGGCGTGCTGGCGGGCGGCCATGCAGGTGTCGCGGGCATGGCTGGGCGATAGCAGAGGCACAATCTTCGCGCATCTTTTGCTTTGTACAGTGCCGATTGTTCCGTTTCGGGCCAGAATCCCCGAAAAACCGCCATTCCCGGTCAGGCCGATTAGCGATTTGGTAAGCAGTTTCCCCCTAGGTGCAAGGCTACCAGCCGCGCATCTGGTGGGTCGCGCGGCCGGGCCAAGAGGGGTTTTAGACCATGCGAGGGACCGTTTTCAGCCGCCTGCGGGCCGGCATCTCGACCATCTGCCGCGATACGCGCGGCAACACGATGATGCTGACGGCGGGCGCGCTCGTTCCGATCGTCGCGCTCGTGGGGTCGGGCGTCGATATCGGCCGCGCCTATATGGCCGAGCTTCGCCTGCAACAGGCGTGCGACGCGGGCGTGCTCGCGGGACGCCGCGCGATGCAGGGCGGCGACTATGATTCGAACGCCGAAGGCGAAGCGAACAAGATGTTCGCCTTCAACTTCCCGTCGGGCATGTACGCGAGCAGCGGCGTCGATTTCAAATCGAAGGCGCAGGGGACGTCGAACGTCGTCGGCGAAGCCAAGGTTACGCTGCCCACCGATATCATGAAGATATTCGGGACCAAGCAATTCGACCTTGCGGTCAACTGCACGGCGAAGCTCGAAATCTCGAACGCCGACATCATGATGGTGCTCGACGTTACCGGGTCGATGGCGACGACCAATTCGGGCGACACGGTTAATCGCATCAGCGCGCTCAAGACCGCGACGATGAACTTCTTCGACACGCTGACCACCGCCGATATCGGCGATGGCCGCCTGCGTTTTGGCGTCGTGCCCTACAGCTCGAGCGCCAATGTCGGCCAGATTCTCTATGCAAAGAATCCCGACTGGCTTTCGAACAATGTGCTGCTGCCTTCGCGCACGCCGATCTTCAAGATCACCTACGGCAATGGCCAGACCGTCGAAAATGGCTCGTCGACCGGCAATGTCAGCTATGGCAGCTGGTCGAACGTCAGCACGGTGAGCGGTCAGAACAGCAGCAGCTGCGGCAATCTGGAGCCGCCGGCCGATACGACGCCGTCGCCAAGCGGGTCGCCGACCGTCAACCAGACCGGGCAGACCTTTGACAGCAACGGCAACCGCGTCACGACCAACAACAGCTCGCAGACCTATACCTATTATAATTACCAGTACACCTGGTCGAGCAACAGGTGCCGCCTGCAGCGCCGCGTGGCGACCTATACGCGCACCTCGACGACGACGACCACCGAAGAGCCGATCCAGACTTTCGATAATAAATATCGGTACGAAGATCGCGTTTTCGATGTCACGCAGGCGAAGGCGGGCTCGGCGATCGTCACCGACACGGGCGACAGCGGCACCAACTATTCGGCCACCTGGGGCGGATGCGTCATGGAGCGCGAAACCGTCGCCTTCGGTCCGACGCAGACCGCGCCGGCCGGCGCCCGCGACATGGATGTCGACAGCGCGCCGACGAGCGACGACGGGACCAAGTGGAAAGTGCTGATTCCCGAAATCGCCTTCCCGCGCGCCAAAAATCCGTCGACGTCGGGCACGACGAGTTCGCTCAACGTCAGCAGCAGCAGCGTGTCGAGCGACAGCACGTCGGGCGGCAGCTGGCAGCGTTACTCCAAATATTGGAGCAGCGGCTGGGGCGTCTGCCCCGCGCCGTCGATGAAGCTGACGACGATGACGGCGAGCGACCGTTCCAGCTTCAACACCTACATCAACGCCTTGCAGCCCGTCGGCGGCACCTATCATGATTCGGGCATGGTCTGGGGCATCCGCCTCCTGTCGCCCGACGGCATGTTCGCCGACGAAAATGCCGAAGCGCCGAACAAGCGCCCGATCAGCCGCCATATCGTCTTCATGACCGACGGCGACATGTCGGCGAATATGGGGAATCTGACCTTCCAGGGCTATGAATGGACGATGCAGCGTGTCGGCGGGACCAGCGACAGCAATCTGACCGACCGGCACAACAACCGCTTCCTCCAGCTCTGCGAAAAGGCAAAGGCGAAGAATATCACCATCTGGGTGGTCGGCTTCGGCACCTCGCTGAACTCGCAGCTCACGACCTGTGCGACGCCGGGCAAGGCCTATGAAGCCTCCAACGCTTCGCAGCTCAACGACAATTTCCAGGCGATCGCACGCCAGATTTCGAAGCTGAGACTCTCGCAATGATCCGGATACCGTCGCTCCTCCGCCGCCTTCGCCGCCACCAGCGCGGCACTGCGATCCTGGAATTTGCGCTGATCGCGCCGGTCTTCATCCTGCTGTTGATGGGCCTGTTCGATTATACGTGGCAGATGTACGCCAAGCAGGTGCTGCAGGGCGCCGTCAGCAACGCGGCGCGGGCCTCGACGCTTGAATCGGCGGCATCCAACCAGACGCTCATCGACGCGGCGGTGCGCGATCAGGTTCAGAATGTCTTTCCCGGCGCCCCGGTGACCTTCACCCGCAAATCCTATGAAAGCTTCAACGACGTCGGCAAGCCCGAACCCTTCACCGATGCCAACAACAACAACCGCTATGATTCGGGCGAATGTTTCGAAGATCGCAACGGCAACAATAGTTGGGATGCCGATCAGGGCGCGAACGGCAACGGCGGCGCCGAGGATGTCGTGCTCTACACCGCGAAGATGAAATTCGAACGCATTTTGCCGGTGTGGCGCATGCTCGGCCAGCCCCCGGAAACCTATCTCTACGCGACGACCGTGCTCCGCAACCAGCCGTATAACGTCAACACCGTGACGAGTAAGGTGATATGCAACTGAACCGCATCCTTGCCCACGCCCGGCGCCGCACCGCCCGGCTGGTGCGCTTCGCGCGCGACGACAAGGCCGTCGTGCTCATCGAAACCGCCTTCACGATGCCGCTGCTCGTGTTTCTGGGCTTCGGGGGGCTGGAGATCGCCAATCTGACGCTGGCGAACACGCGCATCAGCCAGGTGGCGCTGAGCGCCGCGGATAACGCATCGCGTATCGCCTATGGCAGCGACCTGTCGCTGCCGCGGGTGCGCGAAGTCGATATCAACGAGGTTTTCGCAGGCGTCGAGGAGCAGTCGCGCGGGCTGGACTTCAAGGCCCACGGCCGCATCATCCTGTCGAGCCTTGAGCGCAATTCGAGCGGCGGCCAGTGGATCCACTGGCAACGCTGCTATGGGAATTATCCGGTGAATTCGGCCTATGGTCTGCAAGGGACCGGCAAGACGGGCACCGCCTTTAAAGGGATGGGGAAACCGGGCGCGGAAGTCACCGCAGCGACCGGGACCGCCGTGATGTTCGTCGAAGTCACTTACCAATATCAGCCGCTTGCCTTTGCCGCTTGGCTCGGGCCGCGCGTCATCCGCACGACCGCCGCCTTCAATATCCGCGAAGGTCGCGATCTGCAGGGTCCGGCGGGCGGCGACGGCGTCTATAATCCGTCCCCTGCGGCCACGAAAATGACCTGCACCTGATCGACCGGGGCGCGGCCGGACGCCGATGCCCCATTTATTGTCGCCGCGCCCCCTGCTATCGCGCGGGCGGCGATGACAGCGACGCATACCCCCGACAGCCAGCATCAGGGCTTTCTGGCGATCCTGCCCGCAGGCATGCGCCCCTATGCGCTGCTTGCGCGCTTCGACCGGCCGATCGGCTGGTGGCTGCTCTACTGGCCCTGCGCATGGGCGCTGGCGCTGGCGGGCGGGGCCTGGTCGCATTGGCCGCTGCTGCTGTGGATGCTGCTCGGCGCGATCGTGATGCGCGGCGCGGGCTGCGTCTATAACGACATCGTCGACCGCGATCTTGACGCGAAGGTGGCGCGCACCGCGGTGCGCCCGGTCGCGAGCGGCGAAGTGTCGGTGCGCAACGCCCTGATGTGGACATTGCTGCTGTCGATGATCGGGCTCGTCGTGCTGCTGCGTCTACCCCTGCCGGCGCAGATCGTCGCGGTGGCCAGCCTCGCGCTGGTCGCCGCCTATCCTTTCATGAAGCGGATTACCTGGTGGCCGCAGGCATGGCTCGGCCTTGTCTTCAGTTGGGGCGCGCTCGTCGGCTGGATCGCGGTCGGCGGCGGCGCAAACGATCAAGGCGGGCTGGCGCTGCCCTTCCTCTATGCGGGCACGATCGCCTGGGTGATCGGCTATGATACCATCTATGCGCTTCAGGATATCGAGGATGACGCACTCGTCGGCGTGAAATCGAGCGCGCGCGCGATGGGGCGGCATGTGAAGGCCGGCGTCGCGCTCTGCTACGTTGTGGCGCTCGGCGGCTGGGCGGGCGCGCTGTGGAATGTTCGTCCCGATGCCCTTGTGCTTGTCGCCCTGATCCCCGCCGCGCTGCATCTGACGGGGCAGGTCGTCACGCTCGATCCCGACAATGGCGCCGACGCGCTCGCCAAATTCCGCAGCAATCGTTTTGCGGGGCTGCTGGTCTTCGCGGCGATGCTGGTGGTCGGCAGCGCCCCCTGACGCGGGCGCCTATTCGGCCGCAAGCAGTTCTTCGGCGCCGCCGAGGTCGACCGAGACGAGGCGGCTGACGCCCTTCTCTACCATCGTCACTCCGAACAGGCGATGCATGCGCGCCATCGTCACCGCATTGTGGGTGACGATCAGATAGCGGGTCTTCGTCTCGCGCGTCATCCGGTCGAGCAGGTCGCAGAAGCGTTCGATATTGGCGTCATCGAGCGGCGCATCGACTTCGTCGAGGACGCAGATCGGCGCCGGATTGGTCAGGAAAAGGCCGAAGATCAGCGCGACGGCGGTCAGTGCCTGTTCGCCGCCCGAGAGCAAAGTCAGCGTGCCGAGGCGCTTGCCCGGCGGCTGCGCCATGATCTCCAGCCCGGCCTCGAGCGGATCGTCCGAATCGACGAGTTCGAGATGCGCCTGCCCGCCGTTGAACAGCGTGGTGAACAGGCGCTGGAAATGTTCGTTCACCGTCTCGAAGGCGGCGAGCAGGCGAACGCGGCCCTCGCGGTTGAGGTTGCCGATCGAGCCGCGCAACCGGTTGACCGCTTGTTGCAGCTCCTCGATCTCGGCGGCGCTTCGTTCGCGTTCGACGTCGAGTTCGGCAAGCTCGTCGGCGGCGACGAGGTTGACCGGGCCCAACCGCTCGCGTTCGCCGATCAGCCGGTCGTGCGCGGCCGACTCGGCATTTGCATCGTCGACGCCATCACCCTCGAACCCGACCTTCTGCGGTAGCAAGGGGGGCGGACATTCGAAGCGCTCGCCCGACAGGCGCCCCATCTCGATGCGGCGCAGCTCGGCATTTTCGGAGCGTGCCACCGCGCCGGCGCGTGTCTCGCGCGCCGCGGCGACGCGCTCGCGGATCGTCGTCAGCGCCGCTTCGGCCTCGCGCAGCGCCGCTTCGGCTTCGCGCTCCTGCGCCTCGGCGGCGCCCACTTTACCCCGCACCTCCGTCTGCCGGGCCGCAGCAGCTTCGCTATCGGCGGCGAGCTTTTCGGGCAGGCCCGCAAGCTTCGCGGCTTCGGCTGTCAGCGCGTCGGCGCGCTTGTCCATGTCGGTCACGCGCCGTGCCGCTTCGCCCGCGCGCGCCTTCCAGCTCTTGATCTCGGCGCCGACGACCGCGTGCCGCTCGCTGAGGCCGGCAAGGGCGCGCTCATGATCGGCGAGCGCGTCGCGTGCGCCATTGGCGTCGCTGCGCGCGCGGTCGGTTGCACTTTCTTCACCCTCAAGCGCCGCGCGGGCCAGACTGTCGTCGGGGAGCGCGGCGAGCGCCGCCTCCTTCGCGGTGAGGTCCGCAGCGGCGTCGCTCCCGGCCGCCGCAATTTCGGCGAGCCGACGGTCGAACAGCGCGGCGGCGTCGCGGTGACGGTCGAGCGCGGCCTGCGCCTGATCGGCGGCACGCAGCGCAGTGCGGCGTGCCTCGTCGGCGCTCGCGAGCGCCTTGCGCGCCGCGGCGGCGGCGTCGGTTCGCTCGGCAAGCTGCGTTGCCGCAACATGGCGCCGATCCTGCAATTCCTGCACCCCGAGTTCGACTTGCGGGCGTTGTGCGGCGAGCGCGTCGAGGCGATTCTGCCGTTGCAGCCGCTCGGTCGCCGTCGCGCCGTCGCCGCGCGTGACGAAGCCATCCCAGCGGCGCATCACGCCGTCCAGGGTGACGAGCCGCTGGCCGACCGCGAGCGGCTGGCCGGTGTCGCGATCGGCAACCGCGATCTGGGCGAGTCGCCGCACGAGCGCCGGGGGCGCCTGGACGAACGCCGCGAGCGGTTGCGTGCCTGCCGGCAGCGCCGGGTCGTTCTTGTCGGCATCGGCGGCGCCCCAACTGCGCGCGGCGGCGCGGTCGGTCCCGGCGTCGAGATCATCGCCGAGCGCGGCGGCGAGCGCCGCCTCGTGGCCCGGCGTCACGCGCAGCCGGTCGAGGATGCGGTCGTCGTCGGTGCGGGCGGCGGCGAGCGCGCGTTCGAGCGTTGCCGCCTCGCCGTCGAGCGCGGCGAGCGCGGCGCGTGCTTCGGCAAGACCGGCATCGATTGCGCCAAGATCGGCCGCGATCGCTTCGCGGTCGGCCTCGGCCTCGTGCAGCGCGCTTTCCGCGGAAATTATCGCCGCTTCGGCCTGTTGGGCGCCGCGGACGCTTTCGGCCTGGGTTGCGGCGAGTGCGGCGCTGTCGCCCAGCGCGGCGATTTCGGCCTCGACCCGCTGACGGTCGCCGGCGATACGCCGGACGGCGGCTTCGGCCGTGTCGCGCGCCGACACCGCGATGCGGCGATCGGCGGCTTCGCTCGCCGCCTTCGCCCGTGCCTGCGCGAGTGCGACCTCTGCATCGCGGAGGCGTGCCTGGGCCGCCTGATGCGCCTCGACCAGCGCCGCCTTTCCCGCGTCGTGCGCGGCAATGTCCTGTGTGAGACGCTTCGCCTCGGCGTCGAGCGCGGTCAGGGCGGCATGGGCGTCGCGCGCCAATTCGCCCTCGCGCGCCCGGTCCTCGGCGAGCCGCGCCTGCTGCGCCGCCAGATCGTCGAGCCGTTGCCGCGCGGCACGTTCCTCGCCCTGCAGTCGGACAAGCGTCGCGGTCGCCTCGGCGAGCGCATCGCGCTGTGCCTGCGCCTCGGCGCGCGCGCTACCGACGCGCGTCGCCACTTCGACCTGCGCGGCGGAAACGGTTTCGAGTTCGGTCTGCGCGGCCTTCACGGCGGCTTCGGCGGCATCGGCTTCGCGGCGCGCCTGATCGGCGGCGGTGGCGGCATCGCGCCAGCGCGCGTAGATCAGCCGGCCTTCGGCGATACGGATATCGTCGCTGAGCTTGCGATATTTTTCCGCCGCCCGCGCCTGACGGCGCAGCGCATTTGCGCGCACTTCCATGTCGGCGACGATTTCGGACAGGCGATTGAGGTTGGTTTCGGTCGCGCGCAGCTTTTGCTCGGCATCCTTGCGGCGGACGTGCAAACCAGCGATGCCCGCCGCTTCCTCCAGCATCGCGCGGCGATCGGTCGGCTTGGCGGCTATGACGTTCGCGATCTTGCCCTGACTGACGAGGGCGGGGCTGTGCGCGCCGGTCGCGGCGTCGGCAAAGATCAGCGCGACATCCTTGGCGCGGACGTCGCGCCCGTTGGCGCGATAGGCGCTGCCCGCGCCGCGTTCGATACGGCGGATGATCTCGAGTTCATGCCCTTCGCTCGCGTCGGACAGGCCCGCGACGACATTGCCTTCGGTATCGCAATGGATGGCCACCTCGGCAAAATCGCGCGGCGGGCGCTGCGATGTGCCGGCGAAGATCACATCTTCCATCCCGCCGCCGCGCATGGATTTGGGGCTCGATTCGCCCATCACCCAGCGGATCGCTTCGAGCAGGTTCGATTTGCCGCAGCCGTTCGGACCGACGACGCCGGTCAGCCCGGGTTCGATCCGCAATTCGGTTGGCTCGACGAAGCTTTTGAAACCGGTCAGGCGCAGGCGTCTTATCTGCACGAGGCCACCTCGTGCAGGTCAGCGAATCGGAGCCGGTGCAACCTTGCTGTCACATATCCCCCTGGCACCGTCATGGCGCGTGGGCGGTCGAGTCGCAAGGGGTGCCGCCCTCCCCGCCGCGACGGGGAGGGCTATTGTCTTCAGCGGGCGCCCATGGTGCGCAGGCGGTCGCGCAGCGGGCCCCAGGTGGTGATGCCCTCGGCGACCTGGCCATTGATGACGAAGGTCGGCGTGCCCTGGATCTTGAACTGTTCGATGCCCTTGTTGGTCATCTGCTCAAGCTTGCTGATATTGTCGACGTTCGACAGGCAGGCATTGATCTGGTCGGCGGTTACGCCGCGCGACTGGAAGAATTCTTCGAGCTTCCAGGCTTTGGCGAGCGCGGGAAAGCGCTGCGCGGGGGGCAGCGCCATCGCGGCTTCGCCGCCCTTGGGATTGGCCTGCGCGCCGGCGAACAGTTCGGCTTGCGAGGCAAAGACATTTTCCTGCAGCGGGAAATAGCGATCGACCGGGCCGCAATGCACGACTGCCGCGGCCATCGCGTCGAGCGGGTCGCGGATGAAGTTGCGCACTTCCAGGCTGACACGGCCGCTGTCGATGAAGTCGCGCTTGATCTCTTCGTGGCTTTCCTTCGAGAAATCGGCGCAGTGCGAGCAGGTCAGCGACGCATATTCGATGATCTTGATCGGCGCGTCGGGGTTGCCCATCAGATAGCCGCCCTCGGCGGTCTTGGTCACCGTTGTCGACCATTGCTTGCCCGCAGGCGCCGCGACCTTGGCGACGACCGCCTGTTCCTTCGACTGGTCGGTAGTGCCCTTGCCGCAACCGGCGAGCGCAAGGGCGCCGATCGAAGCGAGAAGGATGGGGCGAAGGGGCAATCTGGTCATTGGGGATAGTCTCCGGATAATTCGCGTGAACGGGCTTTTACGAGGCCTTCAGCGCCGCGTCGAGTTGCGTTTTGATCGCGGACCAGACGGTCACGTCGGTGTGGCGTCCATTGATGAAAAAGGCCGGCGTGCCGCGCACATGGTCGGCACCCAGGCCGATATTGGTCATGCCTTCGAGTTCGGCGCGCGTGACCTCGCTATCGAAACAGGCGTTCATCTGCGCCTGGGTGTAGCCGCGTTTCGCCATCAGCGCGCCGAGGCCGGTGTCGGCCGCGATCTTGCGCGCGCGTTCGCTCTCGGTGCCGACATACCAGCTCTTGACCATGGCTTCGGGCGCCTTTTGCACCTTCGTCAGCCAGACCGGCTGCGCCATGAAGATGGCGTGGTGGTTGGCCGCGAAGGCCTTGGCGCCGCCGCAGCGCGCCAGCAGCGCTGCGGTCAGGTCGACCGGGTCGCGAACGAGGTTGCGATATTCGAAGACCACCAGCCCCTTGTCGATATATTGGGCCTTGAGCGGGACGTCGCCGTCGCGCGCAAATTCGCCGCAGTGGGTGCACGTATAGCTGAAATATTCGACCAGACGCACCTTGGCGGCGGGGTTTCCGACGATATAGGCACCGATCGCGCTGGTGCTGATCTTCGACGACCAGGCCGGCGCCGGAGCGGCGGGCGCGGCGGCGACCAGCGACAGCGCGGCGATCGACAGGGCGCCGATGGCGGTGCGGCGGGACAGGGTGCGACCGGATATCTTGGGCATGGACGTGCCGTCTTCCTTCAACTGATGCGCGGGAGTTTCGGCGCGCTGGCAAGCCCGGCGGCCATGCGTTCGAGCACGGTCCTGAGTTCCGGATCGCCGATGTCGCGCAGGCTATCCCCCAGTTCGGCGGGTACCGGCTTCAGCATTGCCGGCTGCTGAACGGGGGCGGGGGCGGGCGCGACCTGACCATGCGTCATGCGCACGCTCGCAATCGCGGCATAGCCGAAGAAGCGATTGACCGCCGCGACGATATCGGGGGCGACATGCTGCAGCATGGGTGCATGCGCGCCGCTGATCGTCAGATGCAGCGTTCCGCCCGCCTTTTGTCCGGCGGGAAAGCGGATCATCGCAGGCTGGGTGACATCGGCGAGCCGATCGCCGACGATTTCTCGCCAGCGGCTGACGACCGACGACTGGATGAAGCCGAATTTGCGAAAGGCGGTCCGGCCGATTTCGGGAACCATATCGGCGATCGCGCGCGCCTCGCCGCCGCGCGGCCGCTCATAGCTGCGCGCCGGCGGCTTTTTGGCAGCCTTCTTCGTGCGCGCTTTAGGGGACTTGTCGCCGTCGCTGGAGCCTGCTTTCGCCATCGCCGCCGCCATGCCATAGGCGGGGGGTGAGCGTCCAGATGCCAGACCCCGATATCGCGGCCGACGCGGATTTCGCGCCGCGGCTGCTCGCCTGGTACGACCATGCGGCGCGCATCCTCCCCTGGCGTATCGCGCCAGGGAGCGTGGTGACGCCCGATCCCTACCGCATCTGGCTCGCCGAAGTGATGCTGCAACAGACGACCGTTGCTGCTGTCGCAGGCTATTTCGCCCGTTTTACCGCACGTTGGCCGAACGTCGCCGATCTCGCGGCGGCCGACGACGCGGACGTAATGGCGGCGTGGGCGGGCCTTGGATATTATGCCCGCGCCCGCAACCTGCTCGCCTGCGCGCGGGCGGTGGTCGCCGATCATGACGGTCTTTTTCCGGACAGCGAGGCGGGCTTGCGTGCCTTGCCGGGCGTTGGCGATTACACCGCGGCGGCGGTCGCGGCGATCGCCTTTGGCCGCCCCGCGGTCGTTGTCGACGCCAATATCGAGCGGGTGATCGCGCGCCACCGGCTGATCACCACGCCGCTGCCGGCGGCAAAGCGCGCGATCCGTGCCGCGCTGGCGCCGCTCGTTCCGGGCGATCGCCCCGGCGACTTCGCGCAGGCTCTCATGGATCTGGGCGCAACGATCTGCACGCCGCGCAGCCCCGCCTGCACCCGCTGTCCTCTCGCCGCCGACTGCGCCGCATTTGCGGCCGGCACCGCCGAATCCCTTCCGGTCAAGCCGCCCAAAAAGGCGAAGCCGCAGCGCCACGGAAGCGCCTGGTGGATCGAATCGGATGCGCGGCTGTGGCTGGTACGGCGCCCCGACAAGGGGATGCTCGGCGGGATGCGGGCATTGCCCGGCGGTACGTGGGACGAACCGCCCGCATCCGGCGACGGAGCCGTCTCCGTGCGGCACGGCTTCACCCATTTCGACCTCACATTGACGCTCGTCCGGCGCGGAGTTGAGGATGCCGCAGGGGAAGGTGAGTGGTGGCCGATTTCGGCGCTTGACGCGGCCGGTCTGCCGACGCTGTATCGCAAACTGGTCGACAAGATGCGGGAGAGTGACCGATGACGATGATGATTTCGCGCCGCGCGCTGCTCGGCAGCCTGGCGCTGGGGGGCAGCGCGACGCTGTTGCCGCGCGCCGCCTTCGCCTGGACCAATGCCGAGGCGCTCTATCCGGCGACCTACGCCTTCATCAAGGGATTCGTGGACCGCCGCGAACTCGCCGGCGCTATCGCTGCGATAGGCAAGGATCAGGCGCCGCCCGACTATCTGGGCGCAGGCAAGCAGGCGATGGATTCGCAGCGCGCTGTGGCTCCGGACACGATCTGGCGCCTCTATTCGATGACCAAGCCGGTCACCGGCATGGCGGCCATGCTGCTGATCGAGGACGGCAAGATGACGCTGGATCAGCCGATCGCCGATTTCCTTCCGGCCTTTGCGGCGATGAAGGTGCAGAACACTCCCGACGGATCGATCACCGACGTGCACCCCGCGAAGGGGCCGATCACGGTCCGCCAGCTTCTCACCCACACCGCCGGGCTCGGCTATAATATTGTCCAGAAGGGGCCGCTCCGCGACGCCTATAACGAAGCGGGGATATTGGGCGGGCAGGTCAGCCGTCTGCCGATTCCAGGCTTCCCGCCGACCACCCCCGCGCCGAGCCTGGCGGTTTTCGCCGACCGGCTCGCGACGCTGCCGCTCGTCTATGAACCCGGCACCCGCTGGAGCTATTCGGTCGGGCTCGACCTGATGGGCCGCGTGATCGAGGTCGTCTCAGGTCAGCCCTTCGACGCCTTTCTGAAGGCGCGCATTTTCGATCCGCTCGGGATGGCGAGCACCGGTTTTCGCGTCACCGGCGACGAAGAAGCGCGGTTGTCGACCAACTATGCGCCGCTGGGCGGCGTGCTGCTGCCGATCGACCCCGCGACGAGCTCGATCTACCTCGACCCGCCGCCGATGCCCTATGGCGGCGGCGGTCTCGTTTCGACGGCGCGCGATTACGACCGGTTCCTCGCCATGCTGCTCGGCGAAGGTGAAACCGGCGGCGTGCGGATCATGAAGCCCGAAACCGCGCGGCTCGGCATGTCGAACCTGCTCGCCGATTCGGTTGATCGCAAGAATACGTTCATCGACGGTGAGGGCTTTGGCGCCGGCGGCCGCGTGTCGCTGGCCGGATCGCCGACCGGCGAAGGCGTTTATGGCTGGGGCGGTGCGGCCGGCACCATCGCCTTTGTCGATCGCCGCCGCGGCTATCGCGTCGGCGGCTATACCCAATATATGCCGTCGGAGGCGCTGCCCTTCCAACGCGACTTCGGCAAGGCCTTTTACAAGGATGTGATGGCCTGATGCCGCTGCCGCTCGGCTTTACCGGGGCGCGGCTCGACCGCGCCGACCGGCTCCGCACCGATCCCGATGCTTTCGCGGCGGCGATCGCCGATCCGCGCGCGACCTGCCTGCTGCTTGACGGCATCGATCCGGTGCCGGGCAGCGGCGGCGGGCTGATATGGGAAGCGCTTGATCCGGCCGACGAGCGTGCGCTGTTGCTGCTCGGGATCGACGATAGCGGCGCGCCCCGCTTCGTGCGCGAGGCGCATGCCGGAGGGCGCGTCGATGCGCGTTCGCGCACCGTGATGCGGCTGCTCCCGATGCTGTCGCCCGAAGAAGCGGCGCTCTACGGCGGCGCGCGCAGCCTCGTCGACTGGCACGCGCGGCACCGGTTCTGCGCCGTTTGCGGTTCACCGACCGAATTGTTCCGGGGCGGCTGGGGTCGCCGCTGCGCCTCTTGCGGGGCGGAACATTTCCCGCGCGTCGACCCCGTTGTCATCATGCTCGCCGAATATGATGGCCGCGTGCTGCTCGGCCGCCAGCCCGGCTTCCCGCCGGGCTTCTTTTCGGCTCTCGCGGGCTTCGTCGAGCCGGGTGAATCGCTTGAGGAAGCGGTGGCGCGCGAATTGTTCGAGGAAGCGGGCATCGCCGTGTCCGATGTATCTTATGTGGCGAGCCAGCCCTGGCCCTTCCCCTCGTCGCTGATGATCGGGTGCCGCGCGGTCGCGCGCGACGCCGCGTTGACGATCGACACCACCGAACTTGAAGCGGCGATGTGGGTCGACCGTGCGGAGGTACGCGCGGCGCTCGCCGGCGACATGGGCGCGAGCTTCATGGCACCGCCGCCGCTGGCGATCGCGCGCTATCTGCTGGAGGATTGGGCGGCCTGAGCCTTAGAGGCGCTTGCCGGTGATGCGGCTGATTTCGCGCGCCACCATCGATTCGACCATCGCCGGCAGATTGGCGTCGAGCCATTGCTTGAGCATCGGCCGCATCGCGTCGACGACGACATCCTCGAGGCTGCGTCCCCCTGCGGGCACCGTCGCGGCGGCCGCGGCCGCGGCTGGCGCCATCGCGGCGGTGAGCGCTTCGAGCGACTGACGCGCGGCATCGGCGCTGGCAACCGACACCAGCTCTTCCTGCGCGGTCGCGGCGCCGCTGTCGTCAAGGGCTGATTCGGCGACGGCGTCTTCTTCCTCTTCGTTGAGGTCGAGAATATCCTCGCTCGGCACCGCCGCACGCTGCGCGCGCGCCCCAGGGGCCTCGTCACGCGCGATGACGCGCCGGATCGACGACAAAATGTCTTCCATCGATGGCTCCCGCGACATGTCGCCCATGCTTGCCCCCTAAGTTCCACCGGAAATACCGGTTAACCATGTTCATACCGGCGCGCGGGCGGGCTTGCCAAGTCTTATTGTTGGGGAAGCGGCTCCACGGCAGGCACGCTGGCATCGGCGGCGGGAACGCTGCGCGTATCGGTGGCCTGCTGCTGCGGCTTCGGATCGTCGGCCCAATCCCAGATCTGACCGCGAACACGGCGATAATTTACCGCCGGATCATAGAGCGCGCCGCCCTCGATCCCCAGGTCGCGCGCTTCGGCCTTGCCCATCGCGGCGAGGACCGAGAAAGCCGCGACATAGCTGTTGCGCTTCGCCGAGACGAGCTGGACCTGCGCGTTCAGATATTCTTGTTCGGCATTCAATATGTCGAGGATCGAGCGCGTGCCGACGCTGTTTTCGGCGCGCACCCCCTCGAGCGACAGGGCATTGGCGCCCACCGCCTGCTCGGTCGCGGCGATGACGCGCTCGTTCGCCTGCCACGCGGCATAGGCCCCGCGCGTCTGCGCGATCACGTCGCGTTCGGTGGCAACATAGGTTTCAATCGCCTGGCTGCTGCGCGATTGCGCCTGGCGCACCTGGGCCGACGGGCGGCCGCCCTGAAAGATCGGCAGCGTCAGCGACAGGCCGGCGGCGGCGCTCTTCGTCGTATTCTCGGCCACGGTGTTGCCGGCAGGAATCGA
This sequence comes from Sphingopyxis terrae subsp. terrae NBRC 15098, assembly GCF_001610975.1. Lineage (NCBI taxonomy): Bacteria > Pseudomonadati > Pseudomonadota > Alphaproteobacteria > Sphingomonadales > Sphingopyxidaceae > Sphingopyxis > Sphingopyxis terrae. The sequence goes on along the minus strand of NZ_CP013342.1, from coordinate 1,417,692 downwards.
ATGGAGATTATTGTTGTAGCCGCCCCCCAGCGTCGCCGACAGTTTGGGCATGCGGGCGGCCCGCGCAGCGCCGATGTCGGCGCGCGATGCGTTGATGCGCTGGTTTGCCGCTTCGATGTCGGGATTGTTGTTGAGCGCGATCGCGACCGCATCCTCAACCGAGTGGGGGAGATTGGGTAGCGCCGGCGGCGGCTGGAGGTCGACCGGCGCATCGCCGACCAGCTTCACATAATTTTCGCGGCTGCGAATCAGATTGGCTTCGGCGCCGCGCAGGTCGCCCTCGGCCAGCGCAAGCCGGGCCTGCGATTGGGCGACGTCGGTGCGCGTCAGATCGCCGATCTCGAAGCGGTCACTCGATGCCTGCAAATTGGTCTTGAGGACCGCGACATTCTTCTGGTTGAGCTGGACGATCGCCTGGTCGCGGATCACGTCCATATATGCGCCCACGACCTGCGAGAAAATGCTCGCTTCGGTTGCGCGCAGATCGGATTGCCCGGCCTCGACGCGATATTCGGCCGCCTTCACCGCGTTGCGCACCGCGCCGCCCTGATAGATCGGCACGCTGAGCTGGCTGCCCGCAGACAGGACGCGGCCCGGCGAAACGAAGCTGTTGCCCGGGATGACCAGATTTTCCTGATAATCGACGCTGGCACCGACCGAGGGCAGGCCCGATGCCTTCTGGATCGGAACATTCTCGTCATTCGCGCGCTGTCCGGCGCGCGCCGCCGTCAGCGTCGGATTATTCTCATAGGCTTTGGCGAGCGCGCCCTGCAGCGTCTCGGCCTGCGCCTGCGACGACAGCGCCAGCGCGCCGAGCGCCATGCCCGCTAGCCAGCGGGCGCGTCGTCCGGTCATTTTTGTGTCGATGTCGTGCATGATATGGTTCAGCCTGAAGGGAGGGGGGGCTCTCAGAAGCGAAAACCCTTGGGGGCCTCGAAACCCGGCAGCGCCGCGACATCCATGTCGGCAAAGGCGCGCAGCGCAAGTGTGCCGGCGGTCTTGACGCCCTGGACAAGCCGGGTGACGCTGCCTTCGCGGCGCGCCGCGACCAGCTTGCCGCCTTCGGCGAGCTGCGCTGCCAACGCGTCGGGAAGCTGTTCGATCGCGCCGTCGATCAGGATGCGGTCGACGGGCGCTTCGCCGGGCGCGCCTGCGGCCAGCGGACCTTCGACCCAGCGAATCGCGGGATTGTCGGTTGCGGCGCGGGCGGCGGCGAGCAGGTCGGCCTGCTCCTCGACCGCGACGACCGACGCACCGAGCGCCGCGAGCAGCGCGGCGGTGTAGCCCGTCGCCGCACCGATCAGCAGCACGCGCTGGCCGGGCCGGATATCGGCTGCGACCAGCAGGCGGCCGGTGACGAGCGGTGCGTTGAGCGCGCGGCCGTGACCCAGCGCGATCGCGCGGTCCATATAGGCGACGCTCGCCAACGCCGCGGGAACATGCGCCTCGCGCGCCACGCTGCCCATCGCCGCGACGACCGCCGGGTCGATCACGTCATTGGTTCTCAGCTGGCTATCGATCATCGCAGCCCGCATGTCCGCAGCAGTCACTTCGTTCAATTTCGTCGCCATCAGCCTGTTTTCCGATTCTGGGGCCCTGAAGCTTGGGGCCGTTCTAGCCGAACCGATGCTGTGTTGCAATACTAATACAGCATCGCGCGGCGCTGCGTCGCGCATAGCTGGCCGCGTTGGTGGCGCCAACCCCGCATTGCGCGAAAATGCGTGCGAATTGGAGTGGGCCTTGGCGAATCCTTGACAAGCCCGCCAAAGCCCCGCACTAGCGGCGCCGTCCAACACCCGGCCCGGCCCGCGACACAGCGGCCGCGGCGTTCGGCGCGAGGCCCGATGGCGGAGTGGTGACGCAGCGGACTGCAAATCCGTATACGCCGGTTCGATTCCGGCTCGGGCCTCCATTCATCCCATCTAACCTTGCTGCCGACGATAATCTCGGCATCGATTGTATCGGTATTGGCGAACCGTCAGGCCGCGCCCGATCGGCCATGTCGCTATCACCGGCATCTGTACTGGTACGCCGCAGCCGTCGCCTTACCGGCACGAACCGCTATCCAATGCTGATTTTCAGAATGAAAGATTCAGTGGGGATGACGCGCGTCATGGACTGGAAGCCTTTTCTCGGCCGGATTTTTCTTACGCTATGCGCGGCGATCCTTTTCGACTTCATGTCTCCGGCAGCACATGCGGAAGGTGGCTGTCCCGACGGGTTCTTCCCGATTGGCGGCGGGACGGGCGGATGGCAAGGGTGTGCGCCAAACCCCGGCTATGACGATGGCGGCGGCGAGGAGGAGCCGCAACAGCCGACGAGGTCCGCTTATGACAATTATTATGCGGCCGCCTGGCATCGCGATTCTAGCTGGGCCTGGCTCGTCACCGGCTATTCGAATCGGACGCGCGCCGATCGCGCGGCGCTGGCGGCCTGCAATGCAGCGATGGGATCCGGGTGCACGACAGCGGCCGGTGGCGCCAATGGCGCGCTTGTCATCTCCCGCGGGGTCGAGGGCGATCTTTATGCGGTGTCCGAGGTGGATAAAGGCAAGGCAGAAAAGGCCATGGCCAAATATTGCAGGGACGAAAACGATGAGTGCGAGGAAATCCAGTGGGCGACGGCGCCAGCGTTGATCGCGCCCTCCGGGCAGAATATTTCCGAATCGCCGCGAATCTATGGTCCGGTGAACGATCCGCATCGCCGCTACGGTGCTCTCGCGTGGCCTGATGCGGGTGCCGAGGGGACGCCGCCGCGCGAGGTCTGGATCGTGGGCGGGCGACCTTTGCCGGACAAGGCGGCGTTCGATGTGGTTGCGCTGTGCCAGGCCGACAGCGGTAAGACTTGTAGCGTCACACTGGCTGGTTCGGACGTTTATATTGCCCTGACGATGGGCGGCGGCGTGATGGGCGGCGCAGCGAGCGCATCCTCGGCCACGGCTGCCCAGAAGCGCGCGCTCGATTTCTGCCGAAAGAGGCACAAGCGATGCAGCGAGGCGGGCTTTTTCGACCTGGTTACGGAACAGGCCGTGCGATACGATCCCGACGCTTTCGGCAAGCCCTGGTTTACCGCGCAAAGCTGGACCAAGAGCGGCAAGGCGCCGTGGCGCAATTCGGTGTGGTCGGTGTCCGGCGCGAAGGATTTTGACAGCGCGAAGAAGGCGGCACTGGCGGCCTGCCGGGCCGAAGCCAAGGATGAATGCGAGGCGGTGTCCTGGTCGTCCAACAGCAAGGTGGCGCTATCGGTCGATGCGGGTGGTGGCCCGCATGTGACCTGGACGGCTTGGCCGAACGATCTCGAAAAGGCCGTCGCGAAGGACTGCGCTGCACAGTCCCTCGAATGCCGGATCGTGGCGAAAATCGATTCGCGCCTGCCGTCTACCGGGCGAACCGACGTGAAATAAGAAAGAGATTCTGGCCGGGATGCGGCAGCGGTGCAGACCGGCGGCTCAGCGCGCCGATTCGCAGATCGTTTCCATCGCGACGAAGGTCGAGGTGCTCGCGACATGCGGCAGGCTGGAGATTTTCTCGCCCAACACGATGCGATAGCGGCGGATGTCGAGGGTACGCACCTTCAGGAGATAGTCGAAGCTGCTCGCGATCATGTGGCATTCCTCGACCTCGGGAATCCGCCGCACTGCGTCGTTGAAGCGGCGTAGCGCCTCCTCGCGCGTGTCGGACAGCTTGACCTCGGTAAAGGCCACATGGTCGAGCCCCAGCTTGGCGGGGTCAACGATCGCGCGAAAGCCGGTGATCAGCCCGCTGTCGACCAGTCGCTTGACGCGTTGCTGGCAAGGCGTCTTCGACAGGCCGACGCGCTGCGCCAGTTCGGTGTAGGTCATCCGCCCGTCGCGGCCCAATATCGCGATGATCTTGCGATCGAATTCGTCCAGATCGACCATGATTTTCGAATTTGCCATACCAATTGCCTAATATGACGCCGATAATAGGTCAAAAGATAATCGTAGGTGCGCGATTGAAGGCGGATTGCCTTTTCACCGCATGCTATCATGCGCCATGACCCAGCCGACCGACCGCGCCGCCATCCGCGCCCTCGCCCGCCGTTCCGAAGCCGACCTTGTCGCCGATCTGCGGACCCAGCTTGCCCGCTCGCCCGCCACCCTCGAGGCAGTGACGCGGCGGGGGCTCGCGCTCATCCGCAAGGCGAAGGCCGAGGGCGAGCGCGAAACGCTCGTCGCGCAGCTCATGAATCGCTACCGCCTGTCGACCGAGGAAGGCGTCGTGCTGATGTGCCTTGCCGAAGCGCTGCTGCGCGTTCCCGACAGCGCGACCGCCAATGCGCTGATCCGCGACAAGATCGCCGGACGCCATTGGCGCGAGGGCGAGGATGAGGACAGCCCGCTGGTTGTCGCGCTGTCGGCGCGCGGCCTGTCGCTGGGCTCGGCGACGCTGATGCTCGGCGCGATGGGCAGCAAGGCGAACCCGCTCACCCTGCTCAAGTCGATGATCCGCCGCTCGGGCGAGCCGGTGATCCGCCAGGCGGCACTCGCGGCGATGAAGCTGCTCGGCCAGCAGTTCGTGATGGGCGAAACGATCGACGCCGCGGTGCGGCGTGCCGACAAGGACAAGGGCGAACTCGCCAGCTTCGACATGCTCGGCGAAGCGGCGCGCACCGCAGAGGATGCGCGGCGCTATTATGACAGCTATGCCGCGGCGATCGCGCGCATCGGCCGCGATGCGAAGCCGGGCGACCCATTTGCCAACCACGGCATTTCGATCAAGCTGTCGGCGCTCCACCCGCGTTACGAATATCTGCAGGCCGAGCGCGTTCGCGAAGAATTGATCCCCGATGTTATCGCGCTCGCCCGCGCCGCGCGCGGCGTCAACATTCCGCTGATGATCGATGCCGAGGAAAGCGACCGGCTCGAACCGCATCTCGACGTTTATGGCGCGCTGATCGACGCGGGGCTCGCCGACGGCTGGACCGGGCTCGGCATCGTGATCCAGGCCTATCAGAAGCGCGCGAGCGAGGCGATCCGCTGGGTTGCCGCCAAGGCGCGCGCGCGGGGCGTCATGCTGTCGATGCGGCTGGTCAAGGGCGCCTATTGGGATACCGAGATCAAGCGCGCGCAGACGATGGGGCTCGGCGATTTTCCGGTCTTCACCGCAAAGAACCACACCGACCTCAACTATATGGCGTGCGCGCAGATATTGCGCGAGCATCAGGATTGCATCTTCCCGGCCTTTGCGACGCATAATGCGATGACGCTGGCCTTCATCGCCGAACTGTTCGACGGCGCCGATTACGAACTGCAGCGGCTGCACGGCATGGGTGAAGGCGCGCATGATGCGATCGTTGCGCTGTCGCCGCCGCCGCGCCCGGTACGCGTCTATGCGCCCGTGGGCACCCACCGCGACCTGCTCGCCTATCTCGTCCGCCGCCTGCTCGAAAATGGCGCGAACAGCAGTTTCGTGCACCAGTTTTCGGACCCCGACGTGACCGCCGAAGAGCTGGCGGTCGACCCGCGCAGCATCGCGAGCGTGCCGTCGAAGATCCCGACCGGGCTCCAGCTTTTCGATCCCGTCCGGCGCAATTCGCGCGGCTATGACCTTGGCGAACCCGGCGTGCCCGAGGCGCTGGCGGCCGCGATTGCCGGGGCGCGTGACAGCGGGCGCATCGCGGCGCCGATCGTCGGCGGCACGGCAGCGGCGGGCACCGCCGAAGCGGTGCGCAATCCCGCAACCGGCGCTGTCGTCGGTCATGTAATTGAGGCCCACGCCGATATGGTCAATGCCGCCATCGCCGCCGCGCGCGCCGCGCAGGGCGACTGGAGTCTGGCCGGCGGCGCCTTCCGCGCCGAACGGCTCGAACGCGCGGCCGATCTGCTCGAGGAACGCGATGCTCTCTTTCTGGGACTGGCGATCGACGAGGCGGGCAAGACGCTCGTCGATGCGGTGGCCGAAGTGCGCGAGGCGGTCGACTTCCTGCGCTATTATGCCGCCCAGGCGCGCGCCGATTTCTCCTACCCCATCGCGCTGCCCGGCCCGACCGGCGAGCGCAACGAACTGATCCTCGAAGGCAAGGGCGTCTTCGTTGCCATCAGCCCGTGGAATTTCCCGCTGGCGATCTTTCTGGGGCAGGTCTCGGCGGCGCTCGCCGCGGGCAACGCCGTGCTGGCGAAGCCCGCCGAACAGACGCCGCTGATCGCGCATGCCGCGATAGAATTGCTGCTCGAGGCGGGTGTGCCCGCCGATGTGTTGGCATTTCTCCCCGGTCGCGGCGAAACGGTGGGCGCAGCGCTGACCGGTCATGACGATATCATCGGCGTCGCATTCACCGGATCGACCGAGGTTGCGCGCGCGATCAACCGCAGCCTCGCGGGGCGTGACGGTCCGATCGCGACGCTGATCGCCGAAACCGGCGGTGCCAACGCGATGATCGTCGATTCGACCGCGCTTCCCGAACAGGTCGCGCGTGACGCCGTCGCGAGCGCTTTCCAATCGGCGGGCCAGCGCTGTTCGGCGCTTCGCCTGCTTTGCGTGCAAGAGGATGTCGCCGACACGATGATCGACATGGTCGCGGGCGCGATGGCCGAACTCAACATCGGCGACCCGGCGATCCTCTCGACCGACGTCGGTCCGATCATCGATGCCGAGGCGCAAGCGAACATTGCGGCTTATGTCGCGGATGCGCGCGCCGCGGGCCGCGTGATCGCAGAGGCGGCGCGCACCGATTGGCCGGCGGGCGGTACCTTCGTACCGCCGACGATGATCCGCCTCGATCATGTCACCGATCTCAGGCGCGAGATTTTCGGACCGGTGCTGCATTTCGCGACATGGAAAGGCGGCGAGCTCGACGCGCTGATCGACGCGATCAACGCCTCGGGCTATGGCCTGACGCTAGGCGTCCACACGCGGATCGACGGCGTCGCGGCGCATGTCGCGGCGCGCGCGGCGGTCGGCAATGTCTATGTCAATCGCAACCAGATCGGCGCGATCGTTGGATCGCAGCCCTTCGGCGGCCGAGGTCTGTCGGGCACGGGGCCGAAAGCCGGTGGCCCGCATTATCTGCACCGTTTCGCCGAGGAAAAATCGATCTCGACCGACATCACCGCCGCGGGCGGCAATGCGGCGCTGATGGCGGGTTAGGGCAGCTTTCGGGTCAGGGAGCGGCCTTCAACTGCATCGCTAAAGCGCGCGCGCGGCGCATCTGGACGGCCGCGTCGACGGGCGGCTTCGCCTCGTCATAGGCGTTAACCGACAGCAGCTTGCCTGCGACCGAGGTCAGGCAGGCCCCCGCGACTATGGGGAGCGTTTTTCCGTCGGTGGCCACGTTCAGCGAACCGCCAAGATAGGCGCAGCTCGTGTCGACGCCATGCGGGCGCAGTGCGCCGGATATCGCGATATCCGTCCCCAGCGCGCTGCTTACGTCCTTCGACGCATTTTTCAGCAACGCGTCCGAAGTTTCACCCGATCGCCATTCGGCTTTGCCAATCTCGGCCTCCATCAGCTTGAGGAATTCGGCGCGTTCCATAACGACGTCTATCGTCTCGCGCGCCGCCTTGATCAGGAAATAGTCGGCGCCGAACCCTTGCGGATGATTTTGGCGATCGCACCGGATCAGCATGATCAAGGTGAAATTCTGCGTGTCACCCGTGGCAAGCAGATCGCTGGCTTCCTTGTCCTTGCCCTTGGGAACGCAATATCCTTCGGGCGCGAGTCCCGTCAGCTGTTCGCCGCCGATTTCCAGCACAAAGCTCTCGCGTGCGGCTGCGGTCGGTGCGGCGGCGGCCATGGCCATTATGCCGGCCAATATCATCACGGATTTCACGACTATCTCCCCCTGCTAAAAAATCAGGTCCCCGGCACCCCGAGCATCTGCGCCTGCGCCTTCAGCCTTTGTGCCGCACCCGGATTGGCGGCGAGCGCGTCTTTCAGTGCCTGCGCCGCTTTTGCGGTTTCGCCGAGCGTCATCCGGCTGCGCATCAGCATGATCCAGCGGTCGACGTCCGCCGGATTTGCTTTCAGCTTGGCCTCCAGCCCGTCGACCATCCCCACGATCATCGCGTCCTGCTGCCCCTTGGGAAGCTGCGAGGCGGTTTCCATGTCGGCGCGGCTGGGGCCGGGGATTGCGCGCGCGGCGACGGGCATCTCGTCGGCCTTGAGCGCGCGCGGCTGCGTCGCGGCGAGGCGCGGGGCGACGTCGATCTTGTTGATCGCGCCGACCTGCTCGATCGTGCGGCGCAGGTCGGCCTCCCACGGAGCGCCCTGCGGCGTGTCGGCGAGCAGCGCGAACCATTCGTCGATCGCCCCCTTGTGATCGCCGGCGATATCCTTCTTCACTGCCATGAAATAGCGTGCGCGCGGATCTCTGGGATTGAGCGCGATCGCCTTGTCAAAGGCTTCGGCCGCGGCGGCGGGCATCGGATCGCGCGGACTTGCCATCACGCGCGCCTCGCCAAGCGCCGACCATAGCCCAGCCGACTCGGGCGCGATCGCGACCGATTTTTCATAAGCTGCGGCGGCGCCGGGATAATCGCCAAGGTCGAAACGCGCGGCACCGAGCGCCATCCACGCGTCGGCGCTTTGCGGTTCGCGCCGCGTCCGGTCCTCGATTGCGGCAAGCTGTGCATCGGGTGACGCTGCGGCCGTCGGCGCGGGCGCCGCGGCATAATTGGCGGAATCGCGCCAGATCGCGTAGCCGATCGCGCCGGCGAGCAGGAGGAAGGCGGCGATCAGGATCGCACGGTTCGTCGTCGACATGGCCTTGGTTTCGCTCATTCCATCCCCCGAATATTCGCCGCGGCGAAATCGCGCGCGACGGTGCCGCGCCATATTGCCTTTGGCGGGCAAAGGTGTAGCCTCTGTCGGGCGAGGTCGGTCAACGATAAAATCGTAAAACAGGGGGTCGCACCGGTTTTCCCAAGTCTTTGCGTGGGAGGGGTGCATGGCGGTAGCGGATCACGTCGATTTTCCGACGTTCATGGAAGGTGTGAAGCGGCGCAACCCGGGCCAGCCCGAGTTCGTCCAGGCGGTGCAGGAAGTCGCCGAGGATATTTTCGACTTCATCGCCGACAAGGAAGAATATCACGCGCAGCAGATATTGCGGCGCATTGCCGAACCCGACCGGGTCGTGTCCTTCCGCGTCTGCTGGGAGGACGACAACGGCAATATCCGCGTCCAGCGCGGCTGGCGGGTTCAGAACAACAATGCCATCGGCCCCTATAAGGGGGGCATCCGCTTTCACCCGAGCGTGACCGAAAGCGTCCTCAAATTCCTGGCGTTCGAACAAACGTTCAAGAATGCGCTCACCGGCCTGCCGATGGGCGGCGGCAAGGGCGGGTCGAACTTCAACCCGAAGGGCAAGAGCGTGCGCGAGATCATGCGCTTCTGCCAGAGCTTCATGACCGAGCTCTATCGCCACATCGGCGCCGACGTCGACGTGCCGGCGGGCGACATCGGCGTCGGCGGACGCGAAATCGGCTTCATGTTCGGCCAGTACAAGCGCATTACGAACGAATTTACCGGGGTGCTCACCGGCAAGGGCCTTGAATGGGGCGGCTCGCTGATCCGGACCGAGGCGACGGGCTATGGCGCTGTCTATTTCCTCGCAAACATGCTTGCGGCGAAGGGGCAGGATCTCGTCGGCAAGAGCGCGGTGATTTCGGGATCGGGCAATGTCGCGACGCACGCGGCGGAAAAGATCGTGCAGCTGGGCGGCAAGGTGCTCACCCTGTCCGATTCGGGCGGCTTCATCCACGATCCCGACGGCATCACCCAGGAAAAGATCGACTGGGTTAAGGCGCACAAGACGCACCGGCGCGGCCGGATCGAGGATTATTGCGCCGAGTTCAAGAGCGCCACCTTTACCGCGGGCAAAACGCCGTGGGCGGTGCCGTGCGACGTCGTGCTGCCGTGCGCGACGCAGAACGAGCTGAATGGCGATGATGCGAAAATGCTGGTGGCGAACGGCTGCATCGCGGTGAGCGAGGGCGCGAACATGCCGACCGACCTTGCCGGTGTTCATGTCTTCAAGGACGCAAAGATCATGTTCGCGCCCGGCAAGGCGGCCAACGCCGGCGGGGTTGCGGTTTCGGGCCTCGAAATGAGCCAGAACAGCGGCCGGCGCAGCTGGAGCGAAGCCGAGCTGCAACAGATGCTCAAGGATATCATGGCGGGCATCCACGAACGCTGCCTGACCTATGGCGATCAGGGCGGCGGCTATATCGATTATGTGAAGGGCGCGAACATCGCCGGCTTCAAGAAAGTCGCCGACGCGATGCTGGCGTTCGGGGTCGTTTAGGGTAAAAGGCCCTCAGGGCAAAAGGGGACTCGTGGGAATGACGACGCACGCTGGCATCGGGCGCGGCGATCGGTCGTGGGCGGCGGTGGCGGCACTGGCGCTGCTGCTTGCCATGCTTGCGATCGCCGCGACGCTTTCGGCGCCTCCGGCGCGCTCGCAGGGCGAAAGCGGCGGGCGTTTTCTGGGTGTTGCGTCCTGCGCGGGATCGACCTGCCACGGCCGGATGGAGGGCGACGGCGTCGTTGTCCGTCAGGACGAGTTGATGCGCTGGCAGGAACCCTCGACCCCCGGCGGCGCGCATAGCCGCGCCTGGGCCGTGCTCAACACCAGCCGAAGCCAGTTCATTGCCCGCAACCTCGGCATCGGCGATCCGGCGCGCGCCTCGATGTGCCTTGGGTGCCACAGCGATGCGGCAACGAGCCGCGGTGCCGCGCCGGTCGAGGACGGCGTCACCTGCGAATCCTGCCACGGTCCTGCAGGCAGCTGGATCGCGAGCCATTATGCCGGGGTCGGCGCCAACCCCAGCCCCGGCGGCGAAATGCGCGAGAAGCATCTCGCCAATCTGCGCGCCGGCTTGCGCCGGCTCGAGGATCCGGTGGTGCGCGCGGGCGTGTGCGTCGACTGCCATTTCGGGGCCGCGGGCGAGGGGCAGTTCGTCACCCACCGCATCATGGCGGCGGGGCATCCGCGCATTTCATTCGAGCTCGACCTCTTCTCCTCGCTCCAGGCGCATCATCAGGAAGATGCCGATTATGGCTGGCGCAAGTTCGGCGCGGCGGGCGCGCGCACCGACCATGTGCAGATGTGGGCGGTGGGGCAGGCGACCGCGCTCGAACGCAGCCTCGCGCTGTTCCAGTCGAAACGCGGGACCGAGGGGATGTTCCCCGAATTTTATTTCCTCGACTGCCACAGTTGCCACCGCCGGATCTACGATCAGGCGAAGCCGGTGAAGACCAGCGTCGACAATCCGGCGCGGCCGGGCATTCCCGAAGGCATGCCGCCCTATAATGACGAAAATCTGATCATGCTCTCGGCCGCCGCGCGCATGGCCTCGCCCGCGCTTGCCGAACAGCTCGGCGCGCGCAGCGCCGCCTTCCACCGCGCGATCGCGACCGATCGTCCGGCCGCGGTTCGCGCCGCCGCTGATCTGGCGCAGACGGTCGCGGCGCTCAAAAGCGCCTTCGCAGCGCGCGCCTTTTCGGGCACCGACGCCTTTGCGATGGTCGATGCGATTGCGGGGAAGGCGGTCAATGACCGCTTCACCGACTATGCGGGGTCATCGCAGGCGGTGATGGGGGTCGACACGCTGCTCAACGCGATGGTTTCGTCGGGGCGGATCACCATCGGCGCTGCGGCGGGCATCCGCGCCGACATCGACCGCGCCTATGCCTCGGTCAAGGATCCCAACGCCTACAAGCCCAGCGACTTCCAAGCCTCCTTCGGCAGCGCGGTGCGCGCGATTCAGGCGCTGCGGTAAGCCGATGCGGACCCGATCGCGCCTCTTTCGTACCGCCGCCCTTGTCGCCGGCCCGGCACTGCTCCTCGCCTCGTGCGGCGGTGGAGGCGGCGGCACGCCGACCCCCTCGCCAACGCCCACGCCGACGCCGACTCCCACTCCGACCGGCGGCCTCTACACGCCGCCCGCGAGCCAGTCGCTCAGCGTCGCCGACGTCCAGACCGTACTGGCCGGCGCAATCGCCGAGGCGCAGGCGCGCGGCCTTCCGTCGGTAATCGCGGTCACCGACCGCGTCGGCAATGTCCTCGGTGTCTTCCGCATGAACGGCGCGCGCGCCACCGCGACGACCTCGGCGGCGCCCAACGGCGACAATATCGACGCGCAGAACGTCACCTTCCCTGCAGAAGCGGGTGCGATCGCGAAGGCGATCACCGGCGCCTATCTGTCGAGCGGCGGCAACGCCTTTTCGACGCGCACCGCGAGCCAGATCGTCCAGGAGCATTTCCCGCCCGCGCCGACGACTGCGGGGCTGGAGAGCGGGCCGCTGTTCGGGGTGCAGTTCAGCCAGCTTCCGTGCAGCGATCTTGCCGCGCGCTTCGGCGCCATGGGCGGCGGCGCGCTGATCGGGCCAAAGCGCTCGCCGCTCGGCCTCGCGGCCGACCCGGGCGGCCTGCCGCTTTACAAGAATGGCGTGCTCGTCGGCGGCATCGGGGTGATGGGCGACGGCGTCTATGGCAGCGATTCCAACATTCTCGACATCGACAATGATGCCGAGGAGTTCATTGCGCTCGCCGGGACGCGCGGGTTCGAGGCGCCGGCGGCGATCACCGCCGACAAGATCACCGTCGACGGGACGACGCTGCGCTTTTCGGACGCCACTTATGGCGGCTTGCAGACGAGCGGCGGCGCGAGCTTCGCCAGCCTGAACGGCACGGCCGGCAATCTGGTCGCGGTCATCGGCTATGCCGCCGCGGCGATCGTCGCGGGCACCGCCTATGGCAGTGAAGCGTCGGGAATCCGCGCCTCGACCGCAGCCGAATTTTCCAACCGCGATGCCTTTGTCCTGACCAATGGCAGCGGCACCAACCGCTTCCCGATCCGCGCCGGCACCGATGCATCGACCAACAGCGCGCCGCTGACCCAGGCCGAGGTGCGCGCCGTGCTCGAAGATGCCTTTGCGGTGATGAGCCGCGCGCGCGCGCAGATTCGCCGCCCGCTCGACAGCCGGGCGCAGGTGACGATCAGCCTCGTCGATACGCATGGCGCCGTGCTCGGCATCGTGCGCGCGCCCGACGCGCCGATTTTCGGCACCGACGTATCGCTGCAGAAGGCGCGCACCGCGGCCTTTTTCTCGGGCGCCAACGCCGGAGCGGAACTCAGCGCCAACGCCAGCGCCGACGTGCAGCATTTCGTCCCCGCGGTGCGCAGCTTTCTGAACGATCCGAGCGCGCTCACCGGCACCTTCGCCTTCGCCGACCGGTCGGGGGGCAATCTGTCGCGCCCCTATTTCCCCGACGGCGAGGTCGGGCGGCCCAATGGCCCGCTGTCGCGCCCGATCGCGCAGTTCAATCCCTTTTCGACCGGGCTGCAATCCGCCCTCGTCATCGGCAATATCGGCGTGCACCTCGGCTTCGTGTCGGGCGCCAGCGCGACCGACACGCCGCAACGCTGCACGACCTTGCCCGACGTCGCGGCGGGGCAGAATCGCCTGCAGAACGGTATCCAGATTTTCCCGGGTTCGGTGCCCATCTATCGCGGGACGCAGCTTGTCGGCGCGATCGGCGTGTCGGGCGACGGCATCGACCAGGACGATATGATCAGCTTCCTCGGGACGCATAACGGCGGCGCGCGCGTGGGCACGATCGGCAACGCCCCGATCGACAAGCGTGCCGACAATATCGTCGTCACGCTGTCCGATGGAAAGACAGTGCGCCTGCGCTACATCAGCTGCCCCTTTGCGCCCTTCCTCGACACCAGCCAGCAGAATGTCTGCCAGGGGCTATAGGCGATGAGCGCGCTTGGAAGCAGCCTGCTGCCGATCATCGCGACGCTTGCGGCGCAGGGCGCGCCCGCGGCGGGTCAGGCGCTGCCGCCACCCCCGCCGCCGCCCGAACCGCCCGCGCCCCATGGCGCCGCGCCGGACGCGGCGCCGGCTGCGATCCCGGCGCCCGACGGCGAAGCGCTGATCCCGCCGCCGCCGCCGGTCGACTGGAAGGATGTGCTGAAGGACGATCTGGTCACCCAGATCATCGAAGGGCGCCGCCGTCCTGGCTACACGCCCGACCTGCCCGACCAGATGCGGCAGGACAATGTCGGGGCGCTGCGCCCGCCGCCGCCGCAGGCCTTTCCGGGGATCGAGGATCAACTGCCGGTGCCCGACCGCTGGCGCCTCATCGAATCGCTTGGCGTGGTGAAGGAACGCTGGTTCGACCCCTATCATCAGAATACGCTGAAGGGCGATCGACCGATCGACCGGTCGAAGGTGCCGTGGCTGCCGATCAGGGGCGACGACTGGTTTTTCGTCGCCAGCGCGGTGTCGGACACGGTGTTCGAACCGCGCACCTTTCCGATTCCGGTCGGCGTCCAGACCACCGAGCGGCCGGGCAGCCTCGACGTGTTCGGCAAGAACCGCAGCTTCGTGCTGTCGCAGACGCTGATCGCGGGTGCCGCGCTCATCAAGGGATCGACCGCCTTCAAGCCGCCCGACGTCGAATATCGCGTTACGCTGGCCTATAATTTCAACTATGTCGACGTGCCCGAACGGCGCGTGCTCGACGTGCGCCCGTCGCAGCCGAGCCATCGTTACGACAATTTCCTGGGGGTGCAGGAATTGTTCGTCGACAAGCATCTGGGCAACGACAGCGACCGTTACGACTTCCATTCGATCCGCATCGGCATCCAGCCGTTCCAGAGCGATTTTCGCGGTTTCCTGTTCAATGACAGCCAACTCGGCATCCGCCTGTTCGGCAACCGCGACAACAATCGCTTCCAATATAATGTCGCGGCCTTCTGGCGGCTCGAAAAGGACACCAACAGCGGGCTCAACGACATCACGCAAAGCCCGCGCGACGATTTCATCTTCACCGCGAACCTCTATCGCCAGGACTTCCCCTTCGTCGGACTGACGAGCCAGGTCAGCGTCACCTACAATCGCAACCGCGAAAAGAACGACATCCAGATCGATCATAACGGCTTTCCGGTGCGCCCGGCGCTGCTCGGCGATCTGCGCGGCCGCGAATATGACGTGACCTACCTCGGCTACAGCGCCGACGGGCGCATCGGACGGATTAATCTGACCGCCAGCTTCTATGCGGCGCTGGGCGAGGACCGGAACAGCTTCTTCACCAGCAAGCCGGCAAAGATCCGCGCGGGCTTCGGCGCCGCCGAACTCAGCTATGATCATGACTGGATGCGCTTTCGCCTGTCGGGCCTTTACGCCACCGGCGACAGCGATCCCTATAACAATGTCGAGGGCGGCTTCGACGCGATCTTCGAAAATCCGATCTTCGGCGGCGCCGACACCAGCTACTGGATTCGTCAGACGATTCCCTTTGCGGGCGGCGGGCGCGTCATTTCGATCAACGGTCGCAACGGCATCCTCAATTCGCTGCGCTCATCGAAGGAAGAGGGGCAGTCGAATTTCAACAACCCTGGCACCGTTTTCGTCGGCGCCGGCGCCGATTTCGACCTGTCGCCCGAAACGCGCGTCAGCGTGAATGCCAATCATCTGTGGTTCGACAATACCGCGGGTTTGCAGGTGCTGCGCAGCGAAGGGTCGATCCCCAAGGATATCGGCTGGGATCTGTCGGTGGCGGGCATCTGGCGGCCCAAGGCGACACAGAATATCGTCGGCCGCCTCAGCGCCGCGGTGCTGCTGCCCGGTGACGGATTCAAGGATCTGTTCGAGAATCGCGAGCGCGACCGGGCTTATGTCTCGGTCCTCGCCAATCTGATCGTGAGTTTCTAGACGATGATGCGCAGGCTGCTCGCCCTCCTGATCTTCCTATTGATGGCGATGACCGCCGGTATGCAGGGCGCGCGCGCGTCGGAAGGCGAAAAGCCGGTCGCCGTCACCTATCGCTTCACGCCGCCGGCGCCGCGCGAACAGAGCGAGGCCGACGTCGAGGCAAAGTCGAAGGGCTGTTACAGCTGCCACACCCAGACCGACCGGCCGTCGATGCACGCGACGCCTGCGGTGCGGCTGGGCTGTACCGACTGCCACGGCGGGGATTCGCAATCGCCCGCGGCGTTCGGGCGCCCCGAACTCGGCTACGACAATCCCTATAATCTGGCGGCGATGAAACTCGCGCATCCCCAGCCGACGCTGCCCGGGGCGTGGGGTGGCACATCGGCGAACCCGAAGCGCAGCTACACGCTGCTCAACAAGGAAGCGCCCGAATATATCCGCTTCGTCAACCCGAGCGACTACCGCGTCGCGCGCGAGGCGTGCGGGTCGTGCCACCTCGAGATTATCGAGGCGACCGAACGGTCGCTGATGTCCACGGCGGCGATGTTCTGGGGCGGCGCGGCCTATAACAACGGCATTGTTCCCTATAAGCAATATCTGTTCGGAGAGGCCTATACGCGGGATGGCGATCCAGCGTGCGTCCTCTCGCCCTCGTCGCAGCTGACGGCGGAGGAATATAAACAGGCCTGCAAACCCGACTTTCCGTCCGACAAGATATTGACGGCACCGGAGACCAAGCGGGGAGCGCTGGCGCGGCTCTATCCGCTGCCGCGCTGGAATGTCATGCCGCCTAGCGATGTGTTTCGCGTCTTTGAACGCGGCGGGCGCAATATCAACACGCAGTTTTCCGAAATCGGCCTGCCCAACCCGACGGGCAGCATCCAGCGCCTCGAGGAACCGGGACGCCCCGACCTCAAACAGTCGAACCGCGGCCCCGGCACCGGCCTGCGCGTCGCGATTGCGGTGCTCAATCTCCACAAGACGCGCCTCAACGACCCCTATATGTGGTTTATGGGAACCAACGACCAGCCGGGCGATTATCGCCAGTCGGGGTGCGCCGGCTGCCATGTCATCTATGCCAACGACCGCGAACCGCGGCACAGCCTGACCTATGCGCAATATGGCCGCGATGGCGAAAGCGCGACGATCGATCCGACGATCGCGGGGAAGAAATGGAAACCCGATGATGACGGGCATGGCGGCGGACATGGTGGGGGCGCCGGCGACGCGCATGGCGATGCGGAGAAACATGCGCCGTCGCCCGGTGGCCATGGCGCGCTGATCGACCCCGAAGCCGCAAAAGCCGGACCGCAAGCCGTACCCGCGAAGGACCGGCGCGAATCGGGGCATCCGATCACCCACGCCTTCACCCGCGCGATCCCGACGGCGCAGTGCATGAATTGCCACATGCACCAGCCCAATATCTTCCTGAACTCTTACCTCGGCTACACGATGTGGGATTATGAATCGGACGCGCCGCAGCTATGGCCCGGCCCCGACAACACCGCGCCGCGCCCACCGGGGATGAGCGACGAGGAATATCAGAAGAAATACAAGCAACAGCGCTATCCGACCGCAGCCGAAGTCCACAAGGTTCTCGAACGCAATCCCGAAGGTGCGAGCCCGCGCGGCCTGTGGGCCGACGTCGAGTTTCTGCGCGACGTCTATGACGTGAACGACAGCAACAAGGACACCCAGTTTGCCGACTATCACGGCCATGGCTGGAACTTCCGCGGCATCTTCAAGCGCGACCGCAGCGGCAATCTGCTCGACGCCGACGGCAATATGTCGACCTATGGCACCGACAAGGCGCATATCGTCGATCCCAAGGACCCCGAAAAATGGCGCAAGAGCTGCGCGAGCTACAGCGATCCGGCGCAGCGCGACCTGTGTCTCGCCAGCGCCGATCCCGCCAAGCCCGGTATCGAGGGCAAGTTCGTGCCGCCCGGCATCAATCCCGGCAAGGCGGTCCATATGATGGACATTCACGCCGAAAAGGGGATGCAGTGCGCCGACTGCCACTTCGCGCAGGACGCGCACGGCAATGGTTATATCCAGGGCGAGGTCGCGAACGCGGTCGAGATCGGGTGCAAGGATTGTCACGGCACCGCCGACGCCTATCCCAATCTGCTCACCTCGAACGTCGCGGCACGGCCGCAGGGAACCAATCTTGCGCTGCTCCGCAATTCGGACGGCCGGCGCCGGTTCGAATTCCAATATGACGACAATGGCGAAATCACCGGGCTGATCCAGCGGTCGATCGTCGATCCGAAGCTCCAGTGGCAGGTCAGCCTCGTCAAGCAGGCGGTGACGCCGGGACCGCATTTCAACGCGAAGGCGGCGCGCGCCAAACTGATGTCGCGCAGCGGCGCCGACGATGGCAGCTTTGCGTGGGGGCCGGGCGTGGCAAGGGAAGATCGCGCCCACGGCGACGACAAGATGGCCTGCTTCACCTGCCACCTGTCGTGGACGACGAGCTGCGGCGGTTGCCATTTGCCGATCGAGGCGAACTGGAAGACCAGCATGCACCATTTCGAAGGGGAGGAGACGCGCAACTTCGCAACCTACAACCCGCAGGTCGCGCGCGACGAAATGTTCCAGCTCGGCCGGCACATGCTGACCAAGCCCGGCGAGCCCGACGCCGACGGCAATCCGCGCGGGATCATCGCGCCGATCCGGTCGACATCGGCGCTGGTCTTGTCCTCGACGAACCTCAACCGCGAACGCATCTATATCCAGCAGCCGCCGATCTCTGCTGCGGGCTTCTCGAGCCAGGCCTTCGCGCCGCATTTCCCGCATACGGTGCGGCGTCAGGAAACGAAGCAGTGCAGCGACTGCCATCTGTCGCAGGCGGATGACAATAATGCGATCATGTCGCAGCTGCTCCTGATGGGGACCAATTTCGTCAATTTCGTCGGGCTCAATGTCTGGTCGGGGCTGGAGGACGGCTTCCAGGCGACGCGCGTCACCGAATGGGACGAGCCGCAGGCGGTGATCGGCAGCTATCTCCAGAAATATGCCTATCCCGACTATTGGCGCCTGCACGTCGATCAGAACCATCGCGAGCTTAAAAATTGGGTGCGCGGCAAGACCTTCGACAAGAAGGGGTCGGGCGAAAGCCATGCGCTCGAGGAATTCGCGAATATCGTCCAGGGGACGAGCGGCCGGGTCAACTGCCTGCAACTGCGCGGCGAATATATGTATGTCGCCGAAGGCAGGGGCGGCTTTCGCGTCTATGACGTCGCATCGATCGGCAACAAGGGCTTCTCCGAACGCATCACCCGCGCGCCTTTTTCGCCGCTCGGGCACGATACGCATGTCAAAACGACGAACGCGACCTGCATGGCGATCGGCACGAACCAGCCGATCAGCATGGCCCGCAACGAGCATATCCGTAAGGATTTCCCCGAAAATCACGAACAGGCACTGCACCCGCTCTACCGCTATGCCGTCATCACCGACAGCGTCGAAGGCCTGATTCTGGTCGACATTGACACGATGGCGGACGGCGAATTCCGCAATAACAAGCTGAGCCGCGCGCTGACGTGGAATCCAGACAATGTGCTTGCCGGGGCCCGCCACGTGACGCTTGCGGGCGACTATGCCTATGTCACCACCGATGCCGGGCTCGTCGTGCTCGACCTGTCGACGCCGCTCGAACCGAAGGTGACGGCGCAGCTGCCGATGACCGATGCGCGCGCGAGTGCCGTGCAGTTCCGGTACCTGTGGGTCACTGACGCGGAGGGCGTGAAGCTGTTCGACATCACGCATATGGACCGGCCGGAACCGGTTCCGGCGGGAACGGTGCGGCTCGCCAATGCGCGCAAGATCTATCTCGCGCGCACCTTCATGTATGTCGCGGCCAAGCAGGATGGTCTGGTGATCGTCGACGTCACGCGGCCGATGGCGCCGGCCGCCTGGCCCGCGATGACCTTCGGGGGGGCGCTCAACGATGCCGAGGATGTAATCGTCGCATCGACCAACGCGTCGCTCTTCGCCTATGTCGCCGACGGACGGAACGGCATCAAGGTGCTTCAGCTTACCAGTCCGGACAATCCCGGCCTCTATGGCTTCTCGCCCGCGCCGACGCCCGAACTGATCGCCTGGGCCAAAACTCCTTCGCCGGCGCTCGCGCTGTCGAAGGGGCTCGACCGCGACCGGGCGGTCGACGAAACGGGGGGGCAGATGGCGGTGTTCGGCCGCGTCGGTTCGCGCCCCTTCACCCGGCCCGAAATGGAGAAGCTGTTCCTGAACAGCAAGGGGCTGGTCTACAAGGTCAGCGACACCGTCGATCAGGCGGCATGGCGACCGCCCCTGGCATACCCGAACTGACGTTTCGCTAGAGCCGCTCGGCCTGCACGACGCTGTCCGATGCGCGAAGGGCGGACAGGATACGCATGACATGCTGAACGTCGCGCACCTCGACGACGACGTCATAGGTGTGGAAATCGCCCTCCCGGTTCGACAGCCGCAGATTGGTGATATTCGCCGAATTGGCGGCGAGGATGCCCGACATTTCGGCGAGCGTGCCGGTTTCGTTGAGGATTACGACGCACAGCCGGGCATTGCCGCCCTCGCTGTCCTCCTGCCACCTCAGGTCGATCCAGTCGGCGTCGATTCCGTCGGCCAGGCTGGGGCAATCGATCACATGAACCTCGATCCCCTCGCCGGGCCGTGCGAGGCCCACGATGCGGTCGCCGGGAACGGGGTGGCAGCAGTCGGCAAGCTTGTAGGCGACGCCGGGGGTCAGCCCCTCGATCGACACCGCAGCGCCCTGGCGCAGCTTGCCCGGCTTCGATTTCATCTCGGCGGTGATGCCGGGGACGAGCGCTTCGAGAATCTGGTCGTCGGACAATCGCCGCCGTGCGATCGCGACATAGAGCGCGCTGTCATCCTCTAGCTTCAGCCGCTCGCGCGCGGCGGCGCGCGCCTTGTCGCCGACCTTGTTGGGCAGGCGGCGGGCGATCTCGTCGTACATCTTGCGGCCAAGGGCGGCGAGTTCGACCTTTTCCTTCGACCGGACGTGGCGGCGGATCGCGGCGCGCGCCTTGCCCGTCACCGCAAAGCCCAGCCACGCGGGCTGCGGCGTCTGCTTTTCCGACGACAATATCTCGACGGTATCGCCGTTGACGAGCTGGGTGCGCAGCGGCACGAGCCGGCCGTTGACCTTGGCACCGACGGTGCGGTCGCCGAGCCCGGTGTGGACGGCATAAGCAAAATCAACCGGCGTCGCGCCCTTGGGAAGCTGGAACAGGCTGCCCTTCGGCGTGAAGGCGAAGATGCGGTCCTGATACATCGCAATGCGCGTATTCTCGAGCAGTTCGTCGGGATCGTGCGTCTGGTCCAGGATTTCGAGCAGGTCGCGAATCCACCCCGCCTGTCCGTCGGGTGAGCCGCCGCCCTGCTTGTAGGCCCAGTGCGCGGCAAAGCCGAATTCGGACTGCTGGTGCATCGCTTCGCTGCGGATCTGGATTTCGATCCGCATATTTTCATTGTGCATGATCGTCGTGTGCAGCGATTTGTAGCCGTTGCGCTTGGGGGTCGAGATATAATCCTTGAAGCGGCCGGGAACCATTTTCCACTTGCGGTGAAAGACGCCAAGCGCGGCATAGCAGTCGGCATCGCTGCGCGTGATGACGCGAAAGGCGATGATGTCGGTGACCTGTTCGAAGCTGACGTGGCGTTCCTGCATCTTGCGCCATATCGAATAGGGATGCTTTTCGCGCCCCGACACGTCCGCCTCGATCCCGCTTTTCGCGAGCAGTTCCTTGAACTCGCGGCTGATCCCGGCGACCTTGTCCTTGCCGCCCGCGGTCAGTTTGGCGAGCCGGCCGGTGATCGTCGCATAGGCCTCGGGCTCGAGCTCGCGAAAGGCCAGAAGCTGCATTTCGCGCATATATTCATACATGCCGATCCGCTCGGCGAGCGGGGCATAGATGTCCATCGTCTCCTTGGCGATGCGGCGCCTTTTGTCCGGATTCTTGATGAAATGCAGCGTGCGCATATTGTGCAGCCGGTCGGCGAGCTTGACGAGCAGCACGCGGATATCGTCGGACATGGCGAGGAGGAATTTGCGCAGATTTTCGGCGGCGCGCTCATTCTCGGTCTGCGCCTCGATCTTGCTGAGCTTGGTGACGCCATCGACCAGTCGCCCGACGTCGGCGCCGAACAGCCGCTCGATCTCTTCGGGCGTGGTCAGCGTGTCTTCCAGCGTGTCGTGGAGCAGCGCGGTGACGATCGTCTCGCTGTCGAGATGCAGGTCGGTCAGAATGCCCGCGACCTCGACCGGATGGCTGAAATAAGGGTCGCCCGACGCGCGCTTCTGGCTCCCGTGCTTCTGTACGGTGAAGACATAGGCGCGGTTCAGCAGCGCCTCGTCGACGTCGGGATCATAAGCGCGCACGCGCTCGACAAGTTCATACTGCCTCAGCATCGCATCCAATGTCGTTCATGCGAGGCCAATTGCAATATATTTGTATCGGTGGAGCAGCGAAGCCACGAGGCTTCGCCAGCGCAAGAAAAGGGCCGCGCGGTGCAGGGGGGAGAGCCGGCGCGGCCCTTCTTGCGGGCGGAGGGTCAGCCTTCGCCGTTGCAGCGCGCGAGGTCGGCGTCCTCGAGCGGCTTGCCATCGACGGTGAAGCTCGTAACCCGGCCGGCCTTCTTGGCGAGTGCGGCGCACATCATCAGCGGACGGCTGGTGCCGCGGCCTGCCGTGCAGGTCGTGCCCTCACAGACCCAGACGACATCGCGGGCGACGAAGCGCGCGGTCTTCGCCGCGTCGGCCAGTTCGGCGCGATAGAAAGGGCCGCCAGCGGCGGCGGCAGGAACAGCGGGGAGCACCGCGGCGCCGATCGACAGCGCGCCCGCCAGGGCGAGCATCGGGGTGCCGGGGGAAAGCCGGAAATGGAACATGGGGGCCTCCTTTTTTTGACAACCGGAAGATTGCGCTTCGCGATCTGGTGCGTCCGTTGCGAAATGCAACCGAGGCCCTATATTTTTTTGGCACGGCGGCGATTTTACGTTAGGGCATGGCCTATGGGAAAATTACGCGAAAAACTGAACGATCTTGATGGGGGCAATTGCGCCCTGCCGCTCGCGCTCGAGGCGATGGGCGAACGATGGTCCTTCATGATCCTTCGCGCCGCCTTCAACGGTGTCCATCATTTCGAAGAGTTCCAGCAGGAGCTCAATATCGCGCGCAACATCCTGTCGAACCGGCTGTCGAAGCTGGTCGATCATGGCATTATGGCGCGCGAAGTGATGGCCGAGGATCGTCGCAAGGTTCTGTATCAGCTTACCCAGAAGGGCGTCGAACTGCTGCCCGCGATGATCGCGCTGCGCCAGTGGGGTGAAAAATGGGGGGCGGGGGTCCCCTCGACCCCGGTGCTCGTCGATTCGCATGACGAACAGCCGATCGGCCCGGTGACGATCACCGCGCACGATGGCCGGCCGCTGGAATATGGCGAGCTTGTCTGGAAACATCGTTCGGAACTCCAGCCGCTCGGCCAGGCGCGCGTGCGGATGGCACCGGTCGCGGCCGAATGATCCCCACTTTGCGGACGACGCGCTCGTCCCCTGATTTCGGCGGCTGACATGGCAAGCCAGACTTCCCCGATTCCGTTGTTCGGCTTTTCCTCGCCCGGGCCGTTTTTCGGGAACAAGATCCGCGCCTTCTGGAATCTCCAGATCCTCGGCTGGCTCGGCTGGTTCGGGCTGCGCGTCGTGTCGGGGCTGGCGGGCGGCCAATCCTTCGATTTCCTTGTCCTCGTCGTCGTTTCCGCGGTTACGGGCTTTTCGCTGACACTGCTGCTTTCGGTTTGCTATCGCGCGCTGATCAACCGCCGCACGATCCTGATGTGGGGGGCAAGCTTCGGCCTCCTGGCCTTCGCCACCGCGGTCTGGGCCTTCATCGACGCCTGGCTGTTCCAGATATTGAAGCCCGACAGCGAGACGAGCTTTACTGGCCTGCTGCTGGTATCGATCTATATCGACGCGACGACGCTCGCCGCCTGGTCGGCGCTCTATTTCGCGATCAACTATTTCCTGCAGCTCGAGGAACAGAATGACCGCGTGCTGCGGCTCGAGGCGCAGGCCGCGTCGGCGCAGCTCGCGATGCTGCGCTACCAGCTCAACCCGCACTTCCTTTTCAACACGCTCAACAGCATCTCGACCCTTGTCCTTCTGAAACAGACCGAGCCCGCCAATGCGATGCTGTCGCGCCTGTCGGCCTTTCTGCGCTACACGCTCGCCAACGAACCGACCGCGCAGGTGACGCTGGCGCAGGAGGTCGAGACGCTGAAGCTCTACCTCGACATCGAGAAGATGCGTTTCGAGGACCGGCTGCGGCCGCATTTCCAGATTGATCCGGCGGCGCAGCGCGCCCGCCTGCCTTCGTTGCTGCTCCAGCCGCTGATCGAAAATGCGATCAAATATGCGGTGACACCGCAGGAAGAAGGAGCCGACATTACCCTGACGGCTCAGCTTGCCGGTCAAAATGTTCGGATTACCGTGTCCGACACCGGCACGGGATTGTCAGCCGATGGCGTCGACCCCACCACCGGGATTGCAACGGAATCGACCGGTGTGGGTTTAGCCAACATCAGGGACCGGCTGGCCCAGGCCTATGGCGACCAGCAACGGTTCGAGGTGCAATCGGGCACCGATGGCGGATTCACAGTGATTATCGAGATTCCGTTTCAGCCCGATGGACAAGCGACGATTGGAACCGAACGCACATGACGATCAGAACCATCCTGGTGGATGACGAGAAATTGGCGACCCAGGGCCTGCAACTGCGGCTTGAAGCGCATAGCGATGTCGAAGTCGTGGACACCGCGCAGAACGGCCGGGAGGCCATTCGCAAGATCAAGACGCACAAGCCCGACCTCGTCTTCCTCGATATCCAGATGCCCGGATTCGACGGTTTTTCGGTGATCCAGGGGCTGATGGAAGTCGAGCCGCCGCTCGTCGTCTTCGTCACCGCCTATTCGGATCATGCGATCCGCGCCTTCGAGGCGCAGGCGGTCGATTATCTGGTGAAGCCCGTCGAACCCGAGCGGCTCGCCGATGCGATCGACCGCGTGCGCCAGCGCCTCACTGAAAAGCGTGGCGCGGCCGAGGTTGAGCGGCTGAAGACGGTGCTTGCCGAAGTCGCGCCCGACGCGGTCGAGGAATATGATGCCGAAACGGCGGCCGATGCGCCTGCCGCTGACCGCTACGAAAAGATGATCAACATCAAGGATCGCGGGCAGATTTTCCGCGTCGATGTCGACAGCATCGAACGCATCGACGCTGCCGGCGACTATATGTGCATCTACACCGCCGACAATTCGCTGATCCTGCGCGAAACGATGAAGGATCTCGAAAAGCGGCTCGACCCGCGCAATTTCCAGCGCGTGCATCGCTCGACCATCGTCAACCTCAGCCAGGTGAAGCAGGTCAAGCCCCACACCAACGGCGAGTGTTTCCTCGTGCTCGGCTCGGGCGCGCAGGTGAAGGTCAGCCGCAGCTACCGCGACGTGGTCGCGCGGTTTGTGCACTAAGCGCCAACACATATCGTCATTGCGAGGAGCGAAGCGACGCTGCAATCCAGAGCAGGCGTAAGCCGCTTTGGACTGCTTCGCTGCGCTCGCAATGGCGAGGCTCTACAATTGATGCCCCGTGCGGTCGCGCTTCGTCGCGAGATATTGCGCGTTATATTTGTTCGTCGGCAGCGCGAGCGGGATGCGTTCAACGACGTCGACGCCCTCCTTTTCCAGTCGCGCGACCTTTTCGGGATTGTTGGTCATCAGGCGGATGCGCGGGATGTTGAGCAGCGCGAGTATCTGGCCGGCGATCGCAAAATCGCGCGCCTCGACGGGGAAACCCAGCCGCAGATTGGCGTCGACTGTATCATAGCCCTGATCCTGCAGCGCATAGGCGCGCAGCTTATTGACGAGGCCGATGCCGCGGCCTTCCTGGCGCAGATAGAGCAACACCCCCCATGGCGCGTCGGCCATCGCGTGCAGCGCCGCATGCAGCTGCGGTCCGCAATCGCATTTGAGACTGCCGAGCACGTCGCCGGTCAGGCATTCGCTGTGCAGACGCACCACGGGCGGATTGCCGTCGCGCTTGCCGATAATCAGCGCGACATGGTCCGACGCTTCCTCGGGGCTGCGAAAGGCGACGATCTCTGCGGTTTCGCTCGCCGCGACAGGCAGGCGCGCGCGCGCCGCGATTTCGAGCCGCGCCGGGTCGAGCAGGGCGGCGACGTCGGCGGCGGAACAGACGGTTTCGGCTTCACCTCCGGCCGTGTGCACGAAAAAGGCGGGGAGCAGGCCCGCGTGGCGCGCCATTGTCATCGCAGTCGCCGCCGCCGCCTCGCCGCCGTTTGCGATCGTGCGAAACGGTCCTTTGAGCGGATTGGCAAGGTCGAGCGCCGGGTCGGCGATCGCCAGCGCCGCGGCGATGCTCGCGGCGCCATCCGCGAGCCGCACGGGCCCCGGCGTTGCGGCGGCGCGCTGGTTGGTAAGCTTCAGCGTGACCGCGCGCTCGCCCGAGATCAGCAGGTCGGCGCTGCCGAATTCGGCCAGCGCCGCATCGCGCGCGCTTTCGACGGCGAGCAGATCAAGAGCCCCGTCGGCGCCTTCGATCCGAAAGGGCCACCCGCGGCGCAGCGCGTCGATTGCGCGCGCGGCGCGGCGGGCGCCGCGGTCGCTACCCGCCGCGTCGCTCAAAATGCGAACTCCGTGACGAGGGGGATATGGTCGGACGGGCGTTCCCAGCTCCGCGCCGGCTGGACGACGCGGTGGCTCTGCGCCGCGTTCCGGATGTCGGGGGTAACCCACATATGGTCGAGCCGCCGACCGCGGTTCGACGCTTCCCAGTCCTTCGCGCGGTAACTCCACCAGGTGTAGAGCGGCGTCGGCGGCGCCACGAACTGGCGGCCGAGATCGATCCAGCCAGCCGCGGCCTGCAGGCGGGCGAGCGTATCGACCTCAACCGGCGTATGACTGACGACGTCGAGCAGCGCTTTATGGTTCCATACGTCGCTTTCGAGCGGCGCGACGTTGAAGTCGCCGGTCAGCACTGTGGGCGTATCGGCGAGCGCGCCCGCCCATTCGGTCATGCGCTCCAGAAAGTCGAGCTTCTGACCGAATTTGGGGTTTAGCGCGCGGTCGGGGATATCGCCGCCGGCGGGGATATAGACATTGTCCAGTCGCACGCCCGACGGCAGCGTCACGCCGACATGGCGTGCCTCGCCATTGGCCTGCCAATCATATTTGCGCACATCGGTGAGCGGCAGCTTGCTGACGATCGCGACCCCATGGTGCATCCGCTGGCCGTTGGTGACGATGTGACGATAGCCCAGATCCTCAAACATCTGCTTCGGAAACAGTCCGCATTCGACCTTCGTTTCCTGAAGGCAGAGGACGTCAGGCGCCTCTTCGCGCAGGAATTTCTCGACGATGCCAATGCGCGCACGCACGCTGTTGATGTTCCAGGAAGCAATGCTCGTTTGGGTCATGGGGTCCGGCTCTATCGGTGCGAAGCCTTCACTGCAATCGTTGCGGGCTGGTGCCGCCTGCAGCGACGCGCCGGACACGCCGCGCATAAACATAAACCCCCGTTCCAGGGGCGGTGGAACGGGGGTTCAAGGTCAGCGTTCGTCACGCTCTTGAATGAAGACACCTGGCAATCCGGTTGGGGCAACAGGGGGAAACCCAAAATCCGGAGGCCGTGTCGGCGCCTTCGAGAGTTGAAATAGCCCCTCTTCCCTGTCCCCAAGCTGAACGAAAATCGGCGGCTGTCGGCGACATTTGCAGTTCGTCGATGCCGAACGTCGGTTGGACGGAAAAAGGGCGCCGAATCCCATTGGGGAGACGGTGCCCTGTTCATAAAAGTCGTGCTGGCGTCAGACGCGGCCGCGCTGTTTGGGGCGGGGATCGGTCCAGCGGAAGGCCGAATCGGCGACCGGCACGTTGAAACGCTGGTTCGACAGATCGATCCGCGTCCGGTTGTTCTGCGAATCGAGCGCCACCCAGCCGCGCAGCCGCAATCCGCCCGGCGCCCCCGCATCGCGGATGAACACCATGGTGATCGTCCCATATTCGGGGCGCTTGGGATCCTTGACCTCGACGCTCAGCACATCGCTGTTTCCGGTCGGAACGACCTTCGCATATTTGGCGAGATCGCGATCGGGATCGAGCAGCGCGCCGAGCGGCGAATTTTTCACCGGCCAGCTTTGGACCTGCTTGACCTCATAATCGATCATCGTCAGGCGGCTGCCGTCGCCGACGATCAGCAGCGGGACGCCCTTCTGATACTGGAAGCGGATCTTGCCCGGACGCTTCAGCGTCAGCTGTCCGCTCAGCCGCTGACCGTTGCGATCGGTCTGCACGAAGTCGGCGGTCATCGAACTGGTCGACTTGAGGTGCGATTGCACCGCGGCGAGCGCGCTCGCCGATTGCGCGATGGCGGGCGCGGTCAGCGTCAGGCCGATGGCGGCGGCGGGCGCGAGCGCCAGCGCGGCGGCGCGGGTCAGGATATGGCGGTCGATCGTCAGGGTCATCGGGCTCTCTTGTATGTTTCGGTCGATACCGGCTTGTTGCAGGGCGGCATTGAACCCGCCCTGAACCCGGCCTTTAGCCGCTGTTCAAGTCGTTGGCGTGGCGAAAGGTTCCCTATCGCGGCTGCCCATATTGGTCGGTCAGCACGTCGCGGCGGCCGACATGGTTCGGCGGGCTGACCAGCCCTTCGTCCTCCATCCGCTCGATCAGCCGCGCCGCGCTATTATAGCCGATGCGCAGCTGGCGTTGCAGCCAGCTGGTCGATGCCTTCTGGCTTTCGACCACGATCTGGCAGGCCTTGGCATACATGCGGTCCTCGGCACTGTCGCCGCCCGCAGGCGCGCCTTCCATGGCGAAACCGCCGTCCTCGGGATCTTCTGTGACGCTCTCGACATAGTCGGGGCGTCCCTGGCCGCGCCAATGGTCGGCGACCGCGCGGACTTCGTCGTCGGAAACGAAGGGGCCGTGGATGCGCGTGATCTGCTTGCCGCCGGGAACGTAAAGCATGTCGCCCTTGCCCAGCAGTTGTTCGGCGCCGGCCTCGCCCAAAATGGTGCGGCTGTCGATTTTCGACGTAACGTTGAAGCTGATGCGGGTCGGCAGGTTCGCCTTGATGACGCCGGTGATGACGTCGACCGACGGACGCTGCGTCGCAAGGATCAGATGGATGCCCGCCGCGCGCGCCTTTTGCGCGAGGCGCTGGATGAGGAATTCGACTTCCTTGCCCGCGGTCATCATCAGGTCGGCCAGCTCGTCGACGACGACGACGATCTGCGGCAGCGGCTGATAATCAAGCGTTTCTTCCTCATAGACCGGCTGGCCGGTCTCGGGATCATAGCCCGTCTGGACACGCCGCCCGAGCGACTTGCCCTTGGCGAGCGCGCCGCGCACCTTGTCATTGTAGGACGCGAGGTTGCGCACCGAGAGCGACGACATCATCCGGTAGCGATCCTCCATCTGCTCGACCGCCCATTTGAGCGCGCGCACCGCCTTCTTGGGTTCGGTCACCACCGGGGCAAGCAGGTGCGGGATGTCGTCATAGACGCTGAGTTCCAGCATCTTGGGATCGATCATGATCATCTTCACCTGATCGGGACCGAGGCGATAGAGCAGCGACAGGATCATCGCATTGAGGCCGACCGATTTACCCGACCCGGTGGTGCCGGCGATCAGCAGGTGCGGCATTGGCGCAAGATCGGCGATCACCGCGTCGCCGCTGATATTCTTGCCGAGGATGATGGGCAGCGCGCCGCTATGTTCCTGAAACAGCCCGCTGCCGATGATTTCGTGCAGCACGACGGCCTCGCGGTGCGCATTGGGCAATTCGATGCCGATGACGGTGCGCCCCGGAATCGGCGCGATGCGCGCCGACAGCGCCGACATGTTGCGCGCGATGTCGTCCGCGAGGTTCGACACGCGGCTCGCCTTGGTTCCGGGCGCGGGCTCAAGCTCGTACATGGTGACGACCGGACCGGGGCGGACCGCAGTGATCACGCCCTTGACCTGGAAATCCTCGAGCACCGATTCGAGCAAGCGCGCATTGCGTTCGAGCGCCGCCTTGTCGATCTGTCCCGCCGGCGTGTCGGGGGCCGGGGAAAGCAGGTCGATCGAGGGAAGCCGGTAATTGGTGAACAGCTCGGTCTGCGGCTTGGCGCGCGGCTTCGATGGCGCCGAGCGCTGCGCCGGGTCGGCAATCTCGGGCGGGGCGCGATCGCTCGGTTCGGCGCGCGGGCGCGGCCGGATCACGCGCTCGACCAGATTGGCGGGGCGCGGCGCATCGGCCGGGGCCGCGCGCGCCGGTTCGACGACCCGGTTTCCTTCGGCCGCCGGCAGTCTGAGCCGCCCGAGCCAGCCCTTTTCAAGCCGCAGCGAGCGCATCGCGAGCCAGAGGCCGACAAGGATGAGGAGCAGGATCGTGCCGAAGCGGATCAGCGCCGCGGCGGGGTCGCCTGCCAGCGCAAACAGCGGGGTGACCGCGCTCCCCGCGAGCAGAGCGAGCAGGCCGCCCCAACCCGCGGGCATCGGTGATCCCGACGCCGGCGACCAAAGCTCGGCGCCCATGCCGACGAGCAGGATGCCGGCAAAGCAATAGGTGAGCTGACGCAGCCAATAGGGCTGCGGCTCGGCCGCCCACAGCCGCCAGGCCATGATGCCGAACAGCGGGACGAGCAGCGCGACCGGCGCGCCGCCGACCGACAGGCCAAGGTCGGCGAACCAGGCCCCCGCATGGCCCATCCAGTTGGCGGCGCTGCCGCCCGCAGCGGTGTTGAGCGCTGCGTCGGTGCTGTCGTATGTGAGCAGGGCGAGCGCGAAAAACAGCGTGAAGGCGGCGAGCGCCAGTGCCGCGGCAATCACCAGCGATCGCGCGATGCTTTGTCTGAAAACGGTGCGCCAGTCGGCCTTCGCCGATGCGGGCTTGCGGCTTGCCATGCGGAATGCGGTCCTCGATCGATTAACCACGGCGATATGCGCATGGGGCGGACTCGTCGTCAAGCGGCGCCCGGCCCGCCGGCGATCCGGGTGCGCCTGTCCGCTTCCCAAGCGCGCCGGGCCAGAGTAGAGCGGCGGCATGAGCGAAATATTGCGCAGCGATGTCCTGATCTCCGGCGGCGGGCTTGTCGGCCAGGCTCTGGCGATCGCGCTTTCCCATCATGGTCTGTCGTCGCAGATCGTCGACCCCGCCGATCCGGTTGCGACGATCGCGCCAGGCTTCGATGGCCGCGCCTCGGCGATCGCCAGCGCGGTATGGCAGATGTTCGGCGTGCTCGGCCTTGCTGACCGGCTCGCACCCCACGGCTGCCCGATCCGCGCGATCAAGGTCAGCGACGGGGGACAGGCGGGCGAGCTCGATTTCGTCGCCGATGCGGACGCCCCCGCGCTCGGTACGATGGTCGAAAACCGCCAGCTTCGCGTCGCGCTCGCGGCGGCGCTTGCCGAGGCGCCGCTGGTGCGCCTGTTCATGCCGGCGAAGGTGGTCGCGCGCGATATCGACGCGCATGGTGTCACGCTGACCCTCGCCGATGGCACGCGGCTCGCGGCGCCACTGCTCATCGTCGCCGAAGGGCGCCGTTCGCCGACCCGCGATGCGGCCGGCTTCACGATCGCCAACTGGTCCTATCATCATCACGCGATGATTGGCGCGGTGGCGCATTCGCGTCCGCATGATCAGATCGCGCACGAAATCTTTTTCCCCTCGGGACCCTTCGCGCTGCTTCCGCTTGTCGACGATGGCGAGGGGCGGCATCGCTCGGCCTTCGTGTGGACCGTATCCGAACAGGACGGGCCGGGGTTCGCCAAGCTTGGCGACCGGGGCTTCCTTGCCGAACTCGGCAAGCGCGCGGGCGACATTCTCGGCACGATGGAGCTCGTCGCGCCGCGCATGACCTATCCGCTCGGCTTCCATCACAGCGCGCAGATCGTCGGCGACCGCATCGTCCTGGTCGGCGACGCTGCGCACGGCATCCATCCGATCGCGGGGCAGGGTCTCAACCTGGGGCTGCGCGATGCCGCGGCGCTGGCCGAGGTCCTCGTCGACGGCGCGCGGATCGGACTCGATCTTGGCGATGCGGCGCTGCTCGCGCGCTATCAGCGCTGGCGCGGGCTCGACAATCTGATGGTCAGCCTCGCGACCGACGGACTGACGCGGCTGTTCGGCATTCCGGGGCGCACCGCCTCCCTCGTCCGCCGTACCGGGCTCGGCGCGGTGCAGCGCATGCCGGCGCTCAAGCGCTTCTTCATGGACGAAGCGCGCGGCGAAGCGGGCGATCTGCCTCGGCTGCTGGCTGGCACCGAAATATAGCTAGTCCTGCTTGGGCGCCCCGTGCGACCGCGCTAACCATTGCGGCATAGCCTGATCCTGCGCGGCCATTTTGCCGCGGGGAACAGGGGACATAAGATGTCGGACAGGATCGAGGCACGGCGCACACCGCGGCAGAGGTGACGCCGGGTGCGCGGGCGCGGATCGATCGTGCCTTTGCGCGTCGCTGGCGCTCGCCGCACTAACGCTCTACTGCAGCGTCGCGCGTCCGTCGTCGCCGTCGAAGCGGCCGAAAAACTGCATCAACTGAATCACCAGTTCGGCGCGCGTTTCGAGCGGAGAGGTTTCAAGCAGCGCCTGCTTGGCCGCAGCGTCGAACGGTGCGACCTGCGCGATGCCGTTCACCAGTGTTTCGTCGTCGAGCTGACCGACCGAAGCCCAGTCGACGACATAGCCCTGCCGCTCGGCAAAGCGTTTCGCCTCGCGCTCAAGGCTCGCGCGCTCGATGCTCGACAGCGCTGCTTCATCCTCGACCTCGGCCTCTATTTCGGCCTCAACCTGGCGAAAGGGTGTCGTGACGTCGAGCTCGCGGCGGACGCGAAAGCGCGCGACGCCTTCCAGGACGATGTTGAACCGACCCTCGGCGAGCGCCTCGACGTCGATGATGCGCCCGACGCAGCCGACATCGTAAAGCGCGGGGGGCTCGCGATCCTCCTCGCCCGGGATCTGGCGCGGCTGGATCATCCCGATCTGGCGGTCGCGCGCCAGCACTTCCTGCACCATCGCCTTGTAGCGCGGCTCGAAAATGTGGAGCGGCAGGTGCAGTCCCGGAAACAGCACCGCCCCGGGCAGCGGAAAAATCGCGATCCGCTGAATGGTCAGGGGCGCGTCGGTCGACATCAGCCGAACAGGATCAGTGACAGGCGGCGGCGCTGGGCGGCGACCCACGGATCTTCCAGCCCCACCGCTTCGAACAGCGACAGCAGCTTCGCGCGCGCTGCCCCGTCGTTCCATTCGCGGTCGGCGGCGACGATGTAGAGCAGATTGTCGGCGGCGGCATCGCGCTGTCCCGCGCCGATTTGCGCCACGGCAAGATCAAAGCGCGCCTGATGGTCGTCGGGATGGGCGGCGGTCGCGGCTTCCAGCGCCGCGAGTTCGCCGGCGTCGGGCGCATCTGCGGCGAGTTCGAGCGCGCTTTTCGCCTGCGCGATCGCGGGATCGCCCGCAATGTCGGCGGGGACGGCGGCCAGCGCCAGCGCCGCACCTTCGCTATCGCCTGCGGCGAGCAGCGCGCGGATCAGCCCGCTGTGCGCGGCGGCGCTGTCGGGCGCCATTTCGGCGACCTGCGAAAAAATGCCGACCGCGCGCGGGCCGTCGCCTTCGGCCAGAACCGATTCGCCCATTTCGAGCAGCGGGGCGATCTCGACCGCGCGTGCTCCGGCGTCGCTTTCGACCGGCAATTGAGCGAGCAGCTGGTCGAGCATCGACTTGAGCTGGCTTTCGCTGCGCGCGTTTGTCAGGTTGGCGACCGGCTGGCCTTGGAAGATCGCATAAACGGTCGGGATCGACTGGACCTGAAACTGGCTCGCGATGAAACCGTTCGTATCGACGTCGACCTTCGCCAGCACCACGCCCTTGTCGGCGTAATCGGCGGCGACCTTTTCGAGCACGGGGGCGAGCTGCTTGCACGGCCCGCACCATTCGGCCCAGAAATCGAGGATGACGAGCTTCGTCATCGACGGTTCGACGACGTCGCGGCGGAAGGCTTCGACGGCTTCCTTTTCCTGCGGGTTCAGCCCCAATGTCGCCACGCTCATGCTCCTTGCCGGTTGTTTCGCGCCATGGTGGCGGGCTGCAATGGCCCCGTGCCGACGCGAAAAGAATCTCCTCGCCGCGTTATGTGGGAATTATACGCCGGATGCCAACCCTTCGCCCGGCCCCTCTAAGAAAAGTACAAGGGGGGGCTTGCCGACTCCAAAAGCCGGTGCTAATCGCCCGCCTCACCCGCTGGCACCCACCGGTCGCCAGCCGCCAGAGCGGGCGTAGCTCAGGGGTAGAGCACAACCTTGCCAAGGTTGGGGTCGAGGGTTCGAATCCCTTCGCCCGCTCCAGTTTTCCTAACAATTTCAGACACTTACGCCGAATGGCGGCGTAATACGCGTCGTTACGTGGGCTCGATTTTTGCCTCGCGTAATAAGGACGTAATATGATGGGAGCGAGCTGTCGGGTGCCTCTAGGGCAGGATCGGCGACGTTGTTCGCAGAGGTCCGAACATTCTTCCGCCGATCCGACACGCCTCACATGCTCTAATCTTTCTGCTGTTTGGCCTCTTGGCGGGCGTCGCGAAGGATTTCGATGCCGCCCTTGATCGCGATCAGCGCAGTCGCAAATCCAACCAGAAGGTCCGGCCAGTTCGTACCGAGCCACCAGACGAGGACACCCGCGATCAGGATGCCGCCGTTCGAGATGAAGTCGTTGTAGCTGAAGGTTGTCGCGGCTCTGAGGTTGACGTCCGGATCCTGAATGCGCTGCAAGAGCTTCAGACAAGCATAGTTCACCACCGCAGCGACGGCCGACATGATCATCATTGTCGGACCGATCGGTTCGCTGCCTTCGAAATAGCGCCGTCCTACATCGAACAGGACGCCGGCCGCGAAGACCAGCAGCATGACACCCGATGCCGTGGCAGCACGGGTTTTCCATTTCAGGCCGTGGCTGAGCGCAACGAGGCTCAAGGCATAGACCGCGGCGTCGGACAGATTGTCGAGCCCATTGGCGATGAGCGCGCTCGAATCGCCGAGCCCGCCGGTTACGAGGAAGGCGATCGCGATAGCCGAGTTCAGGACGAGAACGATCTGGAGCGTTCGCTTTTCGCGTTCGCTCCCGGATGCTTTTTCATTCATTGCAAGCTCCTCAATCCTCACCATCCCTAAAAGGAGGCGGAACCCGCTTGGGTTCCGCCCCAGTCAGCACTCTCGGTTGCCGCCGACAGGGGGGAATGGCGGCCATCCGGGAGTGTCTCAGCCTTCGGGGCTGGGGACGCTGCTCGGGCGCGCCAGCTCTTCCTCTTCGGCCTTCGCGGTCCGTCGATGGACCAGGAGGTACAGGGCCGGCAGCACGAGCAAAGTCAGGATCGTCGACGAGATGATCCCGCCGATGACGACAGTTGCCAGCGGCCGCTGCACCTCGGACCCAGCCCCGACATTGAGCGCCATCGGTACGAACCCGAGCGACGCCACCAGCGCCGTCATCATCACCGGTCTGAGGCGGGTCAGCGCGCCTTCGCGGATCGCCTCGACGAGCGCTTTTCCGCGTTCGCGCAGATCCTTGATGAAGGATAGCATCACCACGCCGTTCAGCACCGCGACCCCGGACAAAGCGATGAAGCCGACGCCCGCCGAGATCGATAACGGAATGTCGCGCAGCGCCAGCGCCGCGACCCCGCCCGTCAGCGCCAGAGGCACGCCCGAGAAGACGATCGCAGCATCGCGCACCGTGCCGAACAGCATGAACAGCAGCCCGAAGATCAGCAGCAGCACCAGCGGCACGACGATCTGGAGGCGCTCGGTCGCGGACTGAAGCTGCTCGAATGTGCCGCCATATTCGATGTAGTAACCATCGGGCAGCACGACCTCAGCTTCGACCTTTTGCGTGAGCTCGTCGATGAACGAGCCCAGATCGCGCCCACGAACATTCGCCGTGATCACCGCGCGGCGCTTGCCATTTTCGCGGCTGATCTGGTTCGGCCCCGCCGCGAGCGATATCTCCGCCAGCTCCGAAAGCGGCACGAAGCCGCCGGCCGGAAGTGCAACGGGGAGATTGCCGAGCGACGCGAGATCGGTGCGAATGGCCTCGGGAAGCCGGACGATGACGTCGAAGCGGCGGTCACCCTCGAAAAGCTCGCCGGCCTGACGGCCGCCGGTCGCTGTCGAAACCGCATCCTGCACCGTTTCCATGCTGACACCGTAGCGCGCGAGCTTGTCGCGATCGGGCGTGACCGAGAGCATCGGCAGGCCGGTGACCTGTTCGAGCTTCACGTCCTGCGCGCCCGCAATCCCGCCCGCGACTTCCTCGATCGCCTGCCCCGATTCGAGCAATTGATCGAGGTCGTCGCCGAACAACTTGATCGCCACGTCGGCGCGAACGCCGGCGATCAGCTCGTTCATGCGCATCTTCACCGGCTGGGTGAACTCATAATTGTTCCCTGGCACCTCGTTCGCCGCCTTGTTGAGTTCGGCAACGAGCTGGTCGCGCGTCTTTCTCGGATTGGGCCATTCCTTCCGGTCCTTGAGCATGATGAAATTATCGGCGACCGACGGGGGCATCGGATCGGTCGCTACCTCGGGAGTGCCGATCTTCGCGAACACCCGCTCGACTTCGGGGAACTGCCTGATCCTCTTCTCCAGCGCCTCCTGCATCGCGATCGACTGGGTGAGGCTCGTCCCCGGAATGCGCATCGCGTGCATCGCGATATCGCCTTCGTCGAGGTCCGGGATGAACTCGGACCCGAGACTGGTCGCCGCCACGCCGCTCAGCGCGACAAGCGCCAAAGCACCAGCCAGCGCAGCCTTCGGCCAATTGAGGACGCGGTCGAGCATCGGGCGGTAGCCCTTGCCGAGCCCGCGCATCAGCCAATTTTCCTTTTCTTCGACCTTGCCGGTCACGAACAGCGCCACCGCGGCCGGAACCAGGGTGAGCGACAGCAGCAGAGCGGCGGTAAGCGCGAGGACGACGGTGATCGCCATCGGATGGAAGGTTTTGCCCTCGACGCCCTCGAGCGCGAAGATCGGCAGATAGACTGCGGTGATGATAATAATGCCGAAGATGCTCGGCTTGATCACTTCTGCGCTTGCGGAAGCGACTAGGCCGAAGCGCTCGTCGCGGTCGAGCAGGCGTCCGAGCCTGTGCTGAGCCTCGCCGAGCCGGCGGAGGCAGTTCTCGACGATGATGACGGCCCCGTCGACGATGAGGCCGAAGTCGAGCGCCCCGAGGCTCATGAGGTTTGCCGATGTCCGCGTCTGGAGCATGCCCGTCAGCGTCATCAGCATCGCGACCGGAATGACCGCCGCCGTGATCAGCGCGGCCCGGAAATTGCCGAGCAGCAGGAACAGGATCACGATGACGAGCAGCGCGCCCTCGGCGAGATTCTTCTGCACCGTCGAAATCGTCCGCTCGACGAGCGCGGTGCGATCGTAGAGCGGCTTGGCAACGACACCCTTCGGCAACGCACGCGAGGCTTCGACGAGGCGTTCGGCCGAGGCCTGCGCCACCACGCGCGGATTCTCGCCGATCAGCATCGAGACCGTCGCGAGGACGACTTCCTTGCCATTTTCGGTTGCGGCGCCTGTGCGGAGCCCCGAGCCGATCGCGACATCGGCGACGTCGGCGATCCGGATCGGAACCCCGCCGCGGGTGGTGACGATGATCTGCGACAGGTCACGCTCATTATTGGCCTGACCCGGCACGCGGATCAGAATCTGTTCGCCGCTGCGCTCGACATAACCGGCCCCGCGGTTGGCATTATTGGCCTCGAGTGCGGTGACGACATCGTTGAGCGAGAGATTGAGCGAGGCGAGCGAGGCCGGGTTGGGTGTCACATGATATTGGCGGGCATAGCCGCCGATCGTGTTGATCTCGGCGACCCCCGGAATCGTGCGCATCTGCGGCCGGATGACCCAATCGGACATCGTCCGGAGGTCTTCCGCCGTATAAGGCGTGCCGTCGGGTTTTCGCGCGCCCGGTTCGGCCTCGATCGAGAACATGAAGATTTCGCCGAGGCCCGTCGAGATCGGGCCCATTTCGGGCTCCATCCCGGGCGGAAGCTGGCCGCGCGCGGCCTGGAGCCGCTCGTTGACCTGCTGGCGCGCGAAATAGATGTCGGTCCCGTCCTCGAAGACGACAGTGACCTGGCTCAGGCCATAGCGCGAGATCGACCTGGTATAGTTGAGGTTCGGGATGCCCGCGATCGCGGTCTCGATCGGATAGGTGATGCGCTGCTCGGACTCGAGCGGCGAATAGCCTTCCGCCTTGGTGTTGATCTGGACCTGGACGTTGGTGATGTCGGGAACGGCGTCGATGGGCAATTTGGTCGCGCTCCACGCGCCGATCGCGCAGAGGAGCGCGACCACCGCGAGGACGAGCCATCGTTGCCGGATCGAAAAGCCTATGGTTCTGGCTAGCATGTTATCCTGCTCCCCGATCAATGGTCGTGGCCCGCGCCGGACTTTTCGATGTCGGCGCGAACGAGGAAACTGCCCTTGGTGACATAGGCGGTGCCGGGCTTGATGCCCGACAGGACCTCGGTCCATTCGGGCGACGAACGGCCGAGCTTCAGCATCCGGACCTCATAGTCCTGCCCGAAATTGGCATAGACCACCTTGAAGTCGCGGAAGGGCTGGATCGCCTCGGTGCGCACGGCAAGCGGCACGGTGACGGGGTTGACCATCACGCGGCCGCGCAAGGCCATGCCAGGGCGGAGCGTTCCCGAGCGGTTCGGGATGGTCGCGCGGATGAGCGCAGTGCCCGCCTCGACATTGCCGTCGGGCAGGAACTGCCCGAGCGGCGCGGTCGCGATTTCGGCGCCGTCCTGCGTCTCCACCGTCACCCGCATGCCCGGACGTATGATCGCGAGGTCGCGGGGGAAGATGTTGAAGACGACCGTGGTCTGCGCCGGGTCGGTGACCACATAGAGTGCGCGCCCGTCGGTGACGTCGCCGGGGTTGGCGTTGCGCTCGGCGATCACGCCGCCGACCGTCGCATATACCGGATAGACCTGGAGGCTCTCGCTCGACTCGATGCGCGCGAGCAGTTCCCCACGGCGGACGCTGTCGCCCACCGCCTTGGTCACCGAGACGACGCGGCCGGGGAACTGGCCGCGAATTTCGGAGCGGGCGGTCGGCGACAGTTGGACGGTGCCGTAGAGTTCGCGCATTTCGCCCATCGTCGCCGGTCCGACGACCGCGGTTTCGATGCCTCCGGCCTTGGCGGCGTCAGCCCCGATCCGCGTGCGCCCTTCGGGGTTCGCATATTTCCAAACGTGCCGCTTGCCGCCCGTCACCGCGACAACCTCGACGTCGAAGCTGTGCGGTTCGGTGACGACACCTTGCCCTGCGAGGAATTTGCCCTGCGGGCGGAAGGTGAAGCGATCGACGTCGCCGCCAAGCCGCGTGAGGGTGATGGCGAGCTGGACATCCTTCGGGTCGACCGGTTTGCCGTCCCGCGTTGCGAAAACGCGGAATTGCGGCTCGGTGCCATTCTCGAAGATTATGACCTCGACCGCGAAATCGCCATTCTTGAGCAATTTGCCACCGTTCGGGCCTTTGGCATCTTCCTCGCCTTCGCCCTCAGCGTGGCTTTCGCCTTCTTCATGCTTGTCTTCGCCCTCGGCTCCGCCACCGCAGGCAGCGAGAGGCACAGCAAGGAACAGCGCCGCAGCCGCGGCGGGAAATGGAAACTTCTTCATGGAATATTCTCCGCAAGGGGAGCCGCATCGAAGCGGCCGGTCAGGCGATCGATCTCCGCGAGCAAATCGCGGTAGCGTGTCATGGCCTCGGCCCACTGACCCTGGATCTGGATGATGACGTCGGCGGCATCCTGTACGTCGGCGAACAGGAACCCGCCGCGGGCATAGCCTTCGCGCACCTGGCCGAGCGTCTTCACCGCCTTGGGATAGACGTCGTTCATGATGCCCTCGGCCCGGACGCGTGCGGCGTCGGCATCGGCGCGCAGCGACGCGAGGCGCCGCAGCCGCTCGAGCCGGCTCGCTTCGGATTGGAACTCGAGCTGCCGCCGTTCGGCCTGCGCCCGGGCGATATTGCCCTGGTTGCGGTCGAACCGTCCGAGCGGGATCGAGATGCCGCCAAGAACGGCGACATCATTGGTCTCGCGAAGAAAGCGCGTGCCGCCCGAGACCGTATAGTCTTGGTGCGCACGGCTCTGCTCGACGACGACCTGCGCGCGGGCCCGGTCGACGGCGGCGTCGAAGACCGCCGCGTCGGCTTCGGCGAGCGGCGGATCGCGCGGATCGGGTTTCTCGATCCCCTCGGCGATAACGAGGCTGTCAGGCGTGCCGCCCCAGAAGGAGGTGAGCAATGCGCGTGCGGACTGCCGCTTCGCCTGGGCTTCCTTCAGGGCCAGTTCGGCTTCGAGAATGCGGGCATCGGCGCGCGTCTCGACGAAGAGCGGATCCTTGTAGCCGCGCACGCGCCTGATCGCTTCGGTCCGCATCTCCTTTTCAAGTTTGACGCGATCCTCTGCGATCCAGACCATCTGCTCGGCGATCTGGACGTCGATATAGGCGCGCTGCACTTCCTGGGCGATGTCGAGCCGGACGAGCCGCCACTGCGCCTCGGCGAGAACGACACCGCGCTCGGCAAGCGCCATTCGCGCCTCGCGCTTGCCCCCGCGTTCGAGCGGCTGCGAATAGGTGACGGTGAGTTCCGATTGCCGGAACAGGCCATAGCCGCCCGTCCCGACGCCATTGTCCATGTCGACCGACACGGTCGGATTGGGACGGACGCGGGCTTGCAGCTGGTCGGCGCGCGCGGCGTCGACCCCCGCTTCGCCCGCTCTAAGCTCGGGCGATGCAGCGATGGCCCGCTCGACCGCCTGGTCGAGCGTTAGCGGCTGGGCCCAAACGGACCCCGCCAGCAGCGCAGCCCCGGCCAACAGGGCGGCGCGCATATGGATATGCATGAATGATCACTCCTGAACGATTCGACTGAGCGCAGGCCGAAAAGGGGCCGCGCGGCAGGCGGCGTTCAGGCGAGGGGAGGGTTCAGGGGCGGTGCGAGCGCGCGCGAAGCGAGGCGCGTCGCGGGCAACGCAAAGTGCAGGCCGCCGGAAAAACAGGACAGATCGTCATGACCCGAAAGGGCCTGATCGGATGCGACCGGGCAATTATGGTGACTGCCGTGGAGGTCGGCGTCCTGCTGACCTTTTTGCGTGTCCTTGTCCGACGCATGGCCCGGCTCGACATGGTGCGAAAGATGCGAATCCGTCGCATGGTGCGTCATGCCCGCCATCGCCGGCGCAGCATTGTGGAGCCCGCTGAGCAGCAGGATGAACACAAGCAACAGGCGAAGGGTAGCGCCGGACATGGTCGCGCCCCTAACAGCGAATGACCCGTTCCGGAAGTCCAAAACCGGATCAATCGGTTCGCGCAGCGCGGCTCTCCGTCGACCGGGCCGTTTCGATCAGCGCTTCGAGGGCCTGCGGCATCGGCATCGGCTCGAAGGCGCTCACCCGCGCGCGACCATTATTCCCTGCGGGGAGGCGGCCGGTCAGCGAACCGAGCGGGACGAGCAGGAACCGCATTGCCTGACCGGTAGCTTCACGGGCATCGCCGAGCTCGATCGCATAGCGAAACATGTGCCAGTGGGAGGCGAGATGCGCGCCCATATAGGGCTGGCTCAATATATGTTCCCATTCCAGCGCCTGCCACGCAGCGGCTTCATCTCCGATTCGGCGTGATTCGCAAAACAGGCGATATTGCTCGCGCAGCAGCGGCTCGATGACGGCCATGCTCACGGGATTTACTGTCGGCGGCACCATCCTCTTTCCCCCTTTTTTGTGCAGGGCAGGCTCTTGCACCCTGTAGTAGATACAGGGTCAAGCCCTGATGTTCCGGCAGGACGCTGTGCCGCTCTGCGTCCGATTTACCCCCTCGTCTCACGGGAAGCATATCGCTCGAATGTCGTCCCGAACAAAGGAGGCGGGGGCCAATAGCGAAGCGATAGAAATAAGAGTGAAAGACAATTGTAGAATTATTGTGCTTAACGCGTGATTGTTCGGCCGATATCCTGTTTCTTGAGGCGCATCTGCAACTATAGAGGGGCAAGGTGCACTGCTCTCTTACCTCCATGAGATAAAATTACGGAGCCGGTTCGGGGGTTCGAAGAGTGCCGCCGAAGTTGATTGAAAATCTTCTACTTTTCACCGCGCCGTTTCGATGCTAGGGGCCGGTTTCAATGCGACGGGTGATCCTCTTCCTCCTGACCCTTCTCCTTGCATCCGGAACGGTTGCGGGGTCGCTCGCACATGCGACCGAGGATCGGGCCGAGGCGAGCCTTTTCGTTGCTGTGATCGAAGCCGGCTGCGTTCCCGCACCGGCGATCGAAGGCGCCGAAGTCGACAAGAAAAAATCCTCTCCCGGCGAAAAGCAGCAGGTGCCTGCCGCCGCTCATGGCTGCCACGGTCACCATTCGGGCGTCCCGGCGGAATCGCTGTCGGCAGCGACCGAAACGCCTGCCCCTGAAGCGCATACGCGCATCCTGACGGCCGCCTTGCCGCCCGTCGCCTATATCGGGACGTTCCGCCCTCCAATCGCCTGACGCTCTAGGTCTGCGCGTGCCCTTCGCGTGCGCTTCTCCCTGGAAACGTCAGGAGTCTCCTTTTCATGAAATCCATAGTTGTCGCCGCGAGTCTCGTGGCGCTCGTTGCAGGCTCAAATTCCGCGCCCGCCGCTGCCCAGTCGGCAGCGACGGAGCTGGTGGGACCGCCTTCTTCCGCAGGCGAGGCCGTGCGTACCGGCCCGCTTCCCGCTCGATTGTCCCTCGCGCAGGCGATGGAGGAAGCCGACGCGCGCTCGCCGCGCGTGGTTGCCGCCGAAGCCGAAGTGGAGGCCGCTCGCGGTCGCCAGCGTCAGGCGGGCTATCGCTACAATCCGACGCTCAATGTCGATGTCGAGAATTTCGCAGGCACCGGCCCCTACTCGGGCCTGAACGGTCTCGAAACGACCGTGTCGGTCAATCAGCGTCTCGATATCGGGGGCCGGCGCCGGTCGCGCATGACGCTCGCCGACGCCGA
The DNA here is from genome assembly GCF_001610975.1 of Sphingopyxis terrae subsp. terrae NBRC 15098. Classification (NCBI taxonomy): domain Bacteria; kingdom Pseudomonadati; phylum Pseudomonadota; class Alphaproteobacteria; order Sphingomonadales; family Sphingopyxidaceae; genus Sphingopyxis; species Sphingopyxis terrae. The sequence continues at coordinate 1,374,895 of NZ_CP013342.1, read as the reverse complement.
GTTTCTGGCCGCGAAGTACAAGTTGGAGATTGCACGCGCAGATCTTGCGCTCGATGTCCGCAACCAGTTCGCGACCGCTCTCGCGGCCCGCGATAGCCTCGCGCTCGCACGCGAAAATGAAGCGCGTGCCCGCGAACTCGTCCGCGTGGCACAGGCCATGGTCGATACCGGCAACGAGCCGCCGCTCCGTGCGTTCCGCGCCAATGCGGCTCTCGTTCAGGCCACCGCCGAGCTACGCACGGCCGAGGCCGAAGAAAGGACCGCCCGGCGTTCGCTCGCGGCGCTCCTTGGAAGCTCGGTCCCGCCTGCCGAGTTGATGGAAGGCGATATGTGGGTGGCACCGGAGACGGTGGACTCGCTCGCGACGCTCGACGTTCGCTTGGCAGAAACCGAGAAGCTGATTGCTGAAGCGCGGCTCCAGGGGCAGCGCGCCGATGGCCGGCTCGATCCGTCGGTCGGCTTCGGGGTGCGTCAGCTTCGCGACACCGGCGATCGCGCATTGATCGCCAATGTTTCCGTGCCGCTCCCCGTCTTCGACCGCAACCGCGGCAACATCTCGGCAGCCAAATCCGATGTCGCCGCCGCCATTGCGCGGCGCGAGAATGCAGTGGTCAATGCTCAGGCGGAGATCGCCAATGCGCAGGCCGAACTCGAAGCCGCAGAGGCCCGCCTCGCGGCGCTTGAGGGTAGCGGCATCGAGCAGGCGCGCGAAGGTGTCCGGCTCGCCGAACTCAGCTACCGCGCCGGCAAGTCCTCGCTCGTCGAATATATCGACGCGCAGCAGGCCTATGCGGCAACGCAGGCCGAACTGATCGCGGCGCGCCAGGCCCGGGCCGAAGCCCGCGCCATCCTATCGCGCCAGGCAGCCGCCGACGGCGATGCGGATCATCAGCCATGAGCGCGCCGAGCCTTCCAGTGGACGGAGGCGCCTTCGCCATCGTCCTTCCAAGTCAACAGGGGTGCGCCGCCGGTCGGCGCGCGAACCGCATCAACAGCGGAGATAGAATATGATCACCAAGGACAAGCGTCTCCTCGGCACTGTCGCGGGCGCCATGATACTCGCTGCCGTCACGGGCTTCGGCGTTGCACGCTGCACCGCCGACCCGGCCGCCGCGCCGGCTGCCGAAGGCGAAAAGGAAGCGGCGAGCGAAGCCCTTCCGAGCAGCCTCGCCATCACGCCCGAAGCGATCAAGGCCGCCGAGATCGGCGTCGAGACGATCGGCGCCGGCGGACTCGGTTCGGAAATCATCTCGCAAGCGACCGTTACCGCCGCGCCGAGCGGCGAGGCGATCGTCACCGCCCGCGCGGGCGGCGCGGTCACCCGTCTCTTCAAGCGGCTCGGCGATCCGGTCAGCGCCGGTGAGACGATCGCGATCGTGCAAAGCCGCGACGCCGCCCAGATTGCGGCCGAACGGATTGCCGCCGATGCGCGCTCGACGCTCGCGCAGAAAAATCTCCACCGCGAGAAGACCCTGTTCGACCAGAAGGTGTCGGCGCGCGTCGACTATGAGCAGGCGCAAGCCGAAGCCGCGGCCGCCGCGGCCGAAGCGCAGCGCGCGCGTGCCGCAGCGAGCGCCGCGCAGGTCACGCGCGATGGCAGCAGCGTCATCGTGGCAAGCCCGATCTCGGGACGGATCACGGCCGAGAACGCCAGCCTTGGCGCCTTCGTTCAGCCCGAAACCGAATTGTTCCGCGTTGCCGATCCCAGCAAGGTGCAGATCGAGGCCGCCGTCGGTCCGGCCGATGCCCAGCGGCTCTCGCCCGGAGACCGTGCGATCATCGAACTTCCCGACGGACGGACGATCGATGCCCGCGTGCGCGCCGTCACGCCCGGCCTGTCGGGCGACACGCGCTCGGCAACCGCCGTGCTCGACGTACCCGGGGCGCTCCAGCCGGGCTTGGCGGTCCGGGTGCGGCTGCTTCCGAGCCGCGGCGCCGAAACCGGTGGGCCGGCCCGTATCGTGATCGCGGACGAAGCCCTCCAGACGCTCGAAGGCCGCGACGTGGTGTTCGTCCGCACGAAGGACGGCTTCCGCGCGCAGCAGGTGACCGTCGGCCAGCGCAGCGCGGGCCGTGTCGAAATCCTCGCCGGGCTGAAGCCGGGCCAGATCGTCGCGACCAAGAACGCATTCCTGCTCAAGGCCGAACTCGGCAAGGGCGCGGGCGAGGAGGAATAAACCGTGATCGCGAAACTGATGGCGCTATCCGTCCGCGCGCGCTGGGCGGTACTCTTTCTCTTCCTCGTGATCGCGGGACTCGGCGTATGGCAGCTCACCAAGCTGCCGATCGACGCGGTTCCCGACATCACCAACAAGCAGGTGCAAATCAACACGATCGATCCGCGTCTCTCGCCGGTCGAAATCGAGAAGCTCGTAACCTATCCGATCGAAATCTCGCTCGCCGGCATTCCGGGGCTCGAGACGACACGCTCGATCTCGCGCAACGGCTTCAGCCAGGTGACGGCAATCTTCACCGATGAAACCGACCTCTATTTCGCGCGCCAGCAGGTGGGCGAACGGCTTCTCCAGGCGGGCGAGAATCTTCCCGACGGGGCCCAGCCGCAGATCGGTCCCGTCACGACGGGTCTCGGCGAGGTCGTCATGTACACCGTCGGCTACAAAAATCCCGACGGGAAGGGCGCCAAGAAGGTCGCGGGCCAACCAGGTTGGCAACCCGACGGCAGCTATCTGACCCCCGAGGGCGATATCCTCACCGACGAGATCGCCAAATCGGGCTATCTTCGCACGGTCCAGGACTGGATCGTCAGCCCGCAATTGAAGTCGGTCGGCGGCGTCGCCGGCGTCGACTCGATCGGCGGCTATGCCAAGACCTTCGTGGTCGAACCCGATCCGACCCGCCTCACCAGCTACGGCATTTCCTATAGCGAACTGGGCGAAGCCCTTGAACGCGCCAACCTCGCGGTCGGTGCCAACTACTATAACCGGGCAGGCGAGGCCTATCTCGTGCGCGTCGATGCACGCGTCCGCTCGGTCGACGAAATCCGCAACGCCGTCGTCGCGACGCGCGGCGGCGTGCCCGTGACGGTTGGACAGCTCGCCAATGTGAAGATCGGCGGCGACCTCAGAACCGGTGCGGGCAGCATGAACGGCAAGGAGGCGGTCATCGGGACCGTGCTCATGCTGATCGGGCAGAATAGCCGCACTGTTGCGGAGGATGTTTCGGCGAAGATCGCGCAGGTGTCGAAGACCCTGCCGCCCGGCGTCGAAGTGAAGGTGGTACTCGACCGCGCCAAGCTCGTGAACGCAACCGTCGGCACGGTTGAAAAGAACCTCACCGAAGGCGCGCTGCTCGTAGCGGCCGCGCTCTTCTTCCTGCTCGGCAACTGGCGCGCCGCGATCATCGCGGTGCTCGTCATTCCCTTCTCCTTCCTGATGATGGCGATGGGCATGAACGCCTTCCGGGTCCCCGGTAACCTGATGAGCCTCGGCGCGCTCGACTTCGGTCTGATCGTCGACGGGGCGGTGATCATCATCGAAAACTGCCTCGCCAGACTGGCGCACCGGCAGGAGCATGAAGGGAGATTGCTCAACCTTCGCGAACGTCTCGAGGAGACGATGCGCGCGAGCCAGGAGATGATCAAACCGACCGTCTTCGGCCAGGCGATCATCCTACTGGCCTTCGCGCCGTTGCTGATGTTTACGGGCGTCGAGGGGAAGACCTTCTCGCCGATGGCCATCACCATCATGCTCGCGCTCGTTGCGGCCTTCATTCTCGCGATCACCCTGGTTCCGGCGCTTGTCGCGCTGATGATTCGCGGCAAGGTTGCCGAGAAGGAAGTCTGGGCGATCCGCAAGTCGAAGGAGCGCTACCTGCCCTTGCTCGACAAGGCGCTCGCCAAGCCGTGGGCTTTCATCGCCGGCGGCTTTGCCTTCTTCGTCCTTGCGATCCCGGCGTTCGGACTGCTCGGCTCGGAATTCATTCCGCAGCTCGACGAGAAGAATATGGCGCTTGCCTCGACGCGCGTGCCTTCGGTGAGCCTCGAACAGTCTCTGGTCATGCAGCGCAACGTCGAGACGGCGATCTCGAGCCTGCCCGAAGTCGAGCTGATGTTTTCGAAGACGGGTACGGCCGAGGTGGCGACCGACCCGATGCCGCCGAACATCTCCGACGGTTTCGTGATCCTGAAACCCCAGGATCAGTGGCCGGCAGGTGTCGATTCGAAGGCCGATGTCGTCGAGCGTATCGAGAAAGCCGCTGGCGGCCAGCTCGGCCAGCTTTATGAAGTCAGCCAGCCGATCCAGCTTCGTTTCAACGAACTGATCGCGGGCGTTCGCGGCGACGTGGCCATCAAGCTCTACGGGGACGACCTCGACAAGATGTCGCTCGCGGCGAACGAGATGGTGCGCGTGCTCCAGGGCATACCGGGTGCGGGCAGCGTCAAGGCCGACCAAGTGGGCGGCGCTCCGACGCTCGACGTGAAGCTCGATCGCAATGCGATCGCGCGCTACGGTCTCTCGGTACAGGAGGTTGCCGATACGGTGTCGGCGGCGCTCGGCGGGCGGGAATCCGGCCTGCTCTATGAGGGCGACAGGCGCTTCGACATCACGGTTCGCGTCCCCGACGCGACCCGGGTCAATCTCGACGACATCCGCGCGCTGCCCGTGTTGCTGCCCTCCGAGGGCGGCAATCGCGGACAGATACCGCTCGCCCAGGTGGCGCAGATCCGGCTGACCGAAGGGCTCAACCAGATCAGCCGCGAAAATGGCAAGCGGCGCGTCGTCGTGCAGGTGAACCTCGAAGGCCGCGATGCGGGATCCTTCGTGGCCGAAGCGCAGGCGAAGATCGCCAATGTGAAGCTTCCGGCGGGCTATTACCTCGAATGGGGCGGGCAGTTCGAAAGTCTGCAGGCCGCATCGCAGCGGCTCTCGATCGTGGTGCCGCTCTGCTTCGCGGGCATCTTCATCCTGCTTTACATGGCGCTCGGCACGTTCGGGCGCGCGACCGCCGTGTTCCTCGCCGTGCCGCTTGGGCTCGCGGGCGGGGTGTTCACTCTCGCGCTTACGGGCATCAACTTCTCGGTGTCGGCGGCGGTGGGCTTCATCTGCCTTGCCGGCGTCGCGGTGCTCAACGGTCTCGTCGTCATGACGGCGATCCGCGAACGGCTCGAGAATGATGTCCCGCTCACGGAGGCAATCCGCGAGGGCATGACCGAGAAGATGCGTGCGGTGATCATGACCGGCTTCGTGCCCGCGATCGGCTTCGTGCCGATGGCGATCGCGACCGGCACGGGTGCCGAGGTGCAGAAGCCTCTCGCGACGACCGTCATCGGCGGTCTCATCGCGGCGACCATCCTGACGCTGCTCGTTCTCCCCGCGATCGCAAAAGTCGTCCTCGGGGCGAACTGGCAGCCGAAGTTCCTCAAGCGAAAAGCGGAGTCGGCGGTCCAGCCGGTCACGGAATAGGGAGAGACTGTCATGACAAAAGCATCCAAGCTCTTGCGCATCTACACCGATGAATCCGCCTTCTTCGGTGATCAGCGGGTCTTCGAGTTCATTTCCGAACTCGCTCGCCAGCAAAAGCTGGCAGGCGTTACGGTGCTCGAAGCGGTTCTCGGTTTCGGTCGCTCGGCGCATCTCCACCGCAAGCATGCGCTGGAGAATGACCGGGCGGTCGTGATCGAGATCATCGACGAGGAGCAGCGGCTCCGCGACTTTGCGGCGCAGCTGACCGAAATACCGGACATCGGGCTCATCACGCTCGAAGCGGTCGAAATCCTCGGCGGGAAATCCGCCGCGGAGCCCCCCGATGTTCAGAGCTGACCGGCATCTTGCCGGTCTACACCGCGGCGCAGGTCCCCGGCCTGCGTCGCGGACCAGCTCGTGCGAGCGAGGAGGTCTCCGATGTTCTCGGTAGGCACCTCGCTCCGCTTGCCGGTCCCGATCGGGCGGGTCTGGCGACTGCTCGTCGATATCGAGCGGTACGACGACTGGCATCCGACGCTCCGTTTCACCGATCGTCCGGGAGATGATGAGCGCGTAGGCTATGTCTATTCTCCGCGCGGGAAGCGGGGTCCGGAATTTGCATCCGAGGGGCGGATAACCGGCCTCGACTGGCTGACGGGCTTCTCCTGGCGGACAGGCACGCGCGGGCTGCTCGTCATCGAGGAGAGCTACCGGCTCGAAAAGCTCGGCCAAGGGGTGGAGGTTACCCATCGCCTGGAATGCGCGGGTCTCTTCTCATGGCTCGGCTATCCCATTCTGCGGCGGGTTTGCAGCGTTTTTCTCAAGCGCTCGAACATGGCGCTCGAACAGCAACTCCGTCGCACGACAGTTCAGTCCCGCTACGCGCGGCCAAGCGGGCGCCGCGCATGATCTTGAATTCGAAACCTGGCCGTCGGAGGCCCCTCTCAATCGCCCCCCTCACCACGGGCAGGGATTTCCGGCTGTCAGGGAGGTGCGGGAGCCGGGTCGCATCCCGCAATGGCTCCCGCACCTCATCCTGCCGCGCGTTTAACATGCGCCCGGATCGCATTGCCGACCGCCAACAGAAAAGGATGGCATCATGAGTGACCAGTTGCGGCTCGATATTCCGCTTCTCCTCCCCGAAGTCGCCGATACCGCCGACCGCTGCGTCGCGCGCCTGACGAGCGAACTCGAAGGACGCGAAGGCGTCGACAAGGTCCATGTTGTCCGCTCAAGCGACGGTTCGCCGCCACAGCTCTGCATCCATTACCGTCCGGATATTCTCCCGCTCGAACGCGTGCGGCAGCTCGCGCGCAGCGCCGGTGCCGAGCTCACCGGCCAGTATCAGCATCTCTTCTGGGATGACCTCGAAGGCGTCGGCCACGCCCGTCGCGCGCGGACGATCGGACTGAAGCTTCGCGAAATGCCGGGCGTGATCGAGGCCGAAGTCGGCGCCGCCGGTACGCTGCGCGCCGAGTTCCAGCGCTCGGAGACCTCCATCGAAATGATCAGAAAGACACTCTCGGATATGGGCGTCACTCAGAAATCGACTGCCGTCGCCGCGGCTGCCCCGGCACAAGCCGCCCACCAACATGGCGATGATGGCCATGACCATGGTCCGGATCACGCGCATGGGCCAGATCACAAACATGGCCATACGGGCGAGGATAGCCACGACCATGGCCATGATCATGGCGGCATCTTCGGCGAGCGGACCGAGCTGATCTTCGCGCTGCTGTGCGGTCTCGTCCTCGGCATCGGCTTTGCGATCGAGAAGCTCGCCGCGGCGCCGGAGTGGGTGCCGCTCGCATTCTATATTGCCGCTTATGGCTTCGGTGGCTGGTTCACTGTCCGCGAGGCCATCGAGAATCTGAAGCTCAAGCGCTTCGAGATCGACACGCTGATGCTCGTCGCCGCGGCCGGCGCTGCCGCGCTTGGTGCGTGGGCCGAAGGCGCGCTGCTCCTCTTCCTCTTCAGCCTCGGCCATGCGCTCGAACATTATGCCATGGGCCGCGCCAAGCGCGCAATCGAGGCGCTTGCGGAGCTGGCGCCGCAGACCGCGACGGTGAAGGATGCCGACGGGACGGCTCGCGAAGTCCCGGTCGAGCAGCTGGCGATTGGCGACACCGTCATCGTCAAGCCCAACGAGCGTCTTGCCGCCGACGGCTTCGTCGTCGTTGGCCGCACGGCGATAGATCAGGCTCCGGTGACCGGCGAGAGCGTCCCCGTCGACAAGGAACCGGTGGCCGATCGTGCGCAGGCCGCGGCAAAGCCCGATGCACTCGACGCAAAATATCGCGTCTTCGCGGGCACCATCAACGGCTATGGCGCGATCGAGATCGCGGTAACCCGTCTTGCGGCCGATACCACGCTCGCTAAGGTCGTGAAGATGGTGAGCGAGGCGGAAACGCAGAAATCGCCGACCCAGCGCTTCACCGACAAGTTCGAGCGCATCTTCGTGCCGAGCGTGCTCGCGCTTGTGTTCGTCCTGCTCTTCGCCTGGGTCGTTGTCGACGAGCCGTTCCGCGACAGCTTCTATCGCGCCATGGCGGTCCTTGTCGCGGCAAGCCCGTGCGCGCTCGCGATCGCGACGCCGAGTGCCGTCCTGTCGGGCGTTGCGCGTGCGGCGCGCGGCGGCGTGCTGGTCAAAGGCGGTGGCCCGCTCGAAAATCTCGGCTCGCTGACCGCGCTGGCGTTCGACAAGACGGGAACGCTCACCGAAGGAAAGCCGCGCATCACCGACGTCCTGCCGGCCAGCGGCGTGCCGAAGGAGGAACTGCTGCGGATCGCGGTGGCGGTCGAGCGGCTGAGCGATCATCCGCTTGCCGCTGCCATCGCGCGCGATGGCGAGGCCATGCTGACGTCGACGCGCGTACCGGTGGCGGACGACCTTAACAGCCTGACGGGTCGCGGCGTCACGGCAAAGGTCGAGGGCGAAACCGTCCTGATCGGCAAGGCCGAAATGTTCGGTGCCGACGGCATCGCGCCGATCGGCGGCGAAGTGGCGGCTGCGATCGCCGGCCTCCGCGAGCAGGGCCGCACGACGATGGTCGTTCGTATGGGCGACCGCGATCTTGGCGCGATCGGTCTGATGGACACGCCGCGCGAAGCGGCGCGCACCGCGATCGCCAAACTGCGCGAGCTCGGCATCGGCCGGATGATCATGATTTCGGGCGATCACCAGAAGGTCGCGGAATCGATTGCCGCCGAGGTCGGGATCGACGAGGCCTGGGGCGACCTGATGCCCGATCAGAAGGTCGACGCCATTCGCGACCTCAAGGCGCAGCAGCCGGTCGCCATGGTCGGTGACGGCGTCAATGACGCACCGGCGATGGCGAGCGCCACCGTCGGGATCGCGATGGGCGCCGCGGGGTCCGATGTTGCCCTCGAAACCGCCGACGTCGCGCTGATGGCCGATGACCTCGCTCATCTGCCGTTCGCGATCGGACTTAGCCGCCAGACGCGCCGCATCATCCGCCAGAATCTGGTGGTCAGCCTCGGCGTCGTCGTGGTCCTCGTGCCGGCGACGATCTTCGGACTCGGAATCGGTGCGGCGGTCGCGGCGCACGAAGGCTCGACCCTCGTCGTCGTCGCCAACGCGCTTCGCCTGCTCGCCTATCGCGATCGCAGCATGGGCTGAGGGCGCACAGTCGCGGTGGGATCGAACCGGAAGGGGGAGAGAGGATGAACTTCAAGAATATCTCGGCCTGGTCCATCCGGAACCCGATCCCGCCGCTCGTCATGTTCTTCGGTCTGACGGTGGCGGGCATCGTCTCCTTCCTCATGATGGGGGTCCAGAGCGATCCCGACATCGATTTTCCGGGCGCCATCGTCATCATCGCCCAGCCGGGCGCCGCGCCCACCGAACTCGAAACGCAGGTCACGCAGCGTGTCGAGGCGGCGGTGCGGACGATCGAGGGGATCGACGAGCTCAATTCGACGGTTACCGAAGGCCAGTCGCAGACCTTCGTCCAGTTCGCGATCGGCACGCCGATCGACCGGGCGGTGACTGACATTCGCGACAAGATCACCCAGATCCGCAGCAACCTGCCGAACGGCATCCTCGAACCGCAGGTTATCCGCCTCTCTACCTCGGGCAACACGCTTGCCTATTGGTCGGCTTCGGCCACCGATATGACGCTCGAGGAATTGAGCTGGTATGTCGACAATGTCGTCGCGAAGCGGCTGATCGCGGTCCCCGGCATGGGCGACGCCTATCGCCGGGGCGGCGTCAGCCGCGAAATCCGCGTCATCCTCAACCCCGAACGCATGCGCGCCTACGGCCTTACCGCCGCCGCGGTGAACACCCAGCTCGTCCAGCTCAATGTCAATGCGGCCGGCGGCCGGATGGAGGTCGCGGGCTCCGAGCAGGCGGTGCGTATCCTCGGGAACGCGAGCAGCGCCAACGCGCTCGGCGAGACGCTAATCTCGGTCGGGACGAACCGGACCGTGCGCCTCGCCGATATCGCCGAGGTCAAGGATCTCTACGCCGAGCAGCGCTCGGTCTCGAAGCAGGACGGGCGGCAGGTGCTGACCTTCGGCTTCGAGCGCGCCAAGGGCGCCTCGGATGTGACCGTCTATGACGCTGCGGTCGAGGAGCTGCGAAAACTCGAGAAGGAAAACCCCAAGGTCAAATTCACCGAGCTGTTCAGCGATATCGAATATACCAAAGGCCAATATCATTCGGCGATCAATGCGATGGTCGAGGGCGCGATCCTCGCGGTCGTCGTCGTCTTCCTTTTCTTGCGCGACTGGCGGGCGACGTTGATCTCGGCGCTCGCCATCCCGCTGTCGGCGGTCCCGACCTTCCTGTTCATGGACCTCATGGGCTTCTCGCTCAACATGATGACCTTGCTCGCGCTCAGCCTCGTTGCCGGCGTGCTGGTCGACGATGCGATCGTCGAGATCGAGAATATCGTGCGCCACATGCGGATGGGCAAATCGGCCTATCAGGCCTCGATCGATGCGGCCGACGAGATCGGCCTCGCGGTGCTCGCGACAACCATGACGATCGTCGCGGTGTTCCTGCCGGTCGGGCTGATGCCGGGCGTCGCCGGGCAATATTTCAAGAATTTCGGACTGACGGTCGTGGCCGCGGTGCTGATGAGCCTCGCGGTCGCGCGCATGATCACACCCATGCTCGCCGCCTATTTTCTCTCTGCGCAGGGTCCGCAAAAGCATGGCGAGGGCCCGCTGATCGACACCTATATGCGCATCTTGCGCTGGAGCCTCGACACCAGCGGGGCCGCTGCCGCGCGTGCGCGCGGCGGGCGCTGGAAATGGCTCGGTTACATCAAGGACCATCGCGTCTGGGTGGTCGGCATCGGTGTGCTGGCGCTCTTTGCGACCATTTTCAGCTTCTCGCTGCTCCCGATGACCTTCCAGCCGTCGATCGATTCCGACACGAGCCGCGTGGCCATCCAGCTCGCCCCGGGCGCAACGCTCGAACAGACCGAGGCAGTGGCCGACGAGGTGACCGATCTCATGAAGCGCGACCCGCTCGTCGAATCCGCCCTGTCGCGGATCGATGTCGGCACGGCGACGGTCTATCTGAAATTGCGCAAGGACCGCGAGCTGACCTCGACCGAGTTCGAAAAGGACCGCGCGCCGCGGCTAGCGCAGGTTCCCGATGCCCGAATCAACTTCCAGTCGCAGCATGGCGGCGGCGGCGGCAGCAGCCGCGACATCTCGATCACGCTCGGCAGCGACGACCCGAAGAAGCTCGAAGATGTCGGCAACCGGCTGCTTGCCGAGATGGCCCGCGTGAAGGAAATCCGGTCGCCGCGTGTCGAGGGCAATCTTCAGCGCCCCGAGATCGTCATTCGCCCGCGCTTCGCGCTCGCGGCGCAGCTCGGCGTGACGACGCAGGCGCTCAGCCAGTCGATCCGCGTCGCGACATTGGGCGAGATCGACCAGAATAGCGCGAAATTCTCGCTGTCCGACCGGCAAATCCCCGTTCGCGTCGCGCTTGCGGAAACCGCGCGCGAGCGGCTCGATACGCTGCGCAATATGCCTGTTCCGACCCGGAACGGGGGAACGGTGCCGCTCTCGGTTGTGGCCGAGATCGGCTTCGGCGCCGGCCCGACCCAGATCAATCGGACCAACCAGGTGCGCCAGCTCACCATCGGGGCCGACCTGGCTCCGGGTCTCGTGACCGGTCAGGCGATGGACAAGGTCGAGGCGCTGCCGGCGCTCAAGGCGCTGCCCGCCGGGGTCACGCGGCTGGTACTCGGGAGCGCCAAGTGGCAGGCCGAGATGCTGCGCAACTTCGCGATCGCGGTCGTATCGGGGATTTTTCTCGTGCTCGCTGTGCTGATCCTACTCTATCGCAAGATCATCCCGCCCTTCGTCAACATGGGCTCGCTTCTGCTCGCCCCGCTCGGCGGGGCGGTCGCGTTGCTGCTGACGGGCTATCCGCTCTCGCTTCCCGTGTTCATCGGCGTGCTGATGCTGCTCGGTATCGTCGGCAAGAACAGCATCCTTCTCGTCGACTTCGCGATCGAGGAAATGGCGTCGGGGGTGCCGCGCGACGAGGCGATTGTCGACGCCGGACACAAGCGCGCGCAGCCGATCCTGATGACCACGGTCGCGATGGTCGCGGGCATGATCCCGACCGCGCTGTCGCTCACCGGCGACGGCGCATGGCGCGCGCCGATGGCGGTCACGGTGATCGGCGGGCTCATCCTGTCGACGATGCTGACACTGCTGATCGTGCCGGCGTCCTTCAGCCTCGCGGCGGGCTTCGAACGCCGGATGGTCCCGCGCTTGCGCCGCTGGTTCACGACGGGCGGCGCGCACGCCGACCCATCGCCTGCGGGCGTCACCGACATCGGCGCGGGGCAAAGCCCGGCGGCCGATCGATAGAGGAGTTAAGCTGATGGAGTTCGAGCGGGAGCATGACCTCCCCTATAGTCCGGAGCAGATATGGGCGGTCCTCGGCGATTTCGAGAACCACCGGATCTGGAATCCCTATGTCCGGATCGAGCAGCTTGCCGAGGACCCGATCGCGATCCGCTATTCGATGCGCATGGATCCGCACAAGCCCAAGTTTCTCGAAGTCTCCGCGGCGGTGCTCTCCGCGCGCCCGGGCGAGGAGCTGATACTCGACGTCAAGCCGAGCTTCATCCTCCAGTTCGAGGAGAGTTATATCCTGACGCCGACGGCGAGCGGGACGAAGTTCGTTCACCGCTATCGTTGCCGCGGGCCCTTTGCCTGGCTCCGGCTTCCCGGCATCAAGACCAGCTTCCAGCGAATGATCGCGTCGATCGACGGCATCCTGCTCAGCTACCTCAAGTCCAAATACAGCAAGCCGCCACCGCCGCCGCGACGGCCCAAGTCCAAGTTCAAAGGTGGCCGGCGATGACGAGCTTTCCGCTGCTCGCGCCGCACAAATGGCGTCCGCTCGGCGCGGCCTGGGCAATCGCCCTCCTGTCGAGCCTGGCCGTCCTCTTCGTCGGCGAGGTCATGGGCCAGGCGCCGTGCGACCTCTGCTGGTTCCAGCGTAGCTTCATGTTCCCGCTTGCGATCATTCTCGGCATCGCGGCGTTCAGGTCGGACCGCGCCATCGTTCCTTATGGGCTGGCGCTGGCTGCGGGCGGTGGTCTCGTCGCTTTCTATCATAGCCTGCTCTACGTCGGCGTCATTCCGGCCCCGATCGTCCCCTGCACCGGCGGTCCATCATGCTCGGGAGAGAGCATGGCAATCGGAGGCGTGCCGCTGCCCCTCCCGTCGCTGACCGCGTTCGCGCTCATCCTCACCCTCTTGCTCAACTTCCAAAGGAGACTGAAATCATGAACAAACGCATCGGAGTGGTGGCCACGCTTGTCGTTTCCGCACTCGCTTTCACCGGCGGCGCGATGCTCTACAGCGGAACCGCCGAGGGCGAACCCACGAAGAAGGTCGTGGCGGGGCCCGTCGACAGCCTCATTCGCCCGCATTCGCCGATCATCGGACCGAAAAATGCCCCGGTCACCATCGTCGAATTTTTCGACCCGTCGTGCGAGGCCTGCCGCGCCTTCTATCCCACGGTGAAGGGCATCGTTGCCAAATATCCCAAGGATGTGCGTCTCGTTATGCGCTACCTGCCGCTGCACCCCGGCTCGGCCGAGGCGATCGTGATCCTCGAAGCCGCCCGCGTCCAGGGCAAGCTCGAGCCGGTGACGGCCGCCCTGCTCGAAGCGCAGCCCGAATGGCACGACGGCAAGATGGACGGTGCCTGGGCGGCCGCCGAGAAGGCCGGCCTCAATGTCGCGAAGGCGCGCGCGATGCCGACAACCGATGCGATGGCCTGGATGGAGCAGGACATCGCCGACGCGCGTGCGGTCGGCGTCCGGGGCACGCCGACCTTCTTCGTCAATGGCGAGATGCTCGTCCAGCCGAGCCCCGAACAGGTCGAGGCCCGAGTCCAGGCCGCGGTAGCGGCAAAGGGCAAATGAGGGCCCGCACCCGTCCCGCTTCGTCCACGCGGGACGGGTGCCCACCATGCGGCGCGATACTGTCTCTCCCGCCATCGGCCTGTCGCATGGAGACGCCGGGTCACCGTCCGATCGGCAGCATCGGAGCCAATATTCACAGCGCATTCAAACATGAAGGGGGATTTTGAACGCCACGAAAAGGAGAGACTGACATGCGAAAACTGATGACGATCGCGGCCGCGATGCTCGCCTTCGCGCTCCCCGGAACAGCGCTTGCCCAGCACCATGGCGATCGCGGGGGATATAGCCGCGGACATGACGCGCCACGTGGTCATGACCGCGACTATCGTTCCTCACGCCACGGCGTGCCCAATTATGGCTATGATCGTGGCTATCGTGGCTACGATCCCTACTACCGCGGCCATGATCGCCGCTATGAACGGCGGGACCGCTACGAGCGGCGCTATCAGAAGCGCCGGATGCACCACCATCACCGCGGGCGTCACTGGCGCGGCTAGCCGCGACCGCGCGGGCCGGGCGAGAAACTACCGCTTCGCCCCATAGATTGAAATCGAGCCGGTCGGCGTCGGGATGACTCTCATCTCTTCGACCGCCTCGAAACCCGCGGCTTTAAGGATCACCGGGACGCAGCCCTTAGCGTTGGGTTCGGTATATTCGAACCCGTCGAGCAGCTGGATCTGTCGAAAAAGCATGCGCATCAGCAGCGAGCGCTGCTCGCCATAGTCGGCTATGAAAAGGGTCCCGCCCGGCCTCAGGAGCCTGAACATCTGCGCGGCAATCGCTTCCTTAACGGCCATCGGGCACTGGTGAAGGACCAGGCTCGATACGATCTTGTCGCATTGCCGGAGTGCGTCGATGCCGTCCAGCTCGTCGCCCATAGCCTCGAACCATCGAATCTCGGCATCGGCAACCTCAGCCTTGGCGCGCGCGATTTCCAGCACGGCGGGGTCGGGATCGACCGCCAGAACGATGCTCTCCGGCGCCGCCTGCTTGAGGGCGATCGCAAAGGTTCCCGTGCCGCACCCGATATCGACGATCCGCTCGCCCGGCCGCGGTTCGGCGAAGCGCAGCAAGTCGCTTCGCCATCTTTTCTCTCTGGTCATGAGGGCTATGGCGGCATCGTAGCGGTCGAGCGATCCGCTCTTGCCGAGTGCCGGGACGAAGTCTCTGTGTGCGTCTGACATGATGCGCCTCTACCAGGCGCGATCACGCACCGGCTTGAACGGAGAGGCTATGATTCGATGAAAAGGTCGCTTGCCCGGATACCGAACATCGCCTTGATCGTGCGGGCGAAATGCGCGCTGTCGCTGAACCCTGCCATGTGTGCGGCCTCGGTCGCGCTGCGGCGCATTCCCAATTCGTCGAAGGCGATAATCAACCTTCGCCAGAGCACAAAGCGCTGGAAGGGCATGCCGATCTCGGCGGCAAAGAGATGCCGGAAGCGGCCGAGCGAAAGGCGGCTCTCCTCCGCCACAGCCGCGAGACGGACAGAGCCCATGGGGATCAGGCGGTCAATCGAGGCGGCGGCGCGGGTGATGCGCGGATCGAGCGGGGGTCGGGCGCCTCGCGTGAGCCAGTTTTTCCAGAAGGACCGCTGTCCCGGCAGCGCGACATGAATCGGATCGGAGCAGATCAGCCGGTCTTTCAGATCTACCGGCGGACCGAAGACCACTGTCGGCTCGACGAACCATAATTCAGCCGTGGGCGCGGGGAGCAGCCGGTGCACGGTATCGGGTTCGATGAGCAAGCAACGCCCCGACAGGCGCGCGCCATCAGCATCGACCACGGTAAGCGGCTCGGCACAAAACACTGCCTGCGCCGCAAAATGGCGGTGCGCGGCGGCATCGCCAACCGAACCCGACCAGAGAGCATGATAGTCGCCGAGGCTAAGTCGGCCGTTCCAGTTGGACGTTTCGGGCATCGGGTCGCAATAGCAGGCCTAACTCGTGTGCGTAACGGGCGCCGGGTAAGCACTCTGGCTCGGAGGCTCTTTTCGGAAGCCGTCTTACGGCCAAGGAGGAGTGCGCCGACCCCGTGATGATTCCCCTCATCGACCGGGCGCTGTCTCGATGCGGCGATGTTGCCGACTGTTGTAACGATAGCCGATCCAGAGGATTGCAAGCGCGAGAAGCTGGAGCAACAACGGTTCGAGCGAAGGAAATATCCCCATCGCCGGGAAGCGGGGAAAATGAGCTAGCGGGGTGATGCCGAGGAGGCCGGCTTCCTGTAGCGCGCCCGCGCCCTTGCCGGCCAGGACAACCGCGAGGATAGCGATGAGCGAAGAGCTGTAAGCGAAAAATCTTCCGATCGGCAGGACCCGGCTGTAACGAAGCATGACCCATGCGATTGCTGCCAGGATCACCACTGCGGTTCCGGCTCCGGCGGCGATCGCGCTGCGGCTTCCTTGCGCGGCGAGAGCTGCGAAAAACAGGATGGTCTCAAAGACTTCCCGATAGACCACGAGGAAAGCGAGCCCGAACAGGAACCAGGCCGAGCGACGTGAAAGCGCTTTGCCCATCGCTTCGCGAATATAGCGCTGCCAGCTCTCCGCATGTGACTTTCCGTGCATCCAGATGCCGACCCAGACGAGAACGACTGCGGCGAAAAGCGAGCCAAATCCCTCTGTCAACTCGCGGTTCGCTCCGCTGATCGAGATTGCATAGGTCGCGACTGCCCAGGTTGCGCCGCCGGCTGCCAGGGCTGCGATCCAGCCGCCATGGACATAGGGTAGGACCTCAGGCCGTTCGGCCTTTCGTAAGAAAGCGATCATCGCCACGATGATCAGAAGCGCTTCGAGACCCTCGCGCAGCAAGATGGTAAGCGCCCCGACAAAGGTCGATGCGTCGCTGGCTGCATCGGGAGACAGTGCAGCTTCGGCATCGGCGAAAAGGGTTTCGACTGCGGCGGCTTTACCCGCGACCGCATCGACCGGCACACCTCGCGCGATGGACACGCGATAATCGGACATCGCGGATTCGATTTGCGCCATAAGGGCGGAATCGCGCGTCGTCAGGATCGGCTCAATCGGTTCGAAACCGTCGAGATAGGCGGACAGCGCGAGACGCTCTGCCTCGCTCCGATTTCCCTTGCGGTACGCGGCAAGGCTTTGCGCCAATTTGTCACGGGCAACCGCAAGCGTCGCGGGCGAAGCGGTTGTCAATGCTTGGGGATCTGAGCGCAAATAGGCGGTAAGCGCGTCGGCCTGCTCCGATCCCAGCCCACGACCAAGCACTTCCGGGCTGAGACTCGTGAAGGCTTGCAGGTCGGGGACCAGTTCGCGCGCCGCAGGGGTCTGGTTCCAGACACGCCGGCCGGCTGCGACGTCGCGAAAGGCAAATCCACCGGCATAGGCTGCTACCGCCCAGCGGTCGTCGGAGGGCAAATGGGCAAAACTGGGCATGGACGTGCCTTCGAGCCCCTGTCCTATCACCTGATAGAGCGCGAACAGACTGCGCTTGCGAGCGCGTCCGGCGTCGGTGAAATCGATAGGTGCCGGGTCGAGCCCCTTGGCCTGAGGTCCATTGCCATCGCCGCGCGCGCCGTGACAGCTGGCGCAATTTTCCAGATAGACTTGGGCTCCGCGCCGGGGATCTGGAGCGTTGCGCGGCGCGAGGGGCACAGGGTAGGCGGCGAGGAGGTCCGCCGCGAGTCCGCGCGCCTGGCCAGCCACCTTGCCGGGGTCCGCCTTCGATGCGATCGCCGTCTGGAGTTGTCCCGCTTCACTGACAAGGCGAGCCCGCGCCGGGGATACCGGAAGCGCTTCGATCCCCTTGCGAACGGTGGCGGAAAACTCGGTCATCTCGGCATATTCGACCGTGCTCGTCACCGCGCCATTCGAGACCGCTCCACCATAGTCGACCGCAACATAGTCCAGCAGGCGCCAGATGGTCTGGACTTCGCCGGCATCAGTGCGGGCCTGTGCCGTCGGCACGACGAGGCCGCAGATTGCAGCGAGCGCGATCAGCAGAGAGAGAAAGCGGCGGGCGGGGGGCATTGGCCCTATTGTCCGGGCACAGTCGACAGTTCGCGCAATTCGGTCCGCGCGCTGCGTAGAATCTCATAGGCCGAATGCAGGAAAAGCGTGGCAATGATGGCGGCGACTGCAAGGTCGGGCCAGGCTTGCCCGGTCCATGCGACGAGGCCGGCGGCGATGATCACCGCCACATTGGCGATCGCGTCGTTGCGGCTGAACAGCCACACCGCCCGGACATTGGCGTCGCCTTCGCGGAACCGCGAGAGGACCGCGGCCGAGGTGAGGTTGACGAGGAGGGCGGCGGCGCCGATGCCGCCCATCAGCTCGGCTTCGGGCGGAACCGCGGTCAGGGCACGCCACAGCGCGACGCCGATGACCCCTATGCCAAGCGACAGCAGGAACAGGCCTTGGGCTAAGGCGATACGCGTGCGGGCGAGCGCAGTCCAGCCTATCGCGACGAGGCCGGCCAACGTGATCGTGCCGTCGCCGATAAAGTCGAGCGAGTCGGCTTTCAGCGCCTGGCTGTTGGCGATGAACCCGCCGACGATCTCGATCGCGCCGAAGCCGAGATTGAGAATTACGACGATCCACAAGGCCCTTCGATAGGCGGGATCGCGTTCGGCCCTGACGGTGTCGCCCGTGCAGCCGCAATTGCTGTCGTTGCTCATTCCCCTGTTCTACATTCTACAGTAACTGTAGAAGCAAGCTGAAATCGAAACGAGACTGAGAGGAAGGGAGATGGCGCGCGACACGCGGCTGCCGATCGGCGGCCTGGCGAAACGCACCGGCACCAAGGTAAACACGATCCGCTTCTATGAGGATATCGGATTGCTGCCTTGCGCAGCGCGCACAGCCTCTGGCCGGCGCACCTACGGGGATGAGGATGTCGGGCGCCTCGCATTCATCCGCAATGCCCGCGGCCTCGGCTTTTCGATCGATGAAATCCGGTCGTTGACGGCGCTGGCCTTGGGGCCGGGGCAGGACTGCGCCGAAATCCGCGCAGTTGCGGCGCGTCACCTGCTCGATGTCGATGAAAAGCTGGAACGGATGGCGCGGCTCCGTGCTGAACTTGCCCGTATCGTCCAGCTCTGCGATGGCGGGCCGGTGTCGGATTGCCGGGTCATCGAGGCCATCGCCGCCGGAAATGCCTAGCCGCCGCGCTATCGGGACTGTCGGCGGCTTGCGGCTCAGCCGCAGCAACTGCCCTTGCCGCCGTCAACCTGTATTGGCGGGCAGGGTACCGTGCCATAGGAACAGAAGACACAGCAGTCTCCTGGCAGCGGCTTGAGCAGCGCGCCGCATCCCTTGCAGTCGTAGAAATACTGACACGCATCGGTGGGCATGATTTCGTCGGCGATTTGACCGCAGAGCGGACACGTCAGCGTCGATTGCAGGACCGGCGAGGGATCAAGCATAGCGATAGCCGAGCCAGAGGAGGACGGCGGCGAGGAGCAGTCCGATCAGGGTCACAAAGCGCAGCGACGCGGGCACGCACAGGCCATCGGCGCCGCAGCGCGCCGCGCGCATCTGCTGGCGCGCCAGCAGGACGCCACCGGCGACGAGCGAAATTGCGCCGAATGCGACGAACCAGAGCCGGTAGGGCGCGGCCGGGACCGCTATGCCGACGAGCCAGGCGGACCCGAGCCCCGCCGAGGCCAGCAGCATGGGGAGGGCGCAGCAGGTGGCTGCGAGAAAGCCCGATGCGATCCCGCCAAGCGCCAGCGAAATGGCCCCAAATCCTTTTGGACGCCTTGCATCTCCAGCCAAATTCAAACTCCTTGTTTCGCGGTAGCGGCAAGTCTACCATCTGTAGTGACTACAGATGCAAGCGGAATCGCAATGGCCCCCTCAAGCACCATCCCCATCGGCGAGCTTTCTCGGCTTACCGGCTGCAATATCGAGACGATCCGCTATTATGAGCGCATCGGCATTCTGCCCGCGCCGGTCCGGTACGGGCGATTTCGCCGTTATGATTCAGCTGGTGTGCGGCGCCTTGCATTTGTGCGCCGCGCGCGCGAACTGGGGTTTCCCCTCGATACGGTCCGGACTTTGCTCCTTCTTGCCGAAGGCGGCGGCCATAGCTGCGATCAGGCGCGCCATATGGCCGAGAGCCAGCTTGCCGACGTCCTCGCCAAGCGCGCCGACCTCGACCGGATGGCCGCTGTCTTGGGCGATCTTGTCGAGGCGTGCGGCGCCGGCGATGCCGGGGGCTGCCCGCTTCTGGAGGCGCTGTCCGACTAGGTTCGAGTACAGCCGTCTTCCGCCAGCGCCCCAAAGCAGCCATTGCGCGCGGCAACTAGGGCCACCGCGCGCAATGGCGGCGCGTTACGGCGCCTTGTCGAGCTTGGTGATCGTCCCGGCCTTGCCGTCCCAATTGAGCTCGAACGCGACCTTGTCGCCGACCTTGATGTCCTTCAGCAGCTCGGGTTTCGCCGCAAAACCCATCGTCATCGGCGGCCATTCGAGTTCGGCGATCGCGCCATGATCGAGCGTGACCTGGCCTTTTGCCGTATCGATCGCGGTCACGGTCGCCGTGCCCTTGCCATGCTTCGTTTCGGCCGGGGCCGCCATGGTCCCTGTGTCATCGGCCATCGCGGCCTTTTCTTCCGTCTTCGGTGCTTCGCCTTGCTTGCCGCAGGCGACAAGTCCAGCGCCGAGCGCAAGGCTGAGCGTAATCGCAGTGAGTTTATTCATGTCGTTTCTCCTTCGGGTTGGACGGGATGAGCCGCACGCCTTCGCATCAGCAGATAGGCGGCGGGAATGATAAGCATCGACAGCAGCGGCGCGGTGAGCATGCCGCCGATCATCGGCGCGGCGATGCGGCTCATCACTTCGGAGCCGGTGCCGGTCCCGACGAGGATCGGGAACAGGCCCGCGAGGATAACCGCAACGGTCATCGCCTTCGGGCGGACGCGGAGCAGCGCGCCTTCGCGAACCGCGGCCAATATGTGGCCGTCGCTGCGATCGGCGAGCGCATGCTTGAGATAGATGAGCATGACGACCCCGAACTCGGCGGCAACGCCCGCAAGCGCGATGAACCCGACCGCGCTCGCGACCGACTGGTTATAGCCAAGCAGATAGAGGAGCCAGAGCCCGCCGGTGAGCGCAAAGGGCAGGGTCGCCATGATGAGCAGCGCCTCGTCCCAGCGGCGGAAGGTCAGGTAGAGCAGCAGGAAGATGATCGCGAGCGTGACCGGCACGACGACCTTCATCCGCTCGGTCGCACGAACGAGGAACTCGAACTGCCCGGTGTAGGAAACGCTGACGCCGGGCGGCAGATCGACATCGCGCGCGATCGCCCGCTGGATGTCCTGCACGAGGCCCTGCAAATCGCGGCCGCGGCTGTCGACGTAGATCCAGGTCACCGGGCGGCCATTCTCGCTGCGCAGCATCGGCGGCCCGTCGCTGACCTTGACTCTGGCCACCGTGCCGAGCGTGATCTGCTGGCGCGACGGCGTCAGGACCGGAAGGCTCGCGAGCTCGCCGATACTGTCGCGCAGCTCGCGCGGGTAGCGGACGCTGATCGGATAGCGGGCGAGCCCCTCGACCGTCTGGCCGATCGTCTCGCCGCCGATCGCGCCCGAGACGATCGCTTGCACGTCGGCGACATTGAGGCCGTAGCGTGCTGCGGCGGCGCGATCGATGTCGACATCGATATAGCGCCCACCAGTCAGCCGCTCGGCCAGCGCCGACGCTACGCCGGGTACGGTCTTGACGACCGCTTCGATGCGCTTGGCGGTGCGATCGATCCCGGCAAGATCCGAGCCCGCGACCTTGATGCCGACCGGGCTCTTGATCCCGGTCGCAAGCATGTCGATGCGATTGCGGATCGGGGGAATCCAGAAATTGGCGAGCCCCGGAACCCGGACCCGCGCGTCGAGCTCCTCGATCAATTTCTCCTCGGTCATGCCGGGGCGCCAACGGTCCTTCGGCTTGAAGCGGATCGTCGTCTCGAACATCTCGAGCGGCGCGGGGTCGGTCGCGCTGTCGGCCCGCCCCGCCTTGCCGAACACGCTCTCGACCTCGGGCACGGTCTTGATCAGTCGGTCCGTCTGCTGGAGCAGGCTCGATGCCCTTGCGGCCGAGATGCCGGGTAGCGCCGAGGGCATGTAAAGGAGGTCGCCTTCGTGCATCTGCGGCATGAACTCGCCGCCGATCTGGGTCATCGGCCACAGGCTGGTGGCGAAGACGAGGCCGGCGATCACGAGCGCTTTTTTCGGCCGTTCGAGCACCCAGTCGAGTGCCGGGCGATAGATGCGGGTCAGCCAGCGGTTGACCGGATTACTCTGTTCGGCGGGTATCTTACCGCGGATCAGCCAGCCCATCAGCACCGGGATGAGCGTGATCGAGAGGATCGCGGCGGCCGCCATCGCATAGGTTTTGGTGAAGGCGAGCGGCGAGAAGAGCCGTCCCTCCTGGCCTTCGAGCGTGAAGATGGGGAGGAAGGAGAAGGTGATGATGAGGAGGCTGAGGAAGAGGGCGGGCCCAACCTCGGCGGCGGCGTCGGTGATGACGCGCCAGCGTTCGGCGCCTTTCAGTTCCTCGCCCGGATGATCGCGCTCCCAATGTTCGAGATGCTTATGGGCATTTTCGATCATCACCACCGCAGCGTCGACCATCGCACCGACCGCGATGGCGATGCCGCCGAGCGACAATATATTGGCGTTGAGTCCCTGCAGCCGCATCACGATGAAGGCGATGAGGATGCCGAGCGGCAGCGTCAGGATCGCGACCAGTGCCGAGCGCGCGTGCCAGAGGAAGAGCGCGCAGACGAGCCCGACGATGATGAACTCTTCGACGAGCTTCGAGGTAAGATTGTCGACCGCGCGGTCGATCAACCCCGAGCGGTCATAAGTGGTGATGATCTCGACCCCGGGCGGCAGGCTGCGCTTGAGCTCGGCGAGCTTGGTGCGCACGCCGTCGATGACTTCGCGGGCATTCTTGCCCTCGCGCATGACGATCACGCCGCCCGCGACTTCGCCCTCGCCGTTGAGTTCGGCGATGCCCCGCCTTGTGTCGGGACCGATCTGCACCGTCGCGACATCGCCGACCGTTACCGGGAGTCCGCCCGCGGCGGTGCGGATCGGGACGGCGCGGAAGTCGTCGAGCGACTCCAGATAGCCGCTCGCGCGGACGATATATTCAGCCTCAGCGAGTTCTAGGGAGCCGCCGCCGCTTTCCTGGTTGGCGCGCTTGAGGGCGTCGGCGACGTCGGTTGCAGTCACCCCGAACGCGGCGAGCTTCTGCGGATCGACGATGATCTGATACTGGCGCACCATGCCGCCGATGCTCGCGACCTCGGCGACGCCGGGAACCGATTTAAGCTCGAAGCGGAGGAACCAGTCCTGAAGACTGCGGAGTTCGGCAAGATCGTGGCGGCCGCTTTTGTCGACGAGCGCATATTCATAGATCCAGCCAACCCCGGTCGCGTCGGGACCGATGCTCGCGCGCGCGCCCTCGGGGAGACGGCTTTGCACCTGGCTCAGATATTCGAGCACGCGGCTGCGCGCCCAATAGGGATCGGTGCCGTCGTCGAACAGGACATAGACGAAGCTGTCGCCGACGAAGCTGTAGCCGCGCACCACGCGCGCGCCCGGCACCGAGAGCATCGTCGTCGTGATCGGATAGGTGACCTGGTCCTCGACGATCCGCGGTGCCTGTCCCGCATAGCTGGTGCGGACGATGACCTGGACGTCCGACAGGTCGGGCAGGGCGTCGACCGGAGTCGTGCGCACCGCGGCGATCCCGAGCAAGGTCAGGATCAGCGCCGAAGCGACGACAAGCCCGCGCGCCGCGACCGAGGCGCGAATAATGCGTGCGATCATTGCGCTGGCTCCAGCGGACGAACCGTGAGACCGGTCAGGCTCGCCTCGGAATCGAGCAGGAACTGGCCCGACGCGACGACCTTCTCGCCGGGGGCGAGCCCTCGCAATATCTCGGTCTTGCCGCCGCCTTCGCGTCCGGCGACCACTTCGGCGGGATGGTAGCGTCCGTCGCCCTTCTCGAGCATCACGATGCTGCGCGTGCCGGTGCGGATCACCGCTTCGCTTGGCACCAGCAGCGTTGGCTTGGCGTCCCCGCCGAGCGCGACGACGGCGAACATGCCGGGGCGTAGGCGACCGCCGCGGTTGGCGAGCTCGATGCGCACTGTCAGCGTCCGGCTGTCCGCCGCTGCGGTCGGCAGGATCGCGACGACCCGCCCGGTAAAAGCCTCGCCGGGAAAGGCGGTGAGGTTCGCGGTGGCAGGTTGGCCGATCTTCACCAGTCCGGCCTGCGCTTCGGGGAGCGCGGCATTGAGCCACACCGTTCCAAGTCCCGAGATTTCGGCAAGTGTCTGCCCCGAGGCGAGAGTCACGCCTGCACGGGCATTGAGCGTCTGGACCACGCCGCCGATCGGCGCGCGCACCGTCAGTCTGCCGCCGGTCCGTCCGCTCCGGTCGACCTCGGCGATCACGCCTTCGGGCATGCCCATCAGCCGCAGCCGCTGCCGCGCGGCCGCCGTGAGTTCAGGTTTGCCGAGCTTCTTGACGCTCAGATATTCGGTCTGGGCGCTGCCCCATTCAGGCAATTGCAATTCGGCGATCGGCGCACCGGCGCCGATGACATCGCCAGGCGCGAGGCGATAGACGCGTTCGACGAAGCCGCCCGAGCGCGCCTGGACGATCGCGACATCGCGCTGGTTGAAATCGATACTGCCGTTGACGTCGAAGGTTGCGGCAAGGCTCCCCATTTCGGCCGCGACCACTCTTATGCCGAGGCTCTGACGCGCCGACGGGTCAATCGACACGCCGGGCGCCGCGCCGCCACCCTCGTCGGCATATTTGGGCTCGAGCTGCATGTCCATGAAGGGCGACTTGCCGGGCTTGTCGAACTTCTGGTTCGGGAACATCGGATCATAATAGTAGAGGATCTTGCGCCCGCCGCTTGCCGTCTCGGTTGGTGCATCGCTCTTGCCGCTCTGTCCCAACCAATAACCGCCGCCGCCCGCGATCAGCACCGTGGCCAGGATTGCGACGCGCCAGCGCGCCGCTGATGTTGCATCGGTCATCGACCTGCCTCCCCATAAATATAATTGATCCGGATCGCGTCGCGCGCGACCTCGGCTTCGCGCGCCAGCGCATCGACTTCGGCCTCGGCAAGCGCGAGAGTCGACAGGAGCGCGGTCCCGAGGTCGAGCTTTCCGGCGGCGTAGCTTGCAAGATCGAGCTCGGCGCGCTTCTTCGCGAGCGGCACGAGCCGCGTACGTGCATTGGCGAGCTGCTCATGATGCATGCGGTGATCGGCGAGATCGGCGTCGAGCGCTGCCGCGATGTCGCGCTTGGCAGCCTCGCGGTCGAGCCGGGCGCGCATCGCCTCGCTGGCGCGCGCGGCGATCTTGGGGTCCTGCCGCTTTTTCGAGAAGAAGGGCAGGTCGACGGTGACCCCGACCGTGACGAGATCACCGTAATTGGGCTCGCGGCGCCCATAGGCCGCGTTGACGCTCCAGTCGGGTCGCTTGTCGGCGCGTGCGAGACCGGTCTCGGCGTCGGCGGCGAGGGCGCGGGCATCGAGTGCTCTGAGCTTTGGCAGGGCGTCGATGCCGGCGCGCAATCCTTGTTCGTCGATCGACTGCGGCGGCAAGTCGCCGAGCGTGTCGGCGGCGGGGTCGCCGGTGAAGCGGGCGAGCTGCGCGCGGGCGCGGGCGATCTCGGCGGCGAGCGCGCTGCGGCGATCGTTGATCGCGGCGCGAAGCTGATCGGGTTCGAGCGCCTGCGCCGGGCGCGCCGCACCGCTGGCAAGCCGCGCCGTCACGGTCGATTGAAGGTCCTCGAGGCCGCTATCGAGCAGGTCGAGTTCCTTCAGCTCCTTCTTGGCATAATAGAGATCGACCCAGGCGAGCGCGGTCGCGAGCCTGATGTCCTGCGCGGTGACCGCTTCGTCGGCGCGGGCGATTCCAATGTCGGCCTGCGCGCGGGTCGCGCGCGCGCGGCGTTTGGCGGGGTTCGGAAAATCCTGGCTGACGCCGATGACCTGCATCGTGAAATCGTCGCGATTGAACCGGCCCGCGTCGGGTCCGGTCACCGGGAAATCCTGGAGGACGATATTGAGTTTCGGGTCGGGCAGCCGGTCGGCGGCGATCGCCGCCGATTGGGCGGCGTCGACGCCCGCTTCGCGGCTTTGCAGTTCGGGTGCCTCCGATGCTGCTCGGCTGAGCGCCGAATCGAGCGTCATCGGCTCGGCGTGAAGAGCCGAGGGCAGCGCAAGCAAGGCTGCCGTAAAATATGGGCGCATGATGTCCCCCTGCTGTGGACTGGGCGAAAGCCTCCCCGGCGTCTGTACGCCGGGGAAGAAAGACCGTTACCCTTGCGGGGGCATCCTTTGGTCGCCGGACATATTCTTCATGCAGTCCGCCGGACTCACCTTCATCATGTCGCAGTCGCAATGCGCCATCTGTCCCGGCTTGTCCTTGACCCAGACGCGGACTCGCGAGGTGGTATTGGACTTGTTCGGCCCTGGCACCTGGCGGGTCTGCCATTCATGATGGCCGCCGGACGGTTCTTGGGCGAGGACGGGAGCGGCAAGCGTTGCTGCCGCGAGCGCGGCAACGGCAAAAAACGGTTTCATGTTGAATTCCTTGATTGAAAAGCGTGAAACCGCGCGCCGGGACGAGCCGGTGCGCGTCGGCAATTCAGGCAAGAAATAGGGGCGGGTCGGGTTCGGGGCCGAATGTTCTTCCGGCGAGGCGCCGGACAGGAAGCGGATCGAAAGAGCCGGCGACAAATGTCTTTTCGGCAAGGGGGGTAGCCGGAGAGACGACGGCGGGCGGTAGCGCGCAGCCCATCTTGGCGATGCAGTCGAGCGTGAGGCCCTTGCACGGAGCGCTCTTCTGGGATTTTTTAATCCCCATCATCTCCGCGCATTCGTCGCTCATCGCCGCCGCGAACGCCGTCTCGGCCGACGGGAGCGCGGGCGCCGAGGCGAATGCGGTCTCCTGCGCCAGAAGGCCGAGTAAGGCTCCGACAAGAAGTAGAAAGGTGAGCCAGCGTTTCACGGTCGAAGCATGATCCTTGTCAAACTTGGCGTCAATCTAAACCGGGGTGGAGATCCCGCTCACTTGTTCGCCGACTGTCCCGTCGTGGTTACGCCGGACCCGTTAAGAATGGCCCATTGTCATGGCGGCGGGCGCGACCAGCATCCACAGCGCCATGGCGATCATCATCAGATTTTCGGTCAGTGAGATGAAACCCAGCGGCACATTGCTGTCGCCGCCGACGCAGGCGCATTTGAGTTCGCGCTTGTCGATATACACCGCCTTGAACACCGACACGGCGCCGATGATCCCGATGAACAGCGCCACCGGAATCGATATCCAGTTCAGCGCGCCAGAAATCATCAGGATGCCGGCAAGACCCTCCGCAAAGGGATAGATGGTAGCATAGGGTACCCAGCGTTTGGCGAGCAAGTCATAGTTCAGGAACATGCTCGAGAAGCTCTCGATGTCGCGGAGCTTGAGGAAGGCAAGCAACGCCATGCTGAACCCGATAAACCATTCGGCGGCACGGATTGTGAAGGGCGTGCCCGACACCGCTTGGCTGGCGGCCAGCGCCATCAGCGCGGTGATAGAGAAGAGCGCGATGACGGGCTTATAGGTAAGCGCCTTAGGATCGCGGACTTTCAGACCGAGATGGCGCCTCAGATCGTCAAGACCGCCGATCCGCTCGCCTTCGATGAAGGTCTGCGGCGTCGTCGCGACGCCATGTTTCGCCTTGAATGCGTCGGTTTCCTCGCGGGTCGTCAGCCAGACATCCTCGACGTCATAGCCGCGGCTGCGCAACAGATGCAGCGCCTTCAGGCCATAGGGGCAGATATGCTGCTCCATCACCATGCGATAGATGGTCGCCCGCGGCTTGCCCGAAACCGCCGCACCAGTGTGCGCTGGCGCGCTTTCGTTCGCGCGCTGAACCTGCATATTCATCGATTCGCCTTTCTTGATTCCCGATCGCTTCCCGCTATATAGGCTCCGTACCATAGTACGGAGTCAAGGCCTTGCGTGACATGACCATCGGCCAGCTTGCCCGGCAGGGCGGCGTCAATGTCGAGACGATCCGCTATTACCAACGCCGCGGCCTGTTGCCCGTTCCGCCTCAGTCGGCCAGCGCCCCGTCGGAAGGCCGAGTCCGGCGTTACGACGAGGCGGTTCTGCGCCGTCTGCGCTTCATCAAATCGGCACAAGCAGCGGGATTTACGCTCACCGAGATCGCCGAACTGCTCGAACTCGACGCGTCGAGCGATCGCGCGCGAGCGCGCGAACTGGCCGATGCGCGCATCGCGGCGATCGAAAAGACGATCGCCGAACTCGATGCGGCGCGGCGCGCGCTCATGGGCCTGTCGCGCCAATGCGCTGCCGCCGACACGCTCCACTGCCCGATCATAGCGGCGTTCGAGCAGGTCTAGCCCGACTGGCCTTGGCGGCGGATGGTGCTGACGGCCGGTCTCACCTCCCAACTGGTGTCAATCGGTCGCAAATGGTTCCAGCATCCCGGCTACAAGCGATGGGATGGTAATTCCGGCTGCGACATCGAGCAGAAGGCTAGCGCGGATCGCAGCCGCAGGTCTCGCCGCTGCCGCGTCCGGAGTTGCGACGGCCGTCCGAAGTGCCTGGGTCAGGCGCCATCGAATCTCCGCGGCTAGGACCGGCATCAGAGCGAACAAATAGGCTTCCACGGGGAAGACCTGACCATAGGGTCAAGCGAGCGATTGCGTCACGTGCACGGCGCCGACCAAGGCTCCGACGAGGGGCAGAAGCGAAAAGCGCCGCTTCTGGATGAAGGTAGGAGCCTTTGGGCGTTCCGGATCAACTTCATCCTGGCGATCTGAACAAATCGGGGAGCCCAATTCCAATGGTTTTACGTCGCCCGAACCATTTTTGAGGGATGAGTCGTTCTGGTGCGTAATCAATGTCAGTAGGGGATGTTGGGTGCTTGAACTCGGAAGCCGTAAGCAGCGGTTTCCGGGCATGCATGTTTTTGTCCTCGACTTCCCCGAAACTCATTTGGGCTGCGCGAAAGGGCAGTTCTTCGAAACAGGGGAAGCATAATGAACAAATTATACTGTTATTCGTCGACGAAGCGCGCAATGCAGCGAAGCTCGATGGCGGCGATTGCGGTGGCGGTCGCGTTTCCCGCGCAGGCTCAGGAAGCCCAGTCGGACGGCCTCGCCGAGATCATCGTAACGGCGGAGAAGCGCGAGGAAAATCTGCAGTCCGTTCCCGTCTCGGTGACAGCGATGACCGGCGAGGCGCTTACGGCAACGGGCATATCAAACGTCGAAGACCTCCAATTTTTTGTGCCGGGCGTGTCGATCACCAACGATTCCATGGCGATCATCAATATTCGTGGAATTGGCACCTCGGCGTTCGGCGTTGCGACCGACCCCAGCACGACAGTCCATTATGACGGCGTCTACATCTCGCGCCCGACCACAAGCTATCAGGATTTGTTCGACGTCGAACGCATCGAGGTGCTGCGCGGACCGCAAGGCGTTCTCTTCGGTCGCAACTCCGCCGGCGGCACACTCAACATCATTTCCAAAATGCCTACGGAGGATTTGACTGGCGCGCTGGGGCTCACCGTCGGAAATTACGAGAAGCGCTCGCTGAGCGGCACGATTTCTGGACCGCTTGGAGCGGGCGTCCGAGGCCGCCTCACCTTGCTTGCCAACCAGCGCGACGGCATCTACCGCGACGTCGTCTCGGGACGGCGATACCAAAACGAAGATAATCTCGCTGGACGACTGACGCTTGCGATTGACGCGAGCGACCGTCTTGAGATCGTGTTGCGGGCGGATGCCAGCCGTGATCGCGAGACCGGCGCGCGGTCTGTTCGGCCCTTTTATCCGCAAGGCTTCGTCGATGCGGGGGCGACGATCCCGGCCAATGACAAAGAGGCCGCACTCGACCGCCTGCCGCGTTACGATGTCGATGCCTGGGGCGTGTCCTCGACCATGAACTGGGACGGCGGCCCGGTCACGCTCCGCTCGATTACGGCGCTGCGCAAGAGCAAGGTCGTCCAGGCGCTCGACGTTGACTCGACTGACCTCTTCCTCCGCGATATCGAATTTTACGAACGTTCCCGCAGTTTCACGCAAGAGTTCCAACTTCTCAACAACGATGCGGACAAGCTGCGCTGGATCGTCGGAGCATTCTATCTGAATGAAAAGGGCAACGACGAAATACGGATCATCGAACCGGGTCGTCGGCTCGCGATCCCGGAAAACAATACGACGAATGCATTCGCGCTCTTCGGACAAGCAAGCTACGAACTCATCGACCGCCTGCGATTGACCGGAGGGCTTCGATACTCATACGAAAAAAAGGATTTCGGATATCGTGTCCTGCTGAACGGAAATCAGGTCGATGCCGGTCAGCCCAAATCATCCTGGACCGCCTGGACTCCGAAAATTGGGATCGATTACGACCTTGCCGATGACGTCATGGCTTATGCGTCGGCAACCCGCGGGTTCAAATCGGGTGGATTCCAGCTGGGAGACGGGCGGCCTTTCCTCCCGGAGTATGTCTGGAGCTACGAAGTCGGCCTGAAGTCGACGCTCCTCGATCGCCGGCTTCGAGCTAATTTTTCCGCCTTCTATTATGATTACACCAATCTTCAGGTGGTCGAGTATAATAATGGCGTTGCCAGTACCACCAACGCCGGCAAGGCGACGATCAAGGGCGTTGAAGCGGAACTGATGGCACGGCCGTTCGATCGCCTGACGCTTACATCCACGATCGCTTATCTCGATGCGCGCTACGATGTCTATTTTGACGACGTCGGCGCAAGCCTCAAGGGCAAGCGGCTGCCGAACGCGCCGAAGTGGAACATCACTTTCGGCGGAGAATATAAGGCCTCCCTGGGCGGCGGAATGCTGACATTACGGACCGATATCTCCTGGCGCGACAGCGTCTTTTTCAAGCCCAGCAACAATCCGCTTTTTTCCGGAAACGCCACGACCCTTATAAATGGGCGTGTCACATGGCAGCCGGCGAGCGAAGCGTGGGAAATTGCGCTTTATGGCCGAAATCTCACCAACGAGCGCTATGTGAGCTATAGTACGATCGGGACGGACGCGACGGGTGTCTCGAACCCTACTCTTCCGCTCTACATCTACGGCGAGCCGCGCCAGTATGGACTGCAGCTGCGCTACTTTTTCTGAGGTTCCTCGTCCTGCGAGGTCCCCCGGCGACTCCCCTACGGTCGTCGGTCCCCCTGGGCGCTTGCGCCCGGGGGGAATACTTCCTCTGAACGCAGGACATGATATGTCCCTGTTCTCACCGGCGCCGTTACTTGAACGGCCCTGCTGATGGCACGATGAGCCGGGCAGTAAGATGGCACGAACAGATACGGGCTAGTCCCATCCTGAACGTCGGTAGCGCGCGCGATTTCGATGCCCGGCTTTCCCTGTGACGCCGCGAGGATGCAAAGACCAACTGCTTTCGGAGGCCTACGCGTCGTCGGCTGCCTCACGGCAATGGATGGGAGATCGCCTTGATCGCCTTCAGGCCCGTACCGAAGCGGGCAATGGCGACCCTGTTCTGTTCGAGCTCGGCGTAGGGCAGGTAGGAAATGTCGAGATCACCGATCCGGCTGAAAGCCGGGCGTCGGAGCTGAGCGCGGACATCGGCTTCTCGCGCATCGGGTGCAACCAGGAAAAGTGGCGTCGACAAATGAAGATTCTCGCTGCTCAGCGCGAGATCAAGCATGCGGACAATTCCGGAATAAATGGATGTCGAATGCTCCACTTCGAATGCCGCCGCGACCGTAGCCGTCGATTGCTCGAGCCATAAGATGTCGATCAGTCTTATGGCATCGCTTCCTTGAGCGGTTGCGATGGCATGCGGCAAGCTATCGAGGCATCGAGACCCGAGCGGCACACCCTCATGAAGGCGCCCCCGGTCATTTGCCGCTACCCAGACGTCATATCCAAGTGCAAGCCCGAGGTCCCGAAGCCAGGATTGGACTTCGCTATGCGTCCGGTCGGTCTCTTTCTGATTTGCAAGCCCCTTATCGAACTTGTCGGACTGTGAGCGCGTTTCATTCAGCAAGGCCATCCAATCGCGCGCATTTTCGCTCGAACCGCTGAGCGGTGGGGCTGGAAACCGTCCCGATCCGATATCGAACAGCAGCCCTCCTATCGCCCCCAAATCGTTGGAAAGAAGATCCCGGTAGCGATCGTTGAGATCCAGAATGCCCGCGCGCATCGCGAGAAAATGCTCCCAACTGCCAAGCTTCACATTCGCACCCGTTAGCGCGTTGTAGCCCTTTACGATTGCCGTATTGAACGGAGGCACAAGAGTGGGATGCAGAAAATAGAGAATGTTGGCCACCGCAGGACCCAACCCCTTGATCTTCTGTCTATCGATTGCGAGGATCCCGGCGACGACCTCCTCGGCGGTATCGCAACAGGAGCAATGGTGAAGAAGTCTGCCAAAAGCTCGTTGATTGTCGGCGTTCTCGTAGATGTCCGGGATTCGGAGTTTGGGCTTCCACAAGAAAGCATGATCCGCACCTTTGAAAATCTGTCGTTGCTCGGCGATTGAATGAACAATGATCTCCAATGACGAGCCCCGATATGCCGCTCCGAAGGTGCCGGCCTCAATTTCGGCGACGACCTGCGAGATGCCTCTTCTGATCGACCGAAAATTCTTCAGTCGCTCCTCCCACAGGAACCAGCTTTGATAGGTCGAGCCGGAATCGCCGCGCCAGCGCTCGATCAGTTCGCGAACAAGGTCGCGCTTCATGTTTATAGCCCCCGCTTGATCCATTCCGAATTGCTGTTTTCCACCTGCGGCTTGCCGGCCAAGACAGTTCGCTCGATTCGGCCCTTAGCGAAAGGCGAAACCTTCCGTCCCACCGGCAAGGTGGGCGGGAATGGAAGGTCGAAACGAGCCCGTTCACGCCCGGCGCTGCATAATTGTCGACGACCTCAGTGCCCTGCGTGTTCGCCCGCTCCGCTTGGTTTCTGACTCGCGCCTTCCGCCTCTGTCATGCCCTTCATCATCGCGTCATGGTCCATTGGCGCATTCTGCGTAATAGCCTGATATTGTGCCGGCGACAGGCCAGGGAGTTTTCGGACAAACGCGACCATATCCCAGATGAGACGATCATCATGCGTTTTCCCCCAGGCCGGCATGGCGGTCATCTTGATGCCATGCTTGATGATCCAGAATTGCTCCGCAGCCGAACGTTCCGAACCTTTGAACAAGACGGGCGCTTGCGGATACAGCCCTTGACTCATTTCGGTCTTTTCCATCCCGGGCGCGAGATGGCAGCCGCTGCACATCTCGGTATAGAGACCTGCGCCCGACGCGATCCGCGCCGGAGCCGCCAAATCTGCCGGCACCGCGATCGATCCGGATCGCGCTGCGATGGACTTCTCCCTGAATGTTTCGATGACGCTGTAAGTCAGCCGGTTATGGGGGGCATCGGCCGCTATATTATATAGGCCGAGATAGACGGTGATCGCACCCGCGCCCGCTATCAGGGCCACCGCCAGCAGCGTGAACGTCACGCTCGGCATATGCTTTCGGAAATCGAAAGTTCGAAATCGCTCCATTATCTATCTCCCGCATAACAGGCCTTGAGCTTTGCAGCCGAACGCAATGCGGCGGCTGTTCAACAGATGATACGCACCCCAACAGCTTTGCCCTTGTCACAGACGAGGCAGGCGTTTCCGTACTTGCCGCGACGAGCCATTTCAGGGTGCCCACACCCGCTCGGGCTCATGCGTCCTGCTAGGTGTGGGTTCGGAGAGATCGTGAGGACTAGCCCCTTTTTTGCCCGCTCAGCTGCCACCCGCCGGTCGCACCTTCGGCTTGCGTGAGGAGCTGTGGAGATTGAAGATCTGCCACTTTCCGTTGTCCTGTTTGAGGACACTCGTAGCGACGCCATCCCGTTCGATGGTCTCGCCGCTCGCGAGCACAATCGAGAAGCTGTAGGTCTCGGTTGCGATCGCGATATTTCCTTCGCCGCGAACCGAAATCTTGTAATTGCGGAAGGTGAAGGATTTGAATTCCTTGAGTTCGGGACCCAGGTGATGGTCGCGATAGTGGGCGAAATTCCCTTCAACGCCGCCGGATTCGAATATCTGGGCGTCTGGCGAAAAGAGGGCCTCGACGCCGGTCAGGTCCAGTTTCTCCATCGCCGATTTATACTGCGCGAGCGCTGCCGCCGCGCCCTGAAAATCCGCAGGCTCGGTCGCCTGAGCCGGGACGGCCACCAGCATGGCCAATGCGATTGCTGTAATCGTCAGTCGTCTCATATCATTTCCCCTTGTTGTGCCGACACTTCACGAGTGCCTCCCGTGGTTTCGATCAGATTCTGGCAAAGCGCAGCCGCAAAGAATTGGCAATGACGCTGACGGACGAGAGTGCCATTGCAGCGGCGGCAATGACCGGCGAGAGCAATAGTCCGAAAATCGGATAGAGCACGCCCGCAGCGACGGGAATCCCGGCGACATTATAGGCGAAAGCGAAGAAGAGATTCTGACGGATGTTCGCCATCGTCGCATGGCTGAGATGCCGCGCCCGCACGATGCCCAGAAGGTCGCCGCGCAGTAGCGTCACACCCGCGCTTTCGATGGCGACATCGGTTCCCGAGCCCATCGCGATGCCGACGTCGGCGGCGGCGAGCGCGGGGGCGTCGTTGACCCCGTCGCCGGCCATGGCGACGATCCGGCCCTCTTCGCGCAGCCGCTGCACGACCGCGCTCTTCTGGTCGGGGAGGACATCGGCCTCGACGTCGTCGATGCCGAGGCGCCGCGCGATCGCCTCGGCGGTGACGCGATTGTCGCCGGTGAGCATGATGACCTTGATTCCGGCTTCGCGCAGCGCAGCGAGCGCGTCGCCCGTCGTTTCCTTGACGGGGTCGGCGATGGCGATGACCCCGGCCGCCTTGCCATTGACCGCGATGTAAATCGCCGTCGCGCCGTCTGTGCGAAGGCGGTCGGCTGCCTCGGTGAGCGCGCCCAGATCGACGTCATATTCTTCAAGAAAGCTCGCATTGCCGAGGACTATCGCCTTGTCGTCGACGACCCCGACGATACCCTTGCCGACCGGCTGGTCGACCCCCGATGGCTCGACCAGCGCGAGGCCCCGGTCCTCGGCGGCCTTGACGATCGCGGCCGCCAATGGATGTTCGCTGCTGCGCTCGAGGCTCGCGGCAATCCGGAGCAGATCCTGCTCCTCGAAGCCGCCGGCGACTTCGATGGCGACGACCGAGGGTCTGCCTTCGGTCAGCGTCCCGGTCTTATCGACGACGAGCGTGTCGACCTTCTCCATCCGCTCAAGCGCCTCGGCATTTTTGATCAGCACGCCGGCTTCGGCGCCGCGCCCCACGCCGACCATGATTGACATTGGCGTCGCGAGGCCGAGCGCGCAGGGACAGGCGATGATGAGCACCGAGACGGCGGCGATAAGGCCATAGGCCATGGCGGGCGCGGGCCCCAGAAGCGACCAAACAACGAAAGCGACAATGGCGACGACGATGACGCCGGGCACGAACCAGCCCGAAACGGTATCGGCGAGACGCTGGATCGGCGCCCGGCTGCGCTGCGCGTCGGCGACCATTTGTACGATCCGCGCGAGCATCGTGTCGCGCCCGACCTTCTCGCTGCGCATGAGCAGGCCGCCCGTCTGGTTGATCGTTCCGCCGATCAGCGCCGCGCCGGCCGCCTTGGTCACCGGCATCGATTCGCCCGTGACCATCGATTCGTCGACCGTGCCGCGGCCTTCTACGACGATGCCATCGACGGGGACTTTTTCGCCCGGACGGATGCGCAGCATGTCGCCGACCGCGACTTCCTCGAGCGCTACCTCCTCGTCGCTTCCATCGCTGCGGACGCGCCGGGCGAGCTTCGGTGTCAGGTCAAGGAGCGCGCGGATCGCGCCGCTCGTCGTCTCGCGGGCC
This sequence comes from Sphingopyxis terrae subsp. terrae NBRC 15098, assembly GCF_001610975.1. Taxonomy (NCBI): domain Bacteria; kingdom Pseudomonadati; phylum Pseudomonadota; class Alphaproteobacteria; order Sphingomonadales; family Sphingopyxidaceae; genus Sphingopyxis; species Sphingopyxis terrae. Next base: position 1,339,122 of record NZ_CP013342.1, on the reverse strand, counting down.
CTGAGTTCGAGCACCTGCCCGAGTAGCACCAGCACCGTGATGACCGCGGCGGCCTCGAAATAGACCGCGACCGAGCCATCGGCGGCGCGGAAGGCTGCCGGGAAGATTTGCGGGAGAATCGCCGCGATCATGCTGTAGCCCCAGGCAACGCCCGTCCCCATCGCAATGAGGGTGAACATGTTGAGGCTCTTGTTGCGGATCGAGAGCCAGGCGCGCTCGAAGAAGGGCCAGCCCGCCCATAGAACGACGGGGGTCGCGAGCAGCATCTGGACCCAGTTGTTCGTCTGGCGGCCGACATATTGGTGGAGGCCTGTCAGATGGCCGCCCATTTCGAGCGCAACCACCGGGAGTGCGAGAAGGAGCCCGATCCAGAAGCGCCGCCGCATATCGCGATATTCTTCGCTGGGGCCGCCCGATGCTGTCGGCATGACGGGCTCGAGTGCCATGCCGCAGATCGGGCAGCTTCCGGGGCCGGCGCGCTGGATCTCGGGATGCATCGGGCAGGTCCAGATGGCGCCTTCGGGTGCATCGGCTGCGGCCGGCTCGCGTTTTGCGGCATAAAGATCGGGATCGGCCTCGAATTTGGCGAGGCAGCCTGCGCTGCAGAAATAGTGATGCTTGCCGCTATGCGTCGCGATATGAGGTGTGGTGGCCGGATCGACCATCATGCCGCAGACCGGATCAGTCGTGCTCCCGCTGCCTTTTTCTGCGCCCTGATGATCGTGCATCGCCGCCGCTCCCGTATGTGTCGGATGCCCGCCTCGCGGCGGGGCGGTCCAAACGCCACCGGTCGAGTTCGCCGTTGGCGTCGTTCCTGGCGGTTCCAGAATGGAGCCGCTTCTATCGATACGCAAGAAGAGCGGTTATCCCTTGGATTTTCTTTGCCCCGTGCCGTCAGGTCCCGGGCTTTCGGGCCTCGATGATCCCGATCGCACCGGTTGGCGTGCGGAACGTCTCAAGCTCGCGAACATCGCAAAAGCCTGCCTCTCTCATCAGCACCGGGAGCAATCCATCGGCGTTGGGCTGGGTGTCCTGGACGCCGTCGAGCTGCTGGATCGTGAGGCGGAACAACAACCGCATGAGGCGGCTGCGCTGTTCCCCATAGTCGGCAACATAGAGTTTGCCGCCCGGCGCGAGCACCTGCCGGGCCTCGCGTAGCAGACGTGCCTTTTCCTCAAGCCCGACCTGATGAAGGACGAGGCAGATCGCAATCTTGGCAGGCGGGGGCCAGTCATCGATCGCCGAAGCCGCGAAAAAGCCAACTCGAAACTCCGGCGGTGGAACAATCTGCGCGGTCTTCGTTCGGGCAATTCGCGTCGCTGCCTCGTCGGGGTCGAAACCAAGATAGCGGACGTCCCGGCTATGGCGAGCGATCGCCAGCGCAAGATTTCCCGTACCCGAGCCGATATCGAGAATGACGTCACCCTCGCCGAGCGCCATATGGCGAACGAGACGGTCGCGCCACACGCGCTCGCGCGTTGTCACCGCGACGCCGAAATCATAAAAGGGCGTCAGGAAGTGATATCCTGCCGCTGGCGTGTAGGATCTTGCTACGGGTTTCGGGTCGGGCATGGCCGTCTCCTTTCGACGCTTTGGCTTGCCGCCGGATTGCGGCCGCAATCGCCGGTCTCGACGAGACGCTTAAGGGCAAACAGGCGCGGCAGTCTTGAATGTTTCGCCGGGGCGACGCGGTGCGAGGCGCATCCGGCTCAGGGCACGATTTCGAACGCGAAGGCACTAAGGCCGGCCGAAGGCGTCACGCCTAGCCATTGAGCGCAGCGGCGCGTGAAGTGCGACTGATCGGCGAAGCCTCCCGCCGCCGCGGCGTCGGCAAGACCTCCGCCGCCGACCAGCGTCCGCACGGCGCGTTGAAGCTGGAGCCATTGCAGCAATTTGGCCGGAGGCACGCCGAAGTCGCGGCTGACGATTTCGCGGAGGCGCGAGGGCGAAAGGCAGGCGACGTCGGCCAAGGCGCGCGCGGTCGACAAATCGTCAGGGGCCGCGAGCACTTCGGACAGGCGGGCATCCACCGGACGCGCCTGCGAGCGGTCGAGATAGTCGGACGCCCAGCGCTTCGCGTCCGCGCCGCTTGCGATGTCACCTAGTCCGGCTGTCTCTATCGGCGTCAACAGGACAGGCGCCGATCCGGCGGACAGCCGGGTGCCGGCACGAAAAAGCGGGTCGAGATAAAATGACCGCACGAGGGCGCCCGGCGGCCCGAGGCGGTGCCGGACATGCGACGCTATCGCAATGGCGTGTCCGGCGGGAACTATCAGGTCGGCATCACCGGAAATTTCGAGGTCGCGTTCGATGGCGAGGCTGATCTGGTGCGCCACATGGTTATGGGGACGGCTGCTCCCGATGCGCGCGTCAATGAGCGCCCAGCCGGTCCCGAGCATGATCGAACCCGACCAAGAGGCGGTGCTTGGGGTCAAACCGGATCGGCGGTGACGAAGGGTTCGAGCGTACCGAACCAGGCAACCAGCGCGAGTATGGCGAGCGCGGCCGACGCTTCGATGATGAGGCTTCTGCGCATGGCTGCAATCGCGAGGTCGGGGTCGGCGTCGACATTGTCGGTATCGGTCCCCGGGACGGCGGCCGCGAGCGCCGGGGTCAGCCGCCAGCGGTTCGCCGCCGCGAGCGCCAGCATCAGTCCGAACAGCGCAAGCTTGGCGAGAAGCAATTGTCCATAGGGCGAGCCGAGGGAACGGCCGAGATTCTCGGCGCCGACGATCATCTGGCTGTTGACGAGGCCGGTGGCGGCGATGACGAGGACGCAGATCGTACCGACGCGCGAGAATTGATCGAGGCTCCGCGCCGCAATTTGGAGTCCGCCCGGCCATTCGCGGACACGACGTGGTGAGATCAGGATCAGGAAGGCGCCGATCGCGCCGATCCAGACCGCCGCTGCAATCAGGTGCAAGATGTCGCTGATCCGGTGCACGGTGCCTGCGGCGCCTTCGGTCGCGCCGGCGTGGCCGGACCAGACCAGACTCGCGACGGCCACCGAGCCCGCGGCCGCGAGTACGGCGGCCGAAGTTGTCGGCCAGCGGACCATCCAGATCGCGACTCCCAGCGCGAGCAGCAGCGCTGCGCTCCGGTAGACCCAGGCTGTGCCGACCTCGGTCTCGCGAACAAGGTCCCAAAAAGGCTGGAGTTCCAGGGAGAGGAGCCCCACACCCTGCATCGAAGCCGCGAGCACGCCCATCCCCAAGATGGAGAGAAGCAGTCCGGCGGCGCAGAGCCATCGCTCTGCGCGCCAGATCGAGGCCATCATCGACTGCGGCGCAAGGCGTTCGCTCCGTGTCAGCGCAAAAAGCGGGAACGCAGCAAGGCCGGCGATGAGCATCAGGTCCGCATAAAGTGCGAACCTGATGCCGATCAGAACGGGGTCCCCCACCGTCTTTTACTTTACGGTGAAGCTGAATTCGCTGCCCATGCGGTGGGTATCAGCGCCCGCCGCCGACCATGTGACCTTGTAGGTTCCGGCTGTCAGCGGCCGCTTGAGCATCAGCATCGCCGACTTGCCCTCTTTGCCCATCATCGACGAGTAAGGCACCTTCATCGGGGCATGATTGGCCATGCCGGGCATGCCGGTCATGACCAGCTCGGTCTTGAGGGTCGAGGCGACGATCTTTTCGTTGAACTGAAGATTGACCGACGTGACCTTCGAAACGGTCGAATTGGCGGCGGGCGTCGAGCTGACGAGCTTGGTGTGCGCGCTTGCCGTGGCCGGCATGAGAAGCAGAGCGAAAGCCGCCGCTGCAGAGGGGAGAAGAGACTTGAACATGAACACCTCCAAATGCGTGTCTGTCCTGCTAATACGCAGGATATCGGCATGGCCCTCAAATATTCCGGAATAATATTCTGGTGTGAGGGGTGAGGCGCTTCGGCGCGTATGTACAATGATGGAAAGGTTTGAAGAGACGATCGATGGATAAGGAGCTTCGCATTTTGAACAGGATCGATCTGCCCGCAGCGCTCGATGCGCTCGATGATCGCATCATGGGCGCATTGGCGATCCGCCGGCGCGAAGCGGTAGCGATGCGCCGCCTGATGGCGCTCGCGGCCTTTGTCTCGCTCGGCGGCGGTGTCTTTGCGGGGAGTGCGATTTCCCAGCCGGCGGTCGCGGCAAGCCCCCTGACCCCATTCGGCCCGCCTAGCGCATTGGTGCCTTCCACCTTGCTGGATGTACAGTAGCGATGCCGTCGCGCCGTCTTCTTCTCTTGGGGCTCATTGCCTTCGCCGCGGCGATTGCCGGCGTGTTCATCGGCCGTCTGGTAGCCGATGCGCCCAAAGCCAGCGAAACCGAACTTCATGCGCTTCTCCACGGCCAACTCGACCTGACCCCGGAGCAGGAAAAGAAACTCGAGCGGATCGAAGCCGACTTCGCCGGTCGCCGCCAGGCGCTCGAACTCGAGATGCGCGCCGCCAATGTCCGGCTCGCGCAGGCGATCGAAGCCGAGCATGGCTATGGACCGCGCGTCACCGAGGCGATCGACGAGACGCATGAGGTGATGGGGACATTGCAGAAGGAAACGCTCCAGCATCTCTTCGCGATGCGCGGGGTTCTCAACCCCGATCAAGCGGAAATGTTCGACAAAAGCGTGGTCAAGGCGCTGACCGCCGATGCGCGGTGAGCGCCGACCTATCGCAATGTAGCGACCAGGATCTGGCGGCCTTTGCGCGCGCGCACCGCGAAGACGCCTATCGCGAGTTGCTGCGCCGTTACAAAACGGGCGTCTACCGGCTCATCGTAAAGCAGATCGGCGATGCCGACGAGGCGATGGATTTGACGCAGGAGACGTTCGTCTCCGGCTTTTCGGCGCTCGATCGCTATGATGGCGAACGCCCCTTCCGCACATGGATCGCCCGTATCGCGCTCAACAAATGTCGCGACTGGGCACGACGGCGAAAGGTGCGCGCCTTTTTCTCCCGCGCGCTCCCGCTCGAAAATGCGCATCACGTAGCAAGCGATGGTCCTGGGCCCGATTCCGCGGCGACCGACAGGCGAGAGCTCGCCAGGGTTCGCGGGGCGATCGATCAGCTGCCGCAGAATTTGCGCGAAGTGTTGCTCCTCCGCGGTGTCGACGAGGTCAGCCAGGCCGAAACAGCGGTCATTTTGCGGGTCAGCGAGAAAACAGTCGAAACGCGCCTCTATCGAGCGCGGACCAGGCTCCGGGAATTGCTCGCGGGAACATCTGCGAGCGCCGAGGGTTGAGGGTTCGACCGCTCGTTCAGGCGGCATCTCCTCATCGTCCGGCATTTTTATTGAGGGGCAGGCGTGCCGCCTGCGTATAGCTTTAGGAACAGTCAGTAACGGTCGGAAAGAATATGCAGATGGAAAGGCGTCGGTTCGTCAGTGGAGCTTTGGGTGGAGGGGCTGCTGCGGCGATGGCCGCATGGTTCCCGGCCTGGGCCCAGCCGGTGTCGTCCGGCATCACCGCGCCGCTTCCGACCGTATCCGGCAATGACATAACGCTGCGCATCGCGCGCCAGACGATGCGCATCGACGGCAAGGTCAGTCGCGCGATCGGGATCAACGGCACCGTGCCCGCGCCGCTCGTCCGGCTGAAGGAGGGACAAAACGCGCGCCTCACCGTCGTCAACGATCTCGACGAGGACAGCTCGATTCACTGGCACGGCCTGATCCTGCCGTTCCAGATGGACGGCGTGCCCGGCGTCAGCTTCCCCGGGATCAAGCCGCGCTCGAAGTTTGTCTATGAATTCCCGGTCGTTCAATCGGGGACCTATTGGTATCACAGCCATTCGGGGCTTCAGGAACAGCTCGGCCATTATGGCCCGATCGTCATCGATCCCGCGGGCGCCGACCCGATCGGCTACGACCGCGAGCATGTCGTCGTCCTGTCCGACCACAGTCAATTGTCGCCCGAGGCGATCTTCCGCAAGCTCAAGGTCAATCCCGGCCATTTCAACATGCAGCGCCAGACGCTGGCGGGCCTGCTTGCCGGCAAGGATCAACCGCTCAAGGAGCGGATCGATTGGGGCAAGATGCGGATGGACCCGACCGACGTCGCCGACGTCAATGGTTCGACCTACACCTTCCTCGTCAACGGCCATGGTCCGCGCGACAACTGGACCGCGCTCTTCAGCCCCGGCGAGCGGGTACGCCTGCGCATCGTCAATGCGTCGGCGATGACGATCTTCAACGTCCGTATCCCGGGCCTCAGGATGACCGTCGTCCAGGCTGATGGGCTCAATGTCGTGCCGACCGAAATCGACGAGTTCCAGATCGCGGTCGCCGAAACCTATGACGTCATCGTGACCCCGGTCGAGGACCGTGCTTATACGCTCGTTGCCGAGGCCAATGACCGCTCGGGCATGGGACGCGCGACGCTCGCACCGCGCGCTGGCATGGTCGCCGAGGTGCCGCCGCTCCGCGAACGGCCGCTCGCGACCATGAAGGACATGGGCATGGGCGACATGTCGGGCGGCGCGATGGCGGGTATGGACCATTCGGGCGGCGATATGGGCGCCATGCCCATGCCGGCGAGCGACCCTTCTTGTCCTCCCGAACATGCCAAGATGGGCCATTGTACGCCAGCGGGGGAAAGCGGCGCGATGGCGGGCATGGATCATGGATCTGGCGGAGGCATGCAGCACAGCATGCGCGACTTCAGTGTCGCGCCGCAGGTCAAGCGCGATCCCAGCGTTCAGACGATCTCGCCGATGCCGATGGATCGCATGGGCGAGCCGGGGCAGGGACTGGAGAATGTCGGGCACAAGGTGCTGACCTACCATGACCTTGTCGCGCTCGAGCGCAACCCCGATACCCGCGCCGCCTCGCGCTCGCTCGACATCCATCTGACCGGCAATATGGAACGCTTCATGTGGTCGTTCGACGGCATCAAGATGTCCGACTATCACGAGCCCATCCCCTTCATCGAGGGAGAGCGCGTGCGGATCAACCTCATCAACGATTCGATGATGAGCCACCCCATCCACCTCCACGGCCATTTTTTCGAACTGGTGACGGGCAAGGGCGACCGGTCGCCGCGCAAGCATACGGTGCTTGTCCAGCCGGGCGGCATCGCGAGCTTCGATTTCACCGCCGACGCGCTCGGCGACTGGGCGTTCCATTGCCACCTTCTCTATCACATGCACGCGGGGATGATGCGCGTCGTCAGCGTCCGTCCGAAGGGAGACGGCGAATGACCCGGGTCGCGCTTCTCCTCGCGGGTATCGCCCCGCTGGCCTTTGCTGTGCCCGCCGCGGCGCAGTCGATGGATCATTCGATGCATGGTGCGGCGCCCGCGCCGACACCCGCTCCCTCGCCAACGCCAGCACCCGTAGCGCAGTCCGCGCCCGAAGCGCCCGCCGAAGGGTCGATGGAGCAGATGGACCATGGGAACATGCAGGGCATGGACATGGAACCCGAGGCTTCAAGCTGCCCGCCCGAACATGCGGCGATGGGTCATTGTACGCCTGAGGCGGAAGCTCCAGGCAAGGGCGCTTCGGACATGGGTGCGATGGATCATGGCGCACCGCAGCCGTCCGATCCCGATTGCCCGCCCGAACATGCCAAAATGGGCCATTGCACCCCGAAGGGCGGATCTGCGGACGCGATGGCGGGAATGGAAGGCATGGCGACCACGAGCAGCGCTAGCGGCACCGATTTGCCGCCGGGCGATGCTACCGCGCCTGCGCCTCCCGGCGACTGGTATGCCGATCGCATTTATCCCCAAGCCGAAATGGAGCATTCGCGCCACGACATGATGAAAGAGAATGGTGCGCAGACCATCGCTTTCATCAGCTTCAACCTTGCCGAATATCAGGCGCGCAAGGGCCGCGACGGGTTCCGCTGGGACGGTGAGGCTTGGTACGGCGGCGACATTAACCGGCTGACGATCAAGAGCGAAGGCGAGGGCGTGTTCGGCGAAGGCATCGAGAGCGCCGAGGTACAGGCGCTCTACAGCCGGGCGATCGGACCCTATTTCAACGCGCAGGCGGGTATCAGGCAGGATCTTGGGCCCGGCCCCGACCGCACCTATGCGACGATCGGCTTCGAGGGGCTCGCCCCCTATTGGTTCGAAGTCGAGGGCGCGCTGTTTCTTTCGAACAAGGGTGATCTGCTCGCCCGGCTCGAAGGCTATTACGACCAGCGCATCACCCAGAAACTGATCCTCCAGCCGATGGCGGAGGTCAATTTTGCGCTCCAGGATGTCCCCGAGACCGGCGTTGGTTCGGGGCTTTCGGATTTCGAGCTCGGGCTTCGCCTGCGTTACGAGGTCGTGAAGGAATTCGCGCCTTATGTCGGCGTCGAATGGGCGCGCAAGGTCGGCGATACCGCGCGTTTTGCCCGCGCCGCGGGCGAGGATGCGAGCGGCGTCAGCTTCGTGATGGGGGTGCGGGCCTGGTTCTAGAAGTTTCGCGGGGTGGCGACACGTCGAGGAGAAATGCCGTGAAACCAGCCTATCGCAGCCTCGCGCTGCAGACGATCGTCAGCGGCGTCATCATGTATCTGGTGATGTTCGTCATGATCGACCGCCTCTCGAGCTTCTACAATAATCTCAACATGCTCTACATGACGCTGATGATGGTCTCGCCGATGGTCGTGCTGATGATCGTCGCAATGCCGGGCATGTTCCCGTCGAAACGTCTCAATACGTTCCTGCTGCTGGGATCGGCAGTTGCCTTCTTCGGGAGCTTCGGGCTCATCCGGACACAGACGACGATCGGCGACACGGCCTTCTTGCGTTCGATGATCCCGCATCACTCGGGCGCGATCCTCATGTGTGAACAGGCTTCTCTCAAAGATGCCGAGATACGCGAACTCTGCCGCGGCATCATCGCGGGGCAGGCGGCCGAAATCGAACAGATGAAATCCATTCTCGCGAGGAAATGACATGAAAAATCTGATGACGCGCCGTCATCTTTTCGGCCTGATTGCGGTCGGATCGGGGATGGCGCTTGCGGCATGCAATTCTGCCTCGGGCCCGGCGGCGACCAGCGATAAGAATGGCGCGGCGCCCGCGCCGGGCGCCGAGACGTCCAGCCCCAAGCGAATGCTCGTTTATCGCGATCCCGAATGCGGCTGCTGCGAAGCTTGGGCGGATATCGCACGCAAGGCCGGTTATGATGTGACTGTCGAGAACCGCGCTGACATGGCCGCCGTAAAGACGCGATATGGTGTGCCTGGCCAGCTGGCGTCGTGCCACACGGCCGTGATCGGCGGCTATGCGATCGAGGGTCATGTGCCGATGCGGCATGTTGCGAGACTCCTCCACGACAAGCCACGCGACATTCGCGGAATCGCCGTGCCCGGCATGCCGCGCGGTTCTCCGGGAATGGAAATGCCGGACGGAAGCGCGGACGCATTCGAAGTGATGGCATTCGGCAGCGACGGCAAGGTTTCTGAATTCCGCGCATGACCTGCCGACACGAAGAGGAGACAGATATGACGAGATTCATTCCCCTAGCGAGCGCCGCCGCGCTGATATTTGCTCTGGCAGGATGCGGCACTGAGCCCGCGCAGCAGAGCGACGTCACACCGGAACAGAGTGAGGTCACTGCCGGTGAGCCGCCCGCAATGGTCGAGACCATGCCCGTAGCGGACGAGCCGCCCGCCGCGTCTGCCCCGGCGGCGCCGACCGAAGAAGCGATGCCTCCGGAGAAATCCCGCCCCAAGCAAGAACCCGCCGCGAAGGCCGCTGTGCCGCCGCGGGCAAAGGCCGCGCCGGAAGCGCCGAAACCTGTCGAACCCGAACCCGATCCTCATGCCGGGCACGATATGGACAAAAAATAAGGAGCATGTGCCGACGCGGCATGTCGCCCGGGCGGTCGAGGACAAGCTGCGCGAAGTGTCCGGCATCGCCGCGCCCGGCATGCCGCGCGGTCGGGCGCTGCTCGATGCCGCAGCGAGAGATATAACCATATGGAATAACCATCTCGTTTATAGCGATGAGTGGTGATTATTTCTGGTCATGCCAAGGCCGCGAAGATAGCTCGGTGGCGAAGCCGAGAGCTTTCGCAAATGGGAGGGGACCATGAGAAAATTGCTTCGCACGAGTGGCTCGATTATCGCCGTCCTGGCAGGCATGTCGGCCGCCGCCGCCTTCGCGCAGGATAACGCCAAAGAGGCGCCGGGGCCAGGCGCGTCGCAGGGCGAAATCGTCGTGACGGGTACGCGGCGGAACGATCTCAAGGCGGCCGATTCCGCTCAGCCGATCGACATCATCACCGGTGCCGAACTGCTCGAAAAGGGCACGGCCGACATGAATGATCTCCTGCGCACCGAGGTCCCGTCGCTCAATGTCCAGCGCCTCGTCAGCAACGACGGCGCCGTTTTTACCCGGCCTTTCTCGCTGCGCGGCCTGCCGCCGGACCAGACGCTGGTGCTCGTGAATGGCAAGCGGCGCCATCGCGGCGCGACGGTCCAGTTCACCAATGTTCCCTATATCCGGGGATCGCAGGGACCCGATCTTTCGGCGATCCCGTCGATCGCGATCGGCCAGCTCGAGGTTCTGCGTGACGGCGCGTCGGCGCTCTATGGATCGGATGCGATCGCCGGCGTCCTCAATTTCGGTCTGCGCCGCGACCGCGAAGGCGGATTGCTGATCGCCCGCTATGGCCAATTCTATAAGGGCGACGGCGAGGATTTCCTCGTCCAGGGCAATGTCGGGCTTCCCTTCACCGACGCCGGTTTCGTCAACATCAGCGGCGAATATGTGAACGCCAGCACGACGTCGCGCGGCATTCAGCGTCCCGACGCGCAGGCGCTCATCGATGCCGGCGTTCAGGATGTCCCGGTCCCGGCGCAGCGCTGGGGAAATCCCGAATCCGAGGCGGCGCGCATCTTCGTCAATGCCGGCATCGAACTGTCGGACGAGATGGAATTCTACACCTTCGGCAACTATAGCTGGAGCCGCGGCACGACGGCCTTCTTTTACCGCAACCCCGATGCCAGCTTCATTTCCACCTCGATTCCGCTCACCAATACGCCCGGAGGACAGCGGTTCAGCTTCCGCCAGCTCTTTCCCGGCGGTTTCACCCCGGATTTCGGTGCCACGGTGACCGATGCGGCGCTGGCGGCCGGCCTCAAGGGCGAATTCTCCTCGGGCCTGACCTATGACCTCAGCGCTTCCTATGGTCAGAACCATGCTTCCTACCGGATCGAAAATACGGTCAATCCGTCGCTTGGCCTCGCGTCGCCGACCTCCTTCAAGCCGGGGCAGCTCGAGCAGCGCGAACTCGCTTTCAATCTCGATCTCACTTACCCCATCGCGATCGGCACCTCCGATCCGCTGACGCTTGCAGGCGGTCTCGAGTATCGGCGCGAGACATATGAGATCACGGCCGGCGACATCGCATCATGGCAGGTTGGTCCTTTCGCGTCGGTCATCGATCCCGATACCGGAAACCGCGTCGGACTGCCGGTCGGCTCGAACGGCTTCCCGGGCTTCAGTCCCATCCAGGCGGGCGAGTTCGCGCGCAGCAACTGGGCCGCCTATACGTCGCTCGAAGGCAATCTCACCGACGCGCTCCAGTTCGGCCTTGCCGGCCGCTACGAGAATTACTCGGACTTCGGCTCGAAATTCACCTGGAAGATCAACGGGCGATATGATTTCTCGGACGTCTTCGCGGTGCGCGGATCGGTCAACACCGGCTTTCGGGCGCCGACGCCGGGCCAGTCGAACGCCTCGCAGGTCCAGACCAACATCGACTCGATAACCGGGGCGCCGCTGACCGCAGGCATTATCGCGCCCAACAATCCGGTGGCGCAATTCTTCGGCGCGACGCCGCTTCGGCCCGAGAATTCGTTCAACGTCGCCGGCGGCATCGTGGTGAAGCCCTCCAATCGCATCACCTTCACGCTCGACTATTTCAACATCAAGGTCGAAGACCGGATCGCCGTATCGGGCAATTTCAATCTCACCCCGGCGCAGCGTGCGCAGCTCGCGGCGCTTGGCATTCCCGGTGGGGATTCCTTCCAGCAGGTGAGCTTCTTCACCAATTCCTTCGACAGCCGCACCCAGGGCGTCGATGCGGTGCTCACCGTGGGCTTCGACCTCGGCGACGGCAAGGCCACGCTCGGCCTCAACGGCAACTATACCAAAACCGATGTCATCAAGGCCTCGCCGGTGATCACTGCGGACCGCGAGCGGCTGCTCGAACTCGAGGGCTTCGTTCCGAAGTGGAAGGGCAATGCGTCCTTCACTTATGCGGGCGAGCGCTTCGGCTTCGTCGCGCGCGCGAACTATTATGGCAAATGGACCGACTATGGCGCCGCACCGGCTGCCGACCAGACGGGCGGCGCCGAACTGCTGGTCGATCTCGAGCTGTCCTACAAGGTTAGCGACATGCTCAAGCTCGCGGTCGGCGGCGAGAATATCTTCGACAATTACCCCGACGTCGAGGCGCGGCAATCCCAGATCAACAACGGGATCCGATATCTCCGCTTCGCGCCGACGGGGTTCAACGGGGGCTTCTGGTACGTCCGCGCGACCGCCTCCTTCTGATCGGTGGCCGTGAGGGCCGTGCGGCGTCTTGTGTCTTCAGCTGGCGTCGGAGCCGAACATCGCGTCGCGGTGGGATTCGAGCACCGCGATAAAGGCCGCAGCGACTTGGGACATCGGCCTCAACTTCGGCGTGAAGAGCATATATTCGAAATGGACCTCCGGCGCGAAATCACGGACCGTAAGGCCCCGCTCGGCATAATCCGCTGCGGTCACGGGGTTGAGAATCGAACATCCGACCCCCTGCATGACAAGCGCGCAGATGGTCATCGCATATTGGGTTTCGATGACCATCTCGCGGTGGACGCCCGCGTCCTCGAAAATGCGGTCGATGCGGTGACGCACGCCGTCCTCGAGCGCGAGCGAAATGAAGGGCTCGCCCTCGAGATCGGCCGGCCGGATGACGTCCTTGACGGCCAAGCGGTGGCCGGCAGGGAGAACGCAGGCGCCGGGGCAGCGCAGGAAGCGCTCCATCCTTATGCCGGGCAATTCGCGCGCCGGCGTCGCGAGCCCGATGTCGAACTGCTGGTTCGCCATCCATTGCCGCACCGTCGAGGAACTGCGGGTCTGGAGCTGAACGGTGACGCCGGGATGTGTCTCGCGAAAGGCCGCGATCACACGCGGCAGGAAACTGACCGCGAGCGCCGGAAGGGCGGCGATCCGGAGCGTGCCGGTCGCCATGTTGCGGATGTCTTCCGCTACCCGCTTCAGGGCCGCAATGCCCGAGAAGCTCCGCTCGACTTCGTAGAAAAAGGCGTCGGCTTCGGGCGTCACGGTGAGCGCGCTGCCGCGCGAACGCAGGAAGAGCTGAAAGCCCAGCTGATGCTCGAGCTCGGCAAGCATCTTGCTCACCGCGGGTTGCGACAGGTTGAGCGACTGCGCGGCCTGGGTGACCGATCCCGAGAGCATCACGGCCCTGAAGGCTTCGAGGTGACGCAGGTTCATCGGACATCGCTCCCTATAGCTATTTCTTATGGCGCTAGCATTGAAAGCCTCGTTTATGAATAGGTCGCACGCATCGCGCCGCTGGTTACCGGCGCTGCTCGCCGCAGGCGCCCTGTTACTCGGCGGCTGCGGCCGCGAGCCCGCCGGCACCGGTGGGCATGAAATCGCCGCGGCGAAGGGATCGACGCTTGCGCGGATTCGCGCGCGCGGAACGCTCAATTGCGCAATTCATACGGGGCAGCTCGGCATGTCCTATCTCGACAAACGCGGACGCTGGCAGGGCTTCTTCGTCGATTACTGCCGGGCGCTCGCCGCTGCGGTCCTCGGCGATGCCCGCAAGGTCCGGTTCATGCCGGTCGCCTCGAACAAGCGCTTCACGATCGTGCAGACGGGCGAGGCCGACGTCCTGTCGCGGACGACGACATGGACGCTGACGCGCGACACCGACCTCGGGGTGAATTTCGTCGGCACCATGTATTATGACGGGCAGAGCTTCCTGGTGCCCCGGCGATCGGGTGTGCGGCTTCCGACGGATCTCGATGGCGCATCGATCTGCATCACCAAGGGGACGACCTCCGAACTCAACACCGCCGAATATTTCGAGCGCAAGGGGCTGCGTTTCCAGTCCGTCGTGTTCGAGAATCCCGAGGAAGCCAAGCTCGCCTTCTTTGCCGGGCGGTGCGACGCAATGACCACCGATGCCTTCACGCTGACGGTGATCCGCCTGGCCGACACCGCGCATCCCGACGATTATGTGGTGCTGCCCGAGCGGCTCACCAAAGAACCGGTCGGCCCAGTCGTGCGCAGCGACGACGAGCAATGGTACGAGATCAACAAATGGGTGCTGAACGCGCTCTTCGCTGCCGAGGAAATGGGGGTCACCCGCGCGAATGCCGCGCGCATGCGGATGGCCTCGCGCGACCCTGAAGTGCGCAAGATGCTCGGCGGCTTGCCCGGATTCGGCAAGTCGCTCGGCCTTGACGATGACTGGGCGTACCGGGCAATCGAGGCGACCGGCAATTATGGCGAAATCTTCGACCGGCACATTACGCCGCTCGGCGTCGAACGCGGACAGAATAAGCTCTATCGGGACGGCGGGCTGATCTACCCGTTGCCGATGCGATGACTCATAAACACAGGCGGCTTGCCATCGCTGCGTTACCCTGGCTGCTGATCGCGGGCGGGCTTGTGGTCGCCTACGGCCTGTTTGCGACATTGGCGGACAATCTCGCGGACCGAAACATCCGGACGGGGTTCGGTTTCCTGTTCGACCGGGCGGGTTTCGCGATTGGCGAAACGCTGATTGCTTACGCGCCGGGCGATTCCTATGCCGCGGCGCTGGCGGTGGGTCTTCTCAACACGCTCCTGATATCGGCGCTCGGCATCATCTTCTCGACCTTGCTCGGCCTCGCGGTCTGCATGGCGCGCCTGTCGTCCAACTGGCTGCTTGCGAGGCTCTCCGGCCTTTATATCGAGCTGGTTCGCAATATTCCGCTGCTGCTCCAGATGTTCGTCTGGTACGCCGCGCTGCTGTTCGGTCTGCCCGGACCCGGCCCGGGCGCCGTCGGACCGTTCGACCTCGATAATCGGGGATTGCACCTCCCCGCGCTCTCCTTGGCCGATCCGGGACGGCCGGTCTTTCTCATCGCGATCGTCGCCTGTGCGATCCTGCTGGGTGCCGTGCGGCGAGGAGCCGTTCGCACGCGCACTGCGCTGGCCTTCGCCGGCATCTCCCTGGTGCCGCTCTTGCTGTGGGGCGGGATCGATCTGCCGCGGGCGGGGCGCTTCGGAACCGTCGGCGGATTGTCGCTCTCCACGGAGTTTCTGACGCTGGTCGCCAGCCTTTCGGTCTATGCCTCGGCCTATCTGGCCGAGATATTCCGCGGCGCGATCCTCGCCGTTCCCGCAGGGCAGAGCGAGGCCGCCAAAGCGCTCGGCCTGTCGCCCGCGCAAACAATGGGACGGATCGTGATGCCGCAAGCGCTGCGCATCGCCATACCGCCGATGACGAGCTGGCATCTCAACACGATCAAGAACAGCTCCCTGGGGGTCGCGATCGGATATCCCGAATTTGTCTCGGTGGTCGATACCGTCATCAGTCAGACAGGGCAGGCGATCGAGGGCGTCGGCCTGATCGTCGCGACCTTCCTGCTGCTTTCGCTATCCTTGTCGTTCGTCACCGGCCTCTATGCCCGCCAGTTGGGCTGGAGCGTCGCCGGGCAGCCCGGCCGGAGCATCCAGTCGGCGCCCCTCGAACCCTTTCCGCTGCGCTCGGCGACCGCCTGGCCGTCGTGGATACGGCGCAATCTGTTCAGAGGAGGACGCCAGTCGATACTCACCATCGCGATCCTCGCCATGACCGCGGCTTTCGCCGGCAAGGGGCTCTCGTGGCTGCTGTTCGACGCGACCTTCGCCGGGGGCGCGGCCGATTGCCGTTTGGCCAGCGGTGCTTGCTGGCCATTCCTCCGCGAAAATGCGCGGCTGATATTGTTTGGCACCTATCCCGAAGCCGAGCAGTGGCGGTCCGCAGCAGCGGCGGCCGCGCTGCTTTCATGCCTTGCCTTCTCCTTCGTCCCGCGATTCTGGCGCAGCCGCCTCGGGCTTGTCTGGCTCGGCGCAATCGCCGTGGCGGTACTTCTGCTACGAGGAGGATTCGCGGGCCTTTCCTATGTCCCGATGGAGAAGTGGAGCGGCCTGCCGGTCACATTGCTGCTCGCGAGCCTTGCGGTGGTCGGCGCTTTTCCATTGGCTATACTCCTCGCGTTCGGCCGCAGGTCGGCGCGGCGCGGCATTCGCTGGCCGAGCGTCGCCTTCATCGAGCTGGTTCGCGGAACGCCGCTGATCGGAGTGCTCTTCCTCGCTGCGGTCCTGTTCCCGCTGTTCGTGCCCTCCTATCTCTCGATCGACAGCCTGCCGCGCGTCCAGCTCGCGCTCATATTCTTCACTGCCGCCTATATGGCCGAGGTCATCCGGGGCGGCCTGCTGGCGGTTCCCGTCGGGCAAGCCGAGGCCGCGCATGCTCTTGGCCTCACCAAATGGCAGGCGCGGCGCCATATCCTGTTGCCGCAGGCGCTGAAAGTCAGCGTGCCGGGGCTGGTCAACACTTCGATCAGCGAGGTCAAGAACACGACGCTCGTCCTCATCGTCGGCGTCTTCGATTTGTTGCAGACGACCCGCCTCTCCTACGTCGAGGCGCAATGGCGACCCTATTTCGCCGAAGCCTATCTTTTTACCGGGACAATCTTTTTCCTCCTCTGTTTCTCCCTGTCCCGGCTCAGCATGAAGATCGAACGGAAACTAAACTATGCAGGATAATCACGACAGAAAATGGCCCGGGGAGCCGGCAAGCCCGAAAGGGCACGCCTGGCAGGACCCGACGCGTGCCGTTCACGGCGGTCCCCGCCCGCGCGATCAGCGGGGCCTCATCAATCCGCCCGTCGATCGAGCCTCCACCATTATCTACGGCAGCGTCGAGGCCTATATGGACCGGCACCAGGGTCTCTACGATGAGGTCATCTATGGCCTGTACGGAACGCGAACGACCTTTGCGCTCGCCGAGGCCGTCAGCGAACTCGAAGGCGGCTGCGCCACCGTCATCACCTCGTCTGGAACCAGCGCGATCGCGCTAGCCCTCACGGCTTTCGTGGCCGGGGGCGATCATCTGCTCGTTGCGGATTGCGTCTATGGGCCGACCCGCAAGTTTCTGACCGACGTTCTCGCGCGCTTCGGGGTCGAGGTGGAATATTTCCGGCCCGATATCGGAGCGGAGATTGCCGGGCTGTGCCGCAGCAACACCCGGCTCATCTACATGGAGACCCCGGGCTCGCAGACATTCGATATGATCGACGTCCCCGCGATCACGGCGGTTGCACGCAGCCGGGGCATATTGACCGCTCTCGACAACACCTGGGCGACGCCGCTTTTCTTCAAACCGTTGGCCCATGGGGTCGACATCTCGCTTGCTTCGGCAACCAAATATCTCTCGGGGCACTCCGACTGTCTGCTCGGCACGATGACCGCCGCCAGCGATGCCGTCTACCGCCAGCTCAAGGATGCGGCGGCGCGCTGGGGCAACTGCGCGAGTCCCGACAATTGCTATCTCGTCCACCGGGGCATCAGGACGCTCGATGCCCGCCTTGAACGCCACCAGCGTACCGCGGCGACGCTGATCGAATGGTTCGCCCAGCAACCCGAAGTGGTCGCGGTCCGCTATCCGGCCCATCCTTCCGATCCCGGCCATGCGATCTGGAAGCGGGATTTCACCGGAGCGTCCGGATTGTTCGGTGTTCAGCTCGATGGTCTTACCCCTCCGGAAACCAGCGCCTTTTTCAACGAATTCTCGCTGTTCCAGCTCGGTTCGAGTTGGGGCGGCTTCGAAAGCCTCGCGGTTCCGGCGTGGCCCGCTCCGATCCGCGATTTTCCCAATGGCGAGGCAGATGGGGCGCTGATCCGTATTCACGCCGGCCTCGAAGCGCCGCAGGATCTGATCGCCGACCTCGCCGCAGCCTTCGCGCGGGTACGGGCGATACGCGGCCGGGGGCAGGCGTCATGACCGATGCCTCGGGCCACGCGGCCGTCAGCTTGCGGCAGGTCGACAAATATTATGGCGCCTATCATGCCCTCCGCTCGATCGACCTCGAAATCGCCCCGCGCGAGCGGATCGTGATTTGCGGCCCTTCAGGCTCCGGCAAATCGACGCTCATTCGCTGCATGAACAGGCTCGAGGTGCCCGACTCCGGTGCCGTCCTGATCGAGGGAACCAGGATAACCGACGCGTCGCGAGAGGCCGTTGCGGCGCTCCGCGCCATTGGCATGGTTTTTCAGCAGTTCAATCTGTTCCCGCACAAGACGGTGCTGGAGAATTGCACCCTCGCGCCCGTCCTGCTCGGCGGCTTGTCTCTTCCGGAGGCGGAGGCGCGCGCCATATCCTATTTGGACAAGGTGAGGATTGGCGACCAGGCGGGCAAATATCCGGGGCAGCTCTCGGGAGGGCAGCAACAGCGGGCCGCGATAGCCCGCGCTCTGGCGATGGAGCCCCGGATTCTTCTCTTCGACGAGCCGACATCGGCGCTCGATCCCGAGATGATCAAGGAGGTACTCGATGTGATGACGTCCCTTGCCGGCGAAGGACGGACGATGGTGTGCGTGACGCACGAAATGGGATTCGCGCGCGAGGCGGCCGATCGCATGCTTTTCATGGATCAGGGCCAGATCATCGAAGACGCAAGGCCGGCAGATTTTTTCGCCGCGCCGAAAAGCGAACGCGCACGGACCTTTCTCGAACAGATACTTTCGCATTGAGCGGCTCAAGTCGGTCGCGCCCCCAAGCTGTGCCGACCCACTTAATCATGTCATTTCATAAGCAAGCCGAGGGAGGGGCCCGCCGGCTCCTTGCGCGAAAAGGCTCAGGCCGGAAAAAATTTCAAAATTGATGAGGGGTAGAGCTTTGGGGTGCGTATCTAGTAGGTATCGCGCGCCCGGAATTTACTTCATAACCAATTGATATGATTCAATAAATTCCTATTGACCTGTATATACATTTGATGCTCTCTGAGGGGAATCAGCCAACCATCAGGGGGTTTCGCTATGATGACCAGGACAATTTTGCTCGCCAGCGCCGCAGCGGTCGCGACCTTTGCAACGCCAGCGCTCGCGCAGAGCGATGCTGCGACGCAGTCACCCGCCGCGGAGGATGCTCCGAACGGATCGGACATCGTCGTGACCGGCTCGCGCATTCGTCGCCAGGATCTCGCGGGCGTCGGCCCCGCGACCGTCGTGTCGGCCGAGCAGATCGAGAACACCGGCGTCGTCAATATCGAGACGGTGCTGCAGCGCCTTCCCGCCAACGCCGGCTTCGCAGGCAACCAGACCTCCGCCTATTGGGCGAACAATGGATATGGCACGGCGCAGGTGAACCTGCGCGGTCTCGGCATCAAGCGCACGCTTGTTCTGCTCAACGGCCGCCGCCTCGTCGCGGGCGGCACCGGCGCGAACTCCTCGCCCGATCTTAACATGATCCCGGTCGCGGCGCTCGCGCGCACCGATGTGCTCAAGGACGGCGCCTCGGCGATCTATGGCGCCGACGCGATGGCGGGCGTGGTCAACCTCGTGACCCGCACTGACTATGAAGGCCTCGGCCTCAGCGTGCGCCAAGGCATCACCGAAAAGGGCGATGGCTCGGACTTCACCGCCGACCTCCTGTGGGGCGTCCGCAACGATCGCGGCGGTTTCATGGCGGCGGTCACCTATCAGAAGACGAGCGCGGTCAATATGGCAACGCGCGCGCCTTGCTCGCTTGCCGAAACCACGCCCGGCATGCTGAGCTGCGTGAACAGCGCCTCGACGATCGGCGGCCGCGCGGTGCTGCCGAACGGCCAGCAGATCAACTTCAATCAGGTGCTGGGCGGTAACGGCAACTTCTTCGAGCCGTACAGCGCTGCCAAGCACAACTTCAACTCGAACCCGTTCCTCAACGCGGTGAGCCCGGTCGAGCGCGTGAGCACGGCGTTTTTCGCCGACTATGACATCACTGACAATATCGAGGCGTTCGGCGAATTCCTTTACACCTTCCGCAAGTCGAATCAGATCGCGACGCCCGGAACGCTGCGCAACCTCTCGATCGCGGCGAGCAATCCCACCAATCCGACGGGGCAGAATATCGTCCTCATCCAGCGCCGCCTCGCCGAGCCCGGCCCGCGCCAATTCTTCCAGGAAACCGATACCTGGCAGGGTACGTTTGGCCTCCGCGGCAAGCTCTCTAACGATTGGGGATGGGAAATCGCGGGCGCCTTCGGCCGCAACACCGCGGTCGATGGTTCGACCAACATCGCCAATCTCGAGCGAGTGGCGAATTCCCTCGATACGACCAAGTGCAGTCTTGCTGCCGGTGCCACGATCCCCTGCGCCGACTATCTCGGGTTCGGCGACCTGACCCCGGAGGTTCTCGACTATATCCTGTTCACGTCGCGCGACCGCGGCGGCAACGAGCTTGCGACGGTCACCGCCGATATCAACGGCGATCTCTTCAAGCTGCCCGCAGGCCCCGTCTCCTTCGCGGCGGGTGTCGTCTATCGCAAGGAAAAGGGTTGGCGCGATCCCGATCCGCTGACGGTGCTCGGTATTGCCAACACCAACCAGCAGGATCCGATCTCCGGAACGAGCACGGCGAAGGAAGCCTATCTCGAACTGTCGGTGCCCGTTCTGGCCGACACACCCTTCTTCCAGTCGCTTACCCTCGACGGCGCGGTTCGCTACTCGAACTACGACCTGTTCGGCAGCGACTGGAACTACAAGGGGAGCGTCGACTGGGTCATCAATGACAGCTTCCGCCTGCGCGGCACCTACGGCACCGGCTTTCGCATTCCGAACGTCCCCGAATTGTTCGGCGGCGTCTCCGAGGGCAATCTGACGACCACCGACCCCTGCTCGCGCTATTCGACCAGCGGCAATGCGACACTGATCGCCAATTGTCAGGCGTCGGGCGTGCCGGCCAATTATGTTCAGCTCGGTACAACGATCCTGACAACGGTCGGCGGCAACGAGAATCTGAAACCCGAAAGCTCGACGACCTGGACCGTCGGGACGGTGATTTCACCGAAGGGACTGGTTCCGGGACTCTCGCTCACTGCCGACTGGTTCGACATCAAGATCAAGGATGCGATCCGTGCTATTCCGGGCTCGACAAAGCTCAGCATTTGTTATGCGAGCCAGAATCTTTCGCATCCCTTCTGCGAAGATTTTACCCGCAGCCCGTTGACCGGCGAGGTTACCTTCCTCTCCGCGCAACCGATCAACACGGGCCGCGAAGAAATGAACGGCCTCGATCTGGGTCTCGTTTACAACAATGACATCGGCAGCGTGAACGTCTCGCTCGACGTCAACGTGACCTATCTCAACAAATATGTGGTCCTGCCTTTCCCCGGCGGCGCGCCGATCGACTTCGACGGCTTTATCGGCGGCGGCAATGGCGGCTATCCGAAATGGCGCGGCTATGGCGTGCTGACCGCTGAAAAGGACGGGGTCAGCGCGACCTGGTCGACCCAGTGGATCGGCAAGGCGACCGACTTCAATGCGGCCCCCGGCGACATCGGCTACAGCACGCCGAATGTCTTCTACCACAATCTCCAGGTCGCTTTCGAAATCGACGAGAAGACCCGGTTCCAGGTCGGTGTCGACAATCTTTTCGATCGCAAGGCGCCCTATATCCAGAGCTTCACCGATGCGAACACCGACACGATGACCTATGACCTGCTCGGACGGCGTTTCTACGTCGGCTTCCGCACCGCGTTCTGAGGGTAATCGATATGGCGATCCGTTGGCCGCTGCTCGTCCGGCGAACGCATAAATGGCTGGCCTTGGTGGTCGGCGTCCAGGCGCTGCTCTGGACGCTGACCGGCTTCTACATGGTGGTCGTGCATATCGACACCATCCATGGCGACCATCTCGTGCGCGCGCCGATGGTTCAGCCCTTCGACCTCGCGGGCCTCGCGCCGCCGTCGCGGATCGTTGCGGCCGCGCCCGGTGCGTCCGAGGTTCGCTTGCAGCGGTTCTTCGATCGCCCCGTCTGGCGCGCTGAAACTCCCGAAGGGGCGCGGCTGTTCGATGCCCGCTCGGGTGCGCCGCTGCCTGCGCTTACCGAGTCCCAGGTCCGCGAGCAGGCGCGGCGCATCTACACCGGCGACGGCAAGATCGTGTCGGTGCGGCTGTTGACCGAAGCGCCACAGGAAATGCAGTCGCGCAAGCCGCCCTATTGGCAGGTCGAGTTCGAGGGCTGGAACCGCCCGACGCTCTATCTGTCGCCGACGACCGGTGAGCTTATCTCGCGCCGGCACGCATTGTGGCGCGTGTTCGACTTCGCGTGGATGCTCCACATCATGGACTATGATGAGCGGACCGACGTCAACAACCCGTTGCTCCGCGTCGCGACCTGGAGCGTCTTCGCGATGGCGATCAGCGGGGCGTGGTTGCTGATCTGGTCCTTCAAACGCCGCAAGAGGAAGCAGGCATGAAACGCATCCGACTGACGCCGCTCTTCTTCCGGCGCATCCACAAATGGGTCGGGCTGATCCTGGGTCTCCAGTTCCTGCTCTGGGCGCTCAGCGGATCGGTGATGGCGCTGCTCGACAAGGATAAGGTCGGCGGGCACGGCGGCGGGATGTCGCATGCGCATCCACTGCCACCGGGGGAATATTTCGACGTGGCGGCCCTGCCGCGCGGCGAACCTGTCACGGGCGTGATCCTTCGCGATCTCGGAACCCGGCCGGTCTATGAAGTGCGCTCCGCAAAAGGCGTCCGTCTCGTCGACGCGACAAGCGGCGAGCACATCCGGGTCGACGAGGCCATGGCGCGCGAAGTCGCCTCCATGATGAACGAGGCGCCGATCCGAGAGGTGAGCGTAATCGCCAAGCCGAACCTCGAATCGCGCGATCATGAGGGGGCGATGTGGCGCGTCGATTTCGCGGACGACGAGAACAGCAGCGCCTATGTCTCGCTCGATACCGCCCGCTTTCTCGTGATGCGCGGCGATACCTGGCGCACATGGGACTTCTTCTGGATGCTCCACAATATGGACTATATCAACCGGTCGAGCTTCAACCACCCGCTGATCATCTTCGTCGCCTTCGGTGTACTATGGCTGTCGGGAACCGGCTTCTACCTGCTGTTCAAAAGCTTCAGCAAAGCCGACTTCCGTTGGCTGCGCCGGCGCCGCAAGCCGGTCGTGGTCACCCGCACCGGCTGACCGGCCTCAATCGTCGATCGAAAAGGCGGCTGACAGCTCGAAGCGTGTTCCGGGGTGTGTCAGCCAGGCATGCGACACAAGGCGCGAGCGGCTCCAAGTCCGGCGCGTCATCTGGAGCACCGGTTCGCCGTCGGACAATCCCAGCATGCCGCGCATCCGCTCGTCGGGCATCGTCGAGCAAACGCGATGCTCGACCCGTTCGAGCGGTGCAATGCGCGTCAGATATTCATTTGGTGTCATCCGCGTGAAGTCGAGCGTGCCATAGTCGGGGGCGATCGACGCGAGAACGAACCTCTCTTCTATCTGTATCGGAAATTCGGCTTCGTGATGGACGATGATCGAATGGAACAATTTCGTGCCCACGGACACCTCGAGCAGCGGCGCCGTCTCTACATTGGCGCGCTCTTCGCGGTTCTGGATCACGCGGGCGCGGTACGCATGACCGCGCTCCCGGATTTCCTCGGCGATGTTGCGGATTTCAATCATCTGGCCGATCGGCTTTGGCTCTGCGATGAACGATCCGCTGCCGGCGCGCCGCACGACGACGCCCGCCGCCTGCAACTCGCGTAGAGCGCGGTTCGCGGTCATCCGCGAAACGTCGAACTGCTGAACCAGCTCCGCTTCCGACGGCACCCGGTCTCCTGGGTTGAGGCGGCCGTCCCGCACTGCATCGCAAATGCTTTGCTTGATGGCGACGTACCGGGGCATCACCTCGCCTCCCGTCTCTTCGGGCGGCCGGGTTGCCTCGCGGGGCCGAGATTCTGAAGCGGGGGATTTTCGAGTGAGCGAAGGGTTCATAAGTCGTCTATACAACTTCGCCGACTCCCAGCTAGGTAAAACAGAATGTCACGCGCCGATTGCGCAAAAACTTGCGCGCCAAGCCACTCTCGGTGAGAGCGGGAGACTAATTGTCTCGATTCCGCTTGCGATCGGGAAAGTAGCGTGCCGGCGTTACACCGGTCAGTTCGCGAAACGAGCGGATAAAGTTACTCGCCGTCCCAAAACCGAGTTCGAGCGCGATCGATGTGACCGCCTCGCCCTGCGCCAGCCGCAAGAGCGCGGCCTTGAGCCGAATCTGGTTCCGAAACGCGGTAAAGCCTGTTCCGGTATCGCGTTGGAACAGCCGCGCAAGGCTTCGGCTCGAGATATGGAGTTGCTCCGACCAGGCTTCGAGGCTCCTCCGGTCGCCGGGATTGCGATCGAGTGCCGCGGCGATTTGCGCGATACGGGGCGCTGTGACCGACGGGATCGTCAGGGCAGGCGATATTTTCAACGCCATCTCGTCGGCGAAGAGGAAGGCCAGATGCCGCTGACGCGCCCCTGCGCCCGTGCCTGCGGCCGCAAAAATGATCTCGCGCATCAAGGGGCTCACGGAAGTTAGCCCGGCTTCTTTCGGCAGCCTCCGTAGAATGCTGCCGAAACAATATATGCTGTACATCTCGAAACCGCCCGAGGTCTCGACGCGATGCTCATGGTCCGCGGGCAGCCAAACGCCCTGCTGGGGCGGAACGACCCATTGTCCCTCACGGGTGTGCAATATCATGACCCCCCTGCTCGGGTATATCAGTTGGACTACTGGGTGCCGGTGCCACTCCCCGATGCTTCGTGCATGGAATGTGGCTCGTTCCACCTCGATCGAGACCGAAGGAGCATTCTTGTCGGATAGTGAATTCATTATGTCCTGATATCATCTATCGGACATAGTCTCCAACGCTCAGCATCGTCTTCGCAATCGACGGAGACCTTATGCGCCTACCCATGATGATCCAGTCCACGAAGCGTTCGTCCGCCGCCCGTCCCCATGGGGAATATAAGCGCCAATTGCTCGACGAAATTGTCGCTCTCAAGCCGGCAACCTTACTCGACGTCGGATGCGGCACGGGCGATCTTCTCGTCGCAGCGCGCGAAGCGGGCATCGCCCGCACTGTCGGGATCGAGCCGGAAACCCAAGCTTGCGTCCGCGCGCGATCCCGGGGTTTGGACGTCATTTCATGTCGTGCCGAAGCGCTGCCATTCGAAGACCGCAGTTTCGACGTCGTGACGCTCGATTATGTCGCACATCATACGGAGAATTTGCCGAGAGCATTGCGCGAGGCGTCGCGCGTCGCGCGCTGCGCCGTGCTCATCCTGGATTGCTGGTTCGACGACACCCTTGCTTCCCAGCGCGTCGCACGACGCTATGACAACTGGCTGAAGAGGCGCGACCGCAAGAGCGGATATGTGCACAACGCCTGCCCCACGGCGATCGAACTAATCTCTATGTTTGCAGCCGAAGAATTTTCGATCGACTATTTTTGCCGCCTTATCCTTTCGCCGCTCGACGTCGCCGAAGTCGAACGATCGGCCCGCGGTCTCCTGGAAAATGACGACGACCCGATCGGGAGGCTGGAACTGGAGGGCATTCTAGACGATGCCCGCCGCGACGGAATAAGCGATGATGGCTGCATCGTCGCTCGCTTTCTTCGCGACGGCGAAGCTGCAGACACCGCCTAGGCCCGAGAATGAAGGAGAGGCGATCATGTCGAGGCAAGCGGCTCTGGCCGAGATCCGGTTTCTGGGCGATGATCGATGTGAGTTGTCTGCCTGGGTGTCGGCGGCGGCTCCAGGGATCGAGAATCCAACGCCGATCCTGCTATGCCACGGTGGCGGACCCGATCACGCAATGTTCCTGCCCCTGATCGAGACAATCCCGGACGAATATGCGGTAATACTTCCCGATGTGCGCGGCTATGGCCGATCGCGATGTCGCGACACGGCGCGCCACACTTGGGCCCAATATGTATCCGATGCAGTCGCGTTGCTTGACGCCCTTGGTTTCTCGCGCGCCATCATCGGAGGCGCCGGACTTGGATCGACGATAGCACTCCGCTTCGCGGTGGATCTTCCGACCTATGTTCTGGCTGTCATCGCGATCGGGATCGAGGATATCGAGGACGATAAGGCAAAGGAGGCTGAAATCCGGATGATGGAGGCGTTCGCCTTGCGAGTACAGCGTGACGGCATTCTGGCCGGATGGGAGCCCCTCTTGCCGCATCTATCTCCGATCATCGGCGCGATGGTTTGCGAGGCGATCCCGCGTTCCGATGCGGAGAGCATTGCCGCGGCTGCGGCGATCGGTCGCGACCGATCCTTTAAAGATCCCGAAGAGCTTGCCGTCATTTCCGTTCCGGTCATCTTGTTCGCGGGTGACGACGCGAGACACCCGCAGTCGCTGGCCGAAGAGCTTGCGAGCATCATTCCCCGTGGCCGATTGGCGGCGGCTTCGCTGTCATCGAACGTGAAAACAAGCCGCGATTTCGGTCGGTTCATCGCGCCCGCTCTTCTCGACTTTATTGCCGAAGTTCGAGCCGCACCCACGCGCATGCTCGTCACTGAAACTGTCGTGCTGCGACCGGTGACGGCGCCCGTCGGCGCGACCATATTCGGCGAGGAGCATCCGGGCGCTCTTCACGAGATAGGCTCCGGGGCCTTCGACCAGCGCAGCGAGGCCGCCGCGCGCGCTCGCAAAGCGGCTGAAGACTTCCTGCACAAGGTCGCCGACATCTTGGGTCGGCGCGCGGCTCTTGAAGAAGCGGGTTATTTGGGGGCGGTGTTCGGAGTAGATCGCCTCGATGCGCGCCGATCGGCCGAAGCGCTCCCAATCCTCTGGCGGCAAGGGGTCGCCGCCGGCAATACCCGGTCGCTCGCTGTCCTTGTCCTCGAAGTCCATACCTGCCGCCTTCCCGTTCGGGACGAAGGCGGCAAGCCGGGCGTTGAGAACTTGCTTAGCGAACAAGCGCCGCCGCCTTTAGCCCGAGGGCTTGGACATGCGCAGCGGCCACCCGGCAGGATGGAATAGGAAAACTAAGCTAAGCAGGTTCTCACGCCTGGCACCGTGCGCCTTGCCCGATGCACCTCAAAGCATAGCTTTGCCCCTGTCGCTTGCAAGCCGGCTGTGCGGAGATAGGTCCAGATCGAGTCAAATTCCTGCGGACCGCGAGGCTATTTCGCGCCCTTTAGTTCGTCGTCGAGTGAGCATTCGGTGACCATCCCCGAAAGGTCGGGAAGGGCGGGCAGCCCCGAGGGGCCGGGTCCCGTGTCTGGCTTGAAAGCAGGCATCATGAACGACGGGAAATTGAACTCTGGAGGATTTTCGGCCGCGAGCGTCTTGCCGACCTCGGCGAACGGGTGTTTGAAAAAATGTTGGTTGAGCGCGTCGGCGATACCCTTTTCCTTTCCGGCACGCGCCAACGCAAGAACCGCATCCCCGTCCTTCCAGTCGATCGGCGCCTTGGACCGCTTGGCCTTTTCTTCCTTGAGAAGATAGAGAGCGTCGGCATCGATCGTTCCGCTCGTCCATATCTCGAAGCGATGTTCGGCTTCTCGTAGGGCGGCATGGTTCGCATAGTGCGCACGAAAGATCGGAATCTTTTTGAGCCAGATTTCGACCTCAGCGCGCGACAGTGATCCGCCGGGCTCTTTGCCTTTACATTCGATCGCTGTCACCGCGCTCGACTGCTGGGTGATGGCCTGAACGTCTATGTCCGCGGTCTGGCCGGTCGCAGGATTTCGCGCGGTAACCCCCATATCGATAGAGATAGCGCTTCGCCGGGCGAGGTAGCCGACCACTAACTCGAATAGGATGCCGCGCAGGTTGAGGCTGCGTCCCTCGATGTCGAGCAAATTGTCGAGGAGGTATGTGAGCCGCTCAGGACTGGACGATGCATATTTGGCGGCATTTTTTAGGACTTCGCATAGTGACGCAATCGCCACCCCAACCCGTTTGCCGAACAGATCTTTCGGCGTGGCGAGCATCACGCCCGCGGCATGGCCAGCCTTCATTGCTTCGCCGGTAAATTCTTCCGCGACAATGATCGACAACACCCCGATATTCTTGAGGGTCGCCTTGAGCATCCTCGCCTTGCGGATGAAGAACTGGATTTCGTCGGCGGTAAGCCGCCCCTCAGCGAACACGTCGGCGACAATGAAGCCGGGCTTGCCGCCGGGACCCTGGAGCGGAAGCAGGTAGCTCGGGCCGGCGAAATCGAAGGCGAAGGGGCCGATGGGCTGGAGTTCTTCGTCGCCGCGGATGCGGATCAGATTGTAGCTCGCAAATCCGATCTTCCTCGCCCATTCGCGCATTCCGTCGAGCAGAATCCCCTCTGTGAGGTCGCGGGCCCTTAGTCCGGCAGGCGTGCCGAAAGCCAGCGACGGCGCGAGCTCGAAACATCGGCCGTGGTCGATATTATGTATTTCCTTGATGAACCCTGCGGCGATCAGGCGTTGCGCGACCGTCTCGACCGGCAGCTGTCCGCGCTGCGGGATGACCGTCGCGCCGCTGATCGACGCGAATTGGTCGGCACGGATGAGGCCGCCGCGTGCGATCATGCCATCGACCGATGCAGCGAAGACCGAATTGGTCGCGCGCATGTCGCGAATGAAATTCTGCCAGAAGCGTTCGCTGTTCCGATCCTTGTCGAGATAGAGAAAGGCTTCGCGCTTGGGCAGCATCGGGACTGGAAAGCGGCGTATCGGTTTTGCGACCCGAGCGACGCGCTGGCGCGCTGCCTCTGGGCTCGCTCCGGCAGCGACGAGCGCCTCGACAATCAGCGACGAGCGCGATGGGCCATGCTCTGAAAGATATTGCGCGATGGTGGTCATGGTCGATGTCACACTGCTTAATTTATTAATTTAACTACCCTGTGCCTCCTCGTTTTTCAACCTTCGATATGAACTCAAATTTTTCAAATACTTAACGAGACGATTTTTGGACGTCCGCGCGGCGCGATGTCACAGAGCCATTTCGAACGACTGAAAATCGTCGCCGCACGCTGCAGCCGCAACTGCGCTGGGCCTTCGCTCGGTCAGTGATGGTAGAGCGGGAATTGCCGTGCGGTGGTCGGGCATTCGCACGGGGCGAGCACCGATATCGCTCGAGGCAAGACGCGGAAATGCGCAGGCGTCGCGGTGACGATCTCACCGTCGGTGTTCACCGGCATCGGCCGCCGCGTCTCGATATCGAACTCGACGCATTTGGCGGTGCGCACTTCCTTCCACGCGCCATGCGTGCCGGACCGGAAGGCGCGAAGCATGAGGGCGAGCTTCCAGAGGTTTTTGACCTCGAGACTATAAAGATCGAGCGTGCCGTCGTCGATCGCGGCATTCTCTTCTACGACATTACCTCCCCCGTAGAGACGCCCGTTGCCGATCGCGACCTGATAGGTGCTGACGGTCCTCGACTCGCCCTTCTCCCTGATCCTCGCCCGGAACCGCTGGGCAGCCAGGATGACCCGCAGCGCGGCGACGGCATAGCCGAGGCGGCC
The DNA here is from genome assembly GCF_001610975.1 of Sphingopyxis terrae subsp. terrae NBRC 15098. NCBI lineage: Bacteria > Pseudomonadati > Pseudomonadota > Alphaproteobacteria > Sphingomonadales > Sphingopyxidaceae > Sphingopyxis > Sphingopyxis terrae. The sequence continues at coordinate 1,309,660 of NZ_CP013342.1, read as the reverse complement.
GAACCTTTTCTTGATCGCCGGGTCGAGCTTCTGCGCAAGTTCGCTGCTGATCCCGATGCTCGCGACATTGAAGAAGGCATGGCCATTGACCATGCCGACATCGATCCGTCGGCTGTGACTCTCGACAATGACGTCGGCCGCCGCCGCGAAGTCGAGCGGGATCGACAGGGTGCGCGCCAAGTCATTCGCGGTTCCGGCGGGAATGATTCCCAGCGGCAGGCCGCTCTCGATCACCGCGGGCGCGGCGGATGAGATCGAACCGTCGCCGCCGCACACGACAATGATATCGGCGGTCTGATGCAAGCGTGTCACGTCGCGTGCAATTTCGGGCAAGCTCTCGAACGGCTCGACCGTCACCAGAAGGCCGCCGGCAGCGAGGCGCTCGCGAACGGGAACGAGCGCCTGCTCGCCCTGCCGCGCCTTTGCATTGTGCAGCACGAGGGCGCGCGTACCTTTGGGCCACGGCATCGACACGATCCTGTTCAGCAGAGTTACGACCGTCGAGCGCGTGCCTTCAGAAGAACCACGCCCGATAGAGCAGGCCTATATATCGCCGCGACGAGGCCGGGAAGCATCCGTATCGATGCAGCTCCCTTTTCGGCTTCGTCATATCCTTGGCGCGATCGCTCGCCCTGATCGCTCTTCCATTTTCGAAGTTCGACCGGTCCCACCCAAGAGCGCTCCGCCAATCTGGTCGGCGGCGGCGCCCGCGCAAGCGAGGCGTAGCCTCACTCCTCCGCTGCGCTTCGGCCCTTCGGGTGCGCAAGCGCCTCAAGCCGCCGACCCGCCCGGCTGCACGCCCGGGATGGTCCCGGGCAAATCAGCAGGAGTATCGACATGGCGAGCATCGGCATCGTCAGCGGCAGCATCGAGAAGGGCTTTGTGGGCCAGCTCATCACGCTGTCGATCAAGGCACCGATCGAGATACGCCCCAACCGCGGCAAGGCGAGCGATGTGCAGCCCGACTATCGCGTTTGGTCCGATGGCGTCGAGATCGGAGCCGGCTGGATTCGCGTCGCCGAGCAATCGGGGCGTCCCTATGTCTCGCTCTCGCTCGCGACCCCCGAGTTCGGGCCGCGGCGCATCTACGCCAATCTCGGGCGGGCCGCGGGGCAGGATCGCGACAATGTTTTCGCGATCATCTGGACACCCGCCGACTGAGCGGCGGCCATCTTGCGGCATCCTTGCGCATCGGAACAATCTTCCGGGTGCAAGGGTGCCGCCACCTTGTTAGGGTGACCCCAATGCAGAGCAGCCTCGAACATCTTCCCCCGCACAAGCAACGCGAGATCGAGCGCGTCGTCGAGATCATCTTCGAGGAATTCGAGGATGCGCTGGCGCTCGCGACGCAGGACTGGAAGCGCAAGGGCCGGATTTCCAAGATCATCCTCTACGGCAGCTATGCACGGGGTGGGTGGGTCGACGAGCCGCACACGGCGAAGGGCTATCAGTCGGACTATGACCTGCTGATCATCGTCAACGACAAGCGGCTGACCGATCGGGCGGACTATTGGTCGAAGCTCGACGACCGGCTCATTCGTGAGCTGTCGGTAACGAAGCGGCTCCGCACGCCGGTGAATTTCATCGTTCACAGTCTCGACGAGGTGAATGCCGGACTGACGCAGGGTCGCTATTTCTTCATCGACGTCGCTCGTGACGGGATCGCGCTGTACGAGGCCGACGGGAAGGAGCTCGCAGAACCCAAGCCGATGACGCCGCATGCGGCGCTCGAGATGGCGCGCGAGTATTTTGATGAGTGGTATCCTAGCGGAGCGCAGTTTCTTCATCACTATCGAAGCGCTGTCGCTGCAGGTTGGTTGAACAATGCGGCCTTTCAGCTTCATCAGGCGACGGAACGATATTACCACTGCATCTTATTGGTATGCACTTTCCACACGCCGCACATCCATAATCTTGTTTTCCTGCGCACCCAAGCCGAGCGGATCGATGATCGATTGATCGAGGCATGGCCGCGAGAAGTTAAGGCCGACCGGTCGCGGTTCGAAAAGTTGAAGGAAGCGTACATCAAGGCGCGCTATTCGAAGCATTACGCGATCACCGCCGACGAACTGGAATGGCTCGGCGCGCGGGTTCAGCATCTCGCCGGTATCGTCGAGACTATTTGCCGTGACCGCATCGCTGAGCTTGAGACAACAGCGCGTCAGGCAGGTTGAGACCCGCTACTTTTTCCCGCGGAACCGCTCGAATTTGGCCTTTCCCTCGGCAGTCTCGACCGCGACATTGGCATTGCTGCATTCATCGCCGCGCTTGTCGCCCGCCGTGCAGCTTTGGACGACGTCGCGTGCCTCATCGAGATTGGCCTCGAAATATTGAACGCTGCGTGGCTCCGGCGGAGCACATGCTGTCAGGATCGTCAGGCTGGCGATCGCCAGCATCTTGAAAATGATCATCGTCACCTCCGACGATCAACTCTAGCGTCGGCGACCCGGTCCATGCAGTGGCGATTTGAGATTTAGAACCAAATTGAGGCTAGTTCTCCGTCCATCGGCCTATGTGAGCCAGTTTTGCGCCATTCTTAGCTCTCTCTCAAGCGTCGCATTGGGCGGCGAGGCTCAAGGGAACGATTGAGGAAATCCGTCGCAAAAGCTAGTTTGCAACGATGAGCGAACCACCAGCACCGCGCGGACAGCGCCTCGTCACACCATATGCTTTCATCGATACCGAGGCTTTTCGTGCGGCGGGTCTCGACTGGCAATCGCGAACTTGGTCCAGCCTGATCGATCTAGCGTCGAAGAGCACGCTCGAGCCGATCACGACTTCCATCACCACGCGGGAGGTTGAAGCGAGACTTTCGGAAGCGCTGGCGGAGGCGGAAGCAGCAGCGAAGAAGCACGGCGCGATTTTTGGCCAGCTTGGAGAAAGCGGTCCCTTTGGTGATACCGATCCAGCCGATCGGAAGGCACTGCTTCACGCGCGCTTTCGAGAATTCCTAGCGACAGCAAAATTTACCGAAATCCCCGTTGTTGCCGATCACAAAGCGATTTTTGACGATTATTTTGCTGGTGCTGCGCCCTTTGGGGAGGGCAAAAAAAAGAGCGAGTTTCCGGACGCCTTTGTGCTGTCGAGCCTCCTCGCCTGGATCCGGCCCGGTCGACCCAGAATATATGTGGTTGGCAAGGATCCGGACCTGGTGAAATTCTGCGAGGGACGGGACGATCTGATCCAATTGGACTCCGTTGCCCAGCTTCTCTCGCTGGCTCTGGCGTCAGCCCAGTTGGTGAAGCGTCTTGAAGCGCATGTCCGTGGAGACGCGTCCCTGCTCGAAAGGCTGAGGGCACGCCTTAACTCCTATCGTCCGCGCCGTGTCGATATCGAGGTTGAAGATGTCGAGTTCTTCGATCTTGAGATTTCGAGCGTGTTTCTCGTCGACGAATCCGAGGAGGGACAGGATTTTGTCCTTGAGGTCGAAGTCTTGGCTGAGGTCGAAGCCGACGTTCGTGAGACGGGTCATGAGTATGTCATCTCGCGGCGGGGAGAGCCTGATTTGGATATTCGGACTTACCATGCTCGTCCAACTTCCAGCGCGGCTATTTATGTTGAGGTGCTGGTGTCCGAGGACGATAGTGGCGAAGAGCCAGCCTTGGTGACGACCGATTGGGCTATCACATCGGGCGATATCGAGATCAAATTGCCATCTCAGTTCAGCAGGCGTGAAATCACCCTCGAGGCGCGGTGACGCCAAAATCCTTCGTTGACGCCACCGGAGCGTTGCCAGTTTCGACGCTTTCCAGATTTCAGATGAAATTTTTTCCATTTTTTTAATGCAAATTTTCTGCGCAGCAAATATCAAGGTTTTTCCGAATATTCACTTTTAGGGTGATTTTTGCTGGGCACAAAATATGGCCGAATTTGAAAATTCTCAGCGCGAATTGCTCGATGCGCTTTTGGAGGCGCTTTTGGCGCTGCCGCAGTCGCACGCGCAAATCGAGCGATATGAGGTCGAAATCGGGCCTCGCGGCCGCGCCGACGCCCTGATCGGCGCATATATCGGCCGCCAGCCGCTCTTATTGCTTGTCGAAATCAAGGCGCAGCTTTTTCCGCGCGATGTGCGCGAAGCAATCTGGCAGCTTCGGAATAATCAGGCCCATCTCAGCAATTCCGGTGACGACCGGGAAATCATTCCTTTTTTTGTCGCCCGTGCGATCTCGCCGGGCGCTCGAGAGATTTTTCGGGAAGAGCGCGTCGGATATTACGACCTCGGAGGCTCGCTTTATATTCCGGGGAAAAAGGCATTCATATTTCTCGATAAACCGGCTCCGAAAAAAGGGACGAAGAAATTCGATTCCATTTTTCAGGGGCAAAAGGCGCGCGCACTCCATGAAATTTATGAGAGGCGGCAGGACTGGCTGGGCGTGAAGGATCTCGCCGATGCGAGCGGCGTATCGCCCGCTACGGCTTCCGAGACCCTCACGGAACTCGAACGGCGCGAGTGGGTGGATGTGCAGGGGGCGGGTCCGTCGAAACAGCGTCGATTGCGCGCCGCACGGCCCCTTCTCGAAGCTTGGACCAGCTATGCGAGCGATCAGAAGGCGCCGACAGTGCGGCGTTACTATGTCCCGAAAGGGAGTGACGCACTGGCGCTGGCGCTGCGCCTTGATCAGGCGTGCGACGAGGCGAAAGCCGCCTATGCGGTCACCGGCGAGGTAGCCGCTCAAATCTATGCCCCCTATCTTTCTTCCATCTCGCAGCTTCGTTGCCGGATCGAGCCCGGGCAGAAGCTGATCGAGGCGCTGCTCAATCTCGACGCCCGGCCCGTGGCGGAGGGGTGGAATCTCGGTATCATCGAGGCGAAGAGCCGGCGCGATGTCGCGGTCGGCCAACGGATCGATGGCGTCTGCTATGCGCCGCCGCTGCAGGTCTATCTCGACCTGCTCCAGGCGTCCGGCCGTTCCCGTGAATTGGCGATGCACCTCCGTAGCGAATGTCTGGATAAATAATGCCCAAACCACAGACGATCAGCGGCTATGAGGACATGGTCACCGACGCGTGCGAGCGCGTACTGGTCACGCTCCTGCGCGGGCTTGGACCATGGAAGGATTCGGTCTTTCTCGTCGGCGGACTCGCGCCGCGCTATCTCGTGACCGCCAGGCCGCCGAAAGTCCCGAAACATGCGGGCACGGGTGACGTCGATATCGTCGTCGACGTCGGAATCCTCACGACGACCGAAGCCTACAGTACGCTAGAAGAAAATCTAAAGGCGATGAACTTCGAGCGCGCCGAGAATGAAAAGGGTGCGAAGCAATCCTGGCGGTGGCGCGCCGAGATCGAGGACGGCACGACGATGATCCTCGAGTTTCTGGCGGACTCGCCGGAACTTGGAGGCGGCAAGGTAAAGGAACTTCCTTCGGACGGAAATGTCTCGGCGTTGAACATCCCCCACGCTTCCATGGTGTTCGACCATCACGGGACCGTCGAAATCACGGCGGACCTGCTGAACGGTAAGGGCCGTGCCACCGAGGTCGTGCGCTACGCTGATATCGTCACCTTCACCTGTCTCAAGGCCTTTGCTTTCGATCAGAGGTTCGAGCGCAAGGATGCGCACGACCTGATCTACTGCATCGAGAATCTGGAAGGTGGCGTCGGCGCGGCGCAATCCGCATTCGCGGCTGCACTGACCGGTCCGCATGCCGAGGCGATACGCGAGGCTCTTACTCGCATGGCGGCTCGCTTCCGCGATCCCAATCCCGACGAGAGCTATTTGCGCGACGGGCCCGTCGCCGTGGCAAGTTTCGAAGACGACGAAGCCGATGTCTCGGCCGACCCCGATCTGCTGAACGCCCGGATCTTGCGGCAGCGACATGCCGCGGAAATTATGGCCGACTTCCTCAAGGCATTCGAAATCTGATGACGAAGGCTGTGATCGCAGTTTCGTTCCGGCGCATTCCAAGAGCTTGCCCGTGAACAAAGCGATCATAGTCGGCGCGAGTTCAGGGATCGGCCGAGAGCTGGCGATGCTGCTCTCGCATCATGGCTATTCGGTTGGCGTCACCAGTCGGCGCCGCGACCTGCTCGCCAATCTCGCTGGCAATTCTTCCGGTTCGATAATCTACGAGGCGTTCGACGTGGCCGACACGACCGCGATGCAACGCGGACTCGCCGCCCTGATCGAGCGGCTTGGCGGGCTCGACTTGCTGGTGATCAGTGCCGGGGTCGGCCACATAAATGCCGATCTTGTCTGGGAGGCGGAACGCGAGACCATCGCGGTGAATGTCGAAGGTTTCGCGGCCGCGGCCAATATCGGCATGCAGCACTTCATCGCCCAAGGCACGGGGCATCTGGTGGCCATTTCGTCGATCGCGGGATTGCGGGGAAGCGGCGACGCGCCTGCCTACAATGCGTCCAAGGCCTTCGTCTCCAACTATATGGAGGCGCTACGCCAGAACATGGCGCGCCGGGGCCTGCCGATTGCAACGACCGACGTGCGGCCCGGCTTCGTCGACACCGCGATGGCGAAGGGTGACGGACTCTTCTGGGTTGCTTCGCCTGAAAAGGCGGCGAAGCAGATCTACGGCGCCATCCGCGCCCGTAAGTCTCATGCCTATGTCACCAAACGCTGGTGGCTCGTCGCTGGCCTGATGAAACTTCTGCCGAACGCCATCTACGACCGACTCTAGCCGCTCGCGATCATCGCCCGTGGCAGATTTTGTATTTCTTGCCAGAACCGCAGGGACATTTTTCGTTGCGGCCGACCTTTTTCCTCGGCTCAACCTCCCTGGGGGCACCGCGACGCTGATCGAACAGCGCCTGCAAAGGGGCAGGAATCACAACCTGTCGCTGCGGGGGACCGCCTTTGCGCCGAACCTCGCGAATGATGGCCTTCTGCTCCTGGAATGCCGCGCGATGGTTCGGATCCATCGCATCCTCGAACGGCAGCAGCCGCTCGACCTCGTTCGCCGCCGCATCATGGTCGCCGCAGTACGCAAGAACCACCGCATATAGAGCGCGAGCTTCGAGAACGGGCCCCGCGAGGCCCGCGCCTTGCAAGATGGGGAAGATGTTCCGTTCGAAGGCCTCGCGGGCGCTTATGAAGTCGTTCACCCAGACCAGTTCTTCGACAAGATCGAGACCAACCCGGACGAATGACTGGTAGGATTGCGACAGTTCGTAGAATTTCATCGCATGGATGCGTGCGAGAGTAGATCGCTGGCTCTTCCGGCCCAAGGCCTGCGCGAAAAGATCGTGACTGTCTGCCAGATGTTTCAGCCGATCGGTGAGATCTTCGTCTTTGGGAAGAAGCTCCCGAAGTTCGGGGGCGTTCCGTCCTATCACATCGTCGGGCCTGATCCCGAGCTCCCGATAATATTCGCCGATGAGGGCGAGTGCCTCACTTACCGCTGTATCGTTGTCGCCGAGCTTGAAGAGGGCGAGGGCGCGATTGTAGCGAAACACGCGCAGATGTTCGGGCTGGTCGGGAAGTCGATCCGAAACTTCGTCAAGCATGGCCCGGACGCCATCAATGTCGCCAAGCTCGGACAAGAGCAACATCCGCTTCATGCCCCAGGCCATCCACTCCTCGTCGCCGAGCTCGTTCGCCCTCAGCAGCGATTCCATCTCGTCGACCCGCTCCCGGCCGGCCTCATAATCTCCCTCGCGCAGATCATTGAAGACCAGGCCGTCGAGCGCCCACAGCCTTGTCTCGGCATCTCCGTTCGGATCGGCCGCGATCGTCAGCAGATAGGGTTCGATTTCCGGCCAGACCCCGAGTTCGTGGAACAATTCGTCTGTGGCAAACTGCACCAATATTCTCGCCTGACCGAGAAGCCCGAACAGACGGATGAGCAGTCCTAACTTCGCGAGGCTCCAGTTGGTCCGGATCGAGCTTACGATGACCCGCTGCAGCGAGCCCAAGGCTTTCTGCTCGAAGTCCTGACCCTTTGCCGAGACGTCCGCTTTGCCGAGTATCCTCACCGCGTCGTGAATTTTTAGGCCGCTATTCCCGAATAATTCCAGCGCACCCGTTGCGGGAAGCGCGCGCAACCGGGCCGTGGCCGCCTTCGCGTCGATGTCGCATGCGGCTTGAAGCAAGGCACTGGCTTCGTCCCGTGAGAGCGCGACATCGGCGAGGCTCAGGACCGCGATCGTTTCTCTGTCGACCGGCGGCAAGCCTTCGAACGCGCGCCTCAGGATAATCTCTTGAGCCGTCTCGACGATATTGGTCTGCTGCTCGATATCCGTACAAAAGGCCCTAATGTCGCCGCCATATTCGCGCGCCGCGATCGTCGCCGCATTGAGTACATAAAATGGCAGGCCTCCGGTAATTCTGGATAGCCGCTCGCAATCGCCGAAATCGGCACGGCAACCAGCATCTTGAACTGCCGCCGCGATAGTGTCTTCGTCCCAGCCGTTCAGAGTCTCGGCTTGAATATCTAGTCCTGCTTCGAGTTCGGCGATGTGCCGACCCGGTTGGCTCAGCAGGACAAATCGGAGATTGGGGCCCCGTGCTACCAGCGCCTCTATATCGGCCGCGGGAATGCGGTGGCTGTTATCGATGACGACAGCCGCGTGAAGGCCGTCTTCGCCGAGCTTGATGCTCAGCGCGCTCACCATGTCCAATCCGCTCGCGCCCGGCAGAAGAATTTCGCCGAGCTTGTCGTTGGAGCGACCGAACATCTTCGCCGCCACTTCGCGCGCTACCGCTGACGCGAGCGCGGGTCCCGGCGTGTCCCCAACGTCGAGATAGGTGACCGGGAGCGCAGCATGGACCGCGGCCTCGGCCATCCAGGCGGTTTTCCCCGAGCCCGAAAGTCCCGCTATGATGCGGACGGGCTGGTCACTTAGCAGGGCGGGTTCGTCGACCTGGGCGCGGTACACCGGGGGCGGCGCCGGAAGCTGCTGCATCTGGACCACGAGCTGCTCGAACAGGTCCGGCAATTCCTCGCGGGAAAAACTGTGATCCTCGCGCGGAGGCGTGCCAGCGGATGCGAGCATGACCATGGCGGCCAGCTTCCAGGTCAGCGTCTCCGGCCTGAGCAACCCGAATGGCAGCTGCGCCGCGAGATCCGAGCAATATGCAGCCATATCGGCCTGCGGATCGGAGCATTCGTCGAGCGCTTTGATATCGATCTCGTGGAAAGCGATGTTGCCACAGCACCGAACGTTGATTTCGATGGCAATAACATGCGCGCCAAACTTCATTGGCCTGCCGGATCGACACCCGCCGATCATCTCGGTGAGAGCGGAACCCATAGCCAATTCCTGCTTCTCTCAACGCTGATGCTCGTCGCGACCTCACTCGCCGACCGGCAAAAAATATCTCTGGAGAAGCTTTTTCGGGAAGAATCACTCCTTGAGCGCGTCAGCGCCGCAGTCGCGAGTTCGAACAGCCGCATCCGGGCGATGAACAGTCCAGCGTCGCGACTGACGGATTGGAACGAGCTATCGCTCGAGCGGTTTCCGCCGAAGGCCGACCGGCCGGTAATTGTAAGGGTGCCAGAGGCTGATCCCGAAGAAGAAACAATCAGCGAGCGATACGCGACTGGCGATCACCGCAGCGTCGAAGTGCGCTCGATCTTGGACATTCCGCAATGGGAGCAGGCCCGCTGGATCGGCGTGATGCTCGGTCTGCAGCATGATCTCCCGATCGTCGGATTGCACTTTGAGGATCGCGAGGCGGGACGCCAAATTTTCGAGCGTTGGCGCGAACGGTTCGGCGCACGAGATGCCAAAGGGGCTATCCACATCGCGATCTTGCGCGAACTACCTGGTCGGCCCCCGTCCCACTATGCGGTGCTATTGATGGCGGGAACTGAGCCAGGGGATTTCGCTGGTACGCTGGTGAGCATGCCGAGCCGCCTCAAGCTGCTCGAACCTGCCGCCGACACGAATCTGAGGTTCTTTCTCGATAACTATCCCGCGGGTGGCTCGTTCATTCTGGTTCCCACTTACGTGAAGGAGAATGGCGAGCCCGATCTGATGATGGACCTTGCCATACTAAAGCATGACCTCTCGATCCGGAGAGTTGCCGATATCGGCAAGTCCGATTTGGAAATCATCGGAGTGCAGCTTCTCGAGCAAATGGAGGCGCGCGACGGTTCGCCGCCTTGATCAGGCGGCGAACTTCATCTTTGCCGCCTTCCGCACGCCAGTCTCAAGATGTTTTGCGATCTCGTCCGAAGTGCGGCTGACCGCCAGCTTCACGGCTTCATCGATATGAACATAGTCCTGCGTCACACTTTGCGACGCGTGGCCTAGCATCGCGCGGATCGTGAGCTCGGAGAAGCCGAGTTCGCCCGCCATGCTGCCGAAGGTGTGGCGCAGCGTATGCGGCGTTACGCCCTCAATGCCGGCCGAGCGGCATAGTCGGGCCAAGCAGTCGCTGACGGCGGTAAACGGGCCTTCGCCATTCGACGCGGGAAAGACGTAGGGGCAGCCGGCTATTTCGGGTTGAGCGACGACGATCTTGATCGCCTCGGGTCCGATCGCCCGAAATTGTGCATCGCTCTTCGTGTCGGGGAACGCGACGTAGCCGCCCATGGGGTTAACCCACTGCCGCTGCAGCGCCTGCGCCTCTTCGCGCCGATAGCCGGTCAGAAGGAGCGTCCTGACAATTGCGAGCGCAACGGGGTTCTCGGAACCCAGTTCGGCCCGGCCGATCGCCCGACCCAGCAGCTCGATCTCGGCGATGCTGAGACGCCGGGTCCTTTTCTTGGTCGCGAGCTTCTTCGCGCCCTTCGTAGGATGTTCCGCAATCAGTCCCTTGTGCTTTGCATGGCCTAGGATGGCCTGGAGGGTGCCGAGGCTCCTCCCGGCAACGCCGGCACCGCCCGTCGGGCGGCCGCCGCGCCCGCCCGAAGGAGGCTTTCGGGTCTGACCGGTTGCAATGTCATTTTGCATTGCCTCGACGTCGGCGATCGTCAGCTTCCGCACGAGGCGTTTGCCCATCAGCGGGATGATATGCGTCAGGATGCGGCTCTCATCCATGTTGAGCGAGGTGTCCTTGATCGGGCGGTTCTTCCGTCCAAGAATGCGGCCGGCTCGCGCTTCGACGAGATACCATTCGCACATCTCGGCGACATTGAGATCCTTCCGGACCCGGCGCGACTCCTCTGCGGGATCTTCGCCAGAGGCGACCTTGCCCAACTGAATCTTCGCGAGCTCGCGGGCTTGCTCGACCGTCATCACGCCGAAGCGCCCGATCTTCACTCGCCGAACCCGGCCTTCCTCATTCATATACTGGATGACGAAGGTTTTCGTCCCGGTTGCGCCGACACGGACACCGAAACCTTTGATCTCGGTATCCCAAAGAAATGCCTGGCCTGTCGCTGGTGCAGCCAGCGCATCGACCGTCCGCTTATTGAGCTTCGCAAGCGCCACAAGTTCCTCCATCATATTACGCGAGGGTGGCCGATTCGAAAAGTAATGAGGACGTAATAGAAAATCACCGCTTCGCAGGGTAGGGCTAGGATAAATTATCGTAGGCCGAAGTCAACAAATGCTTGGATTTTCGTACCTTGGCGTAGAAAAAGAAGCTCTGGGGTATTTGCAGTAATTTCTTGCCAAGGTTGGGGTCGAGGGTTCGAATCCCTTCGCCCGCTCCAGTTTTTTCATTAAACACCTAGATGTTGTGGCCAATCATCGACGCAGTTGGTTGCTTACAAAGCCTTCGGCTTCGCTGGTTGTAAGCAGAGCGTAAGCGCGGCAAAGCTTTTGTTTTCTGCGACAAGCGCTCCTGACCTTGTTCACTCTCCAGGAGTGGCACAACCTCGCTGTCGAAGATATCCGCCAGCGGATCGGGGCGACGGCGACCGCGCGGCGCCTTCTTCCGCGACGGTAACTGCGCATCCTGCTCCAGCCGATAGGCCGTCGCCGTGCTGAACGCCGCGCACGCCCCCGCTGAACGCGGCGACACTGTCTGTCTCATCTTCATATATAATCTCACCTGATGATCGTTGATATGGCTCCCAGGCACCGCTTCTCCCCTTCAGAAGGAGGCGCCACCTGACAGGTCACGATCACCAAAAGCGCCCTTCCAGAAGAAAAGACGCTCGCGGCGGTGTGTCTGTCGCTCCTCGGGGCTTCTCCCCTCGTCTCGACAGACACACCGCCGCCTTTCTCATCCAGATTGTCGCGCTGTTCTCACCTTGATTGTCGTGCAGCACCTGCGGACTTCATCAGGGCCAGCAGCCATGCGGCGCTGCGCGAACAGGCCGAACACATGGATGCACCCGACCGGTGCTCATCATTAGACAAAAGCTCTTGCGCCGCAGGGGTCGTCCACACATGGCGCCCCGGTTTTTCAATGAGAAGGCCGAGCCTTACGTTCCCTTTTATCCATAAGCTGTTTGATCTGCTTGGGCCGGGGGAGACGGTTTTCGTCACTACCCCGTCCGAAATCCGTCTACATTTTTCGGACAATAGCGATTTTGATAATGTCCGAAGTTATGCTACTTATTTCGGACATGGACAAAATCCCGACCGGACTGAAAGCGCAAATCCTCGATCGTGTAAGCCGAGGGACGGCGAACACTGTCTGGACACCGGCCGACTTCCTCGACCTTGCCGGTCGCGATGCGGTCGACAAGACCCTCCAGCGTTTGGTCAAATGGGGCGAGCTGCGCCGGATCGATCGCGGCCTCTATGACAAACCGCAGTTCAACAGCCTGACCCGGCAGGACAATGCTCCCGATCCGCGAGCGGTCATCGACGCCGTCGCGCGGCGCGATCAGATCCGTGTCCTGGTCGACGGAATGACGGCCGCCAACGATCTCGGCTTTACCAATGCCGTACCGGCGAAAATCGTCGTGCACAGCGAAGCGCGGCCCAAGTCGATCAAGCTCGGCAACCTAACCATCGAATTCAAAACGACCGCGGCAAGCAAACTCTATTGGGCGGGACGCCCGGCCATGAGGATCGTCCAGGCGCTGCACTGGCTGCGCGATACAATGTCGACGGACGACGACACGAGACAATGGCGTGAGCGACTTGCCGCCCTTCTCGGCAACCCCACCCACGGCGCAGCTTTGCGCGCTGATCTTGCCGAGGGGCTGCCAACGCTCCCGGCCTGGATGCAGGACCTGCTCCGTCCGCTCGTCTCTGAAGTGCCCAGCGCATGAACTCCGCCTTCGATGAAGTGCTGCGCGCTGACACGGCCACCCGCACGGGGCTCTATACGGCGACTGCGCAACGCCTCGGCACGACCCCGCAAAACGTCGAAAAGGATTTCTGGGTCTGCTGGACCCTTGATGCGTTGTTCAACGGAATCGAGGACGGACCCCGCCTGCTGTTCAAGGGCGGAACCTCCCTGTCGAAGGGGTTTGGGCTGATCGAGCGGTTCTCCGAAGACATCGACGTAACGGTCTTCCGCGATGATCTCGGCGTGCCCGCGACCATCGCGGGATTGGCTGCACTGAGCCGCAAGAAGCGGGAAGCCGCGCTCGATGAAATCAAGGACGCCTGCGAAACCCATATCAACGGACTAATGAAGGCGCGCCTCGCGCAAATCTGCGCCGAAACCTGCGCGCGCGCAGGCCTTGAAGTGCAGTCAATTCGGGTCGAGGCCGACGCCCGGGATGGCCAGACCTTGCTCCTGGTATATCCCAGCATCACTCCCGAGGATGCCTACATCGCCAAGTCGGTGAAGATCGAATCAGGCGCAAAGTCGGCGCTCGATCCTAATTCGGTCCGAACTATTGTGCCCTATGTCGACGCTGACGCCGTCGACCTCGACCTCGCCGTGCCGGGCGTGACTGTGGTCGATGCCGAGCGAACCTTCTGGGACAAGGTCGTCATCCTTCATGGCCTGAGGCGATGGTTCGAAATCCGAGGGCAGCTGCGGGGCGACGGCCAGCGCATCTCTCGGCACTATTACGACCTGTTCCGCCTGGTCCAATCGGAGATCGGCCAAGCCGCCCTTGCAAACCGCGCGCTTGGCGAGGACTGCGTTGCCCATGCCCGCATGTTCTTCAATCGCCCGGACTTCGATCTCGCCGCCGCGCAGGCCCCGACATTTGCCTTGTGCCCGGAGGGAGGGATGACGGATGCCTTGCGCCAGGACTATCGCGCCATGAACACGATGATCTTCGGCGCGCCGCCGCCCTTTGATGCGGTCGTCGAGGCGATTGCAGAATTGCAGAATTCCTTGAACGCGGCCGCATGAAGGGGTTCTTCCAGCGCTTGTTCGGCGGCGATGGCTCGAGCGACAAGTCGCCCGCGCAGCCAGAGTTCGCCAGCCCGCTGGAAGTCAAACCCTTCTCCCATGGCTTGGTTAAAATCCCGGCGCTCGACTTTTTTGGTCCTCACACCGCATCGCCGAATGCGATCAGCTCGCGAGCCCAATGGTGCGCGGATGCGCACGCTTCCATGCCGACCACGCAGCCTGGAAGGTCGGTGAAGAAGCCGATCACCTCCGCGCGCCTCAACTTCCGCCGCACCAGGACGGCGCCGTCGCTACCGATCGCATGTACCTGAAAAACGTTCTTCGCCAGATCTAATCCGACGGTGGCAACCTCCTGCTTCATATGACGACTCCTAGGCGTGGACCTACAACGGCCGCATCATTGCACAGCTACGCGGGTGCAGGGGCCGTCCACGCCATCACGTCAGTAGTTATAAAAGAGATGAATATTGCCAAGGTTGGGGTCGAGGGTTCGAATCCCTTCGCCCGCTCCAGAAATTCAGAAATCGACGGAAAACTGCGACAGACCGTCCTCGCAACGGTCCCGTGCGAGCGTCCTTCCCACAAAGCTGCTACACAATGATGTCGCGGAACGTCCCTCAAACCTGCGGAAATCCTCAGAAAATGATCGATCTGGCTGCTACACAAAGCTGCTACACAAACGAGTGGTTGGCCTGTTCGATCGGAACGGACGGTTATATTATCGAAGGCGTGTTCCGACCGATTTGGTGACGGCGCTCGGTTGTCGTGAAATCTGGCGCTCGCTGGACACTGATAGCCGAAAGCTTGCGGCTCGCCGTCTCCATGGCGTGGCATAGAAGCCGAGTTCGAGCGAGCGCGGTCCAGTCTCGGTCAATCAATTGATCCTACGCTTATCGTGACGCCTGCCCCACCGTCCTTTGACGGTCTCCCCACCGTTTTGGCGTCCGTCGATCATTCCGTGTCGAGCCACGAAACGAAGCCTGCCCGCACGCGCTCGATCAGTGAGGTATATGACCAATTCATCGCCGACCCGAAGCACAACTGGTCGAAGCGAACGGCGGTCGCTCATGTGACGACCCGCAAGTGGGTGGTAGAGGTCTTCGGTGGCGATACGCCGATTACAGACATCTCACGAGAGGGGTGCCGCGAGTTCGTCGATCTGCTGCGGTCTATGCCGCAGCACGCAGACAAGCGCTTTCCCAACATGTCGATCCGCGAAGCCGTCTCCGCCGCAAAGAAGCAAAACGAAAGGCGCCTTATCAACACCGCGAATCTCAACGCGTATGTGAACCGCTTTGGCGGCGTCATGAACTGGGCGCTCGACGAAGGTTACATCGAGCGGAATCCTGTTCGCGGCCTCAAGCTGCGTGACCCCGTGAGAAAGCGCGACAAGCGGCACCCGTTCTCCACCGATCAGTTGCGGGCGATCTTCAGCGCGCCAATTTTCACGGGCTGTCGGAACGACGAGTATCACTATGCCGTTGTTGGCGATCAGCGTCCTCGTCGAGCGCGGTTTTGGGTGCCGTTGATTGCGCTGTTCAGCGGGCTTCGGCTCAATGAAATCTGCCAACTGGAAGTTGCCGACATCCAGCACATCGAAGGCGTGCATTGCCTTCGGGTCATGGCGGGATTGAGCGACGCTGGCCAACAGAAGCGAGTGAAGACCGCTGCGAGCGAACGGATCGTTCCGATTCACAATGAGTTGATACGGTTCGGCTTCCTCGCGTTCGTCGAGGCCCAACGGCTGCACGGAGAGGTTAGCCTCTTTCCCGAGCTTCCGCTGGGGCATCTTGGCTACCGCTCGACGAGCTTCTCTCGCTGGTTCTCACGCTTTTTGGTTACAGCCGAGGCGTCCGCCCCACTCACCTGCTTCCACAGCTTTCGCCACAATTTCCGCGATGGCCTCCGAGATGCGAAGGTTGGCCGCGACCTCGCTCTGATTTTGGGCGGTTGGACAACCGAGGGAAGTGGATCGGTAGTAGCTGACATTTATGGCAACGGATATCGGGCGTCCGCATTGGCCGAAGCCTTGAACGCCGTTCGCTTCCCCACCATCGATTTCTCCCATCTATATGCGGTCTGAGTGTCGCTCTCAATCAAGGCCGTAAATTATTCGAGCGTATCGTTTTGTTTCTTCGGTGGCATCTGCATTTAGCTCACGTAGGTAGTCCAAAAATTCAGTTCGGTTAGAAAGTGAGAAAATGCGTGATCGATACGTCAATTCTCGTCCAGCGCGGCCCTGCGTCAGAAGCGACGCGCATTCTTTATCAATGAACATTGCATCTACGAACGGAGCGTAGGCTGCGATGGCCTCTACATCGTTCATGAACCCTGACGAGACGCCCTTTTTCCTGCCAGCTTTTACCTGACCAGCCAATGCTGCGAACATATATGCGAGGAGGCGACCGAACGGCATTTCGCGATTTCGGTTCCATTGCCAAAACTGATCTCTAACTGCCGCGTGATTAGGTTCGGGGATGCCTACCCTCTCGAACAGGCGGCCGAGCATCGCAAGTTCTCGGGATATTGGACTCATGTCGAGATTCAACATCTCCATCACGTCACCTTCTGCCTCGGCTCGCGAATATTTCTGTCGATAATCGTTGAGCGCACCGATCCGACTGTCTGAGTATGCACCCAGTTCAATCTCCAACACCTCATCAAACCCAAGGTCACGTTCACGCCAAGCTTGCATCAAATTATTGACGCTGTTTCCCGTCTTTTCACGACGCTTTCGCGTGCCGTCAGCAAATTGGTCGTAGTTGACGTTCACGACAACACGGATGTTCGGTAGCCACTCGTTGCGGTTTCCGCGAAGGATGTCATCCACATCAAACTTCATTGTCGGATCGCGGCCTTCAATGAACGCTTGGGCAAACTCCGTTATCTCTCGAAGTTGCACTTCGCCCGTATCTTCAAGGCGCATATCGCCGCCAATTTCCTCATACGCTTCGCGAAGTTCTTTCGGCCACGGCGAAACGACAGTTTCGCCGTGGTGAATGTTACAGTGGGGGAATACGGCGGCCTGAAGATGCACAACGCGATGTATTAAGACGTCAACCTCCTGCCAGAATTCAGTTAGCTTATCCTCTCTGCGTGATCCTGACTTCAGCTTGAAAAGTTCGCTAAATGCAAACTGGTCGAGATAGAGAATCTTTTTGTCGGTCGGCGGAAGTGGCTCTTTTTCATCATATCGACACGTGGAGCATCTCCAGACGATGCTGTGACCCCCGCCGCTCAAAAAACCGAGCGTATTCTCCTTGCACATTGGGCATTGCGACCAAGGAGCACGCTCCCATTTGAAGTTTTTTGGTATTCGCATGTCCGTGTTTCCGCAGGTTTGAGGGACGTTCCGCGACATCATTGTGTAGCAGCTTTGTGGGAAGGACGCTCGCACGGGACCGTTGCGAGGACGGTCTGTCGCAGTTTTCCGTCGATTTCTGAATTTCTGGAGCGGGCGAAGGGACCGCATCGGCTGCGATGATCTGGGGATCATCCTGACCATCCTCGGACGCCTGTTTCGAGCGTATTTCGATGGTTGTTGATGATGCGGCATCATCGATCTGGTCAGCGTGTTGGTCGGTCATTTCGTGATCGTCGCACAGATCGCGGAGGCGTCAACGAGTTCGATTGGGCGATGATCGGCGGACGCTCTTGGTCGTTAATTTCTTCGCCTGCCGATTGTGCTATACGATTCGTGCGACCCAGAGGGGGGTTCACCTTGCACATCGTGTTCGCCCCTTGCCTTATGGCGGTGCCTGTAGGGGTGCCGCCATATTGCTATGTGTCGGGCTGATGTGACCATCGATGTCGGCATTCGAGGCATTTTCGATCTGGATCATCGACCATCACGACGCAGCCGCCGAGCGCGACCTCTTTCTGCTTTTCCTTTCGGAGCAGTCTCTTGCTCGGGAAGCCGTATATGATGGGGACGCCCGTCTTCTGCGTGCACTTGGGGCAGGTGAAGCGTGTGATCATGGGGCCAATGCGCGTGCCTGCTTCGCCATTGTAGAAGGAACGATCTTCCCCACAAGGAAGGCTTCACGATCCTTCTGAGGGATGAGATGCCAGTTCCACACAATGCTTCGGATATCATGGAACATGACATTAAGAGCGTTCTTGTCTCGATCTGCCATTCGATACCATCTCACGGCTCTTTTAAACTCGGCGAGAACGGGATCGAGCTTTTCATCACCAATGATCACGCGATTGATAATTGTACGGATGACAGCCCGTCGGGCTTCGACGCTGTTTCGCCACTCCGATAGCTGGAACACATCTCCCGCATTCAACGAGGCCCCCATTCTAACTCCCCTTAAGCTGCCAGCGCGCGATAGACGGATGCCCGACCTATGCCCATGGTCTTCGCGATCTGCGACGGCCCCAGACCGTCATCTCGAAGCGTCTTCACGCGGGTGACATCGACAGTCGGCTTCCGTCCTTTGTATTTTCCTTCGACCTTGGCCTTGGCGATGCCTTCGCGTTGCCGTTCGAGGCGGATGTCGTTTTCGAAGGCCGCGACAGCACCGAGGATCGCGAGCATCAATCGCCCCGTCGAGCTATCGGTATCGACGCCGCTCTGGTTCAGGCATCGGAACGCGACCTTCTTCTCGGTCAGCTTCTCGATAATCCGATGAAGGTCGCCGACGCTCCGTGCCAGACGGTCGAGCCGTGTCACGACAAGGGTATCGCCTTCCCGAACGAAGTCGATGGCTCGGGCCAATCCTTCGCGGTCGTGGGTCGAACGTCCTGACACCTTCTCAGCGAACATCTTCTCGCACCCTGCATCGGTCAGGGCTTCATGCTGGATGTCGAGCGACTGTCCTGTCGAGCTTACACGCGCATATACGGCCTTTCGATCCCCGAGTTAGGCATAAAGCGGATGCGCACCAAGTGGGGCACATGCAATGCGTCGGCGAACCGCATTTGGCTTAATTTGGAATTGGCGAAGAAGCCGCCCGCTTGCATCGATTATCTGGTTTGTCACGAGATCGCGCATTTTATCGAGCGCTCACATGGGGAGCGCTTTATTTCACTGATGGACCTGCATCTCCCGCGCTGGCGAGTGATTAGAGCCGAGTTGAACCATAAACCACTCGGCCATGAGGAATGGGATCATTGAAGATTTCGCGGGATACGCGAGTGGTGATAGCTCGGTGATTACCTCTTCGGATTGATCACCAATTAATCTTCAGGAGTCGGGCTGATAAATCAGCCCTCCTAATCGCATTGGATTCGTTCGTTTTCACTCACGAAATCCAGCGATTCATTCAACGAAGAAATAGAAAACTCAGATAGGCAAATCCATTAATAAATCTTTCTGTTCACGTTTCCGTAGATTGAGATGACACACTAATCCCCCCTCCAAGGCAGCCTTCCCCAACACGGGGGCGCGTGTTTACGAAAAACAAGCAAACGATTCCAAGCGGGTTATCGGCGGCTACCTTGGAGGGGGAGTGATGATTTCACATTTCCGTGAGTATCGATGGATTGGCTCGCACCTTACGGCCTTTATAGCTTAACAGGTGGTTGCCCGAGACCCTGTATTGGTGCGCACTCCTGAGCCTTTCGGCTCGCAACGGTTATCAATTGAATGAAGCGCTGCATGCACGCCGCCTGTTACCTTTGACGCACATACAGTGGAGAGTTGTCAGCTAAAGACATGGCTCTCCTCTTTTTTATGACTTCTTTTTAGTCGGTCTCCTGACCGGCATCCGCATCGCCATAAGCGCGGACGGGTTGCTCTCCCAATACACTGATGCGGCAGCAAGCCGTTCAGCTTGTTTTGATGCGGGCCACATCGGCAGATAAGCCCTGAACAAATTATGTCTTACTATATATCATGGGATCAATTCCGCATTCCATATAAAACTGTATTTATTTTTCTCAAAAGTATTTAGTCTCTGTAATACTGTGAATATTTATATAAAAATGAGAAGTTAAATAGCGAAATATGCTCCATTGGCATCTCTTTATATTATTAAATGTCTCGTGCGCGGGACGCGCGAGCAGTAGTCATTAGTGAACTGGATGATTGCTCGGCTGACCGTCGCCACTCAACTTACAGCATGTCGGGATGAAAATAGTCGATGCAATGCTCGCTGCATCCCGCCCACACATCCATCGTCGCATCATCGATCAGCACTTCGATACCCAACTCGTGGCAGGTTTTCCCCTTCCAGAATGGGTAGGGATGCAGGCCCTGCCGATGCATCTGAAAGCTCAGCCACATCTCTTCAGGCACTGAGTTGATCGAATGAAAATGCAGCGGGAGCAACGGCGATCCAGCGCGAGCGAGATCACGCCATATATCCCTCACCATGCGACCAGTCCTGAAGGTCACAATATGATGGCGCTGACCGAACGGGTTGTCGGTTATATACCGCCAAAACAGGGGCGCATGCGGATGCTCGTAGATTGTTGCATCAACGTCCCATCCAATATTCTGATAGCGCTGAAGCTCGGAAATCTGGCCGTTTCCGCTCAGCCAAGACTGAAACTGCTCGACTTTCAGGTTCGTCCCAGCTTTCGTAGATTTGATTTGGTTTGTGAGTTCAGCGCCCATAGAAGGGAGCTATCACGAACGAGAAATCCGTCAATAAAATGAACTGGTTATCAGGCCCCTTTAGCGAGGAAGGCCACGCCACTTCTCGACGATAGATCGATATAATTCGACTGGATCGCAATCCACTGCGTTCGCAAATTCGAAGAATTCGATAGCGTCGATCCGCCTGTGCCCGCGTTCGATGTTCGAGATGACGGTTTGGTCGCTGCCCATCTTTGCCGCGACATCAGCCTGATGCATCCCAGCCCGCTTCCTTGCCTCCGTCAGGCTCTCCGCGAGCAGCCTGCCTTCTTCACTGTAGACGGATTTTCGCATCTCGCGGTTGCGGTAAATGCGCAACGTCCATATGCGATAATCGCATATGGATTGAGGGGGCAGTTAGGAATGCGGGACAATTCAAACCTCGGATGCATCGGGTTTATTCTGCTGGCGATAGGCATCTACGCGCTATGGGTAGCCGTGCTCTGGATCGGCCTACCTCTCGCTGCCGTGGGAGCATATTTCGCCTACACCGAGTTCAAGAAGGCAGGCGATCCCGAACGCAAGCAGACGATACATAGGAACAACGCTTTGGCGCTGGCGGGCGGATCGGCCATTCTTGCTTCTGTGGCAATCTGGGGCAACATCGCGACCGATAAAGGTCCGTTCAGTCGCTCAGCGGAGGAGCCTGCCAGCACCGTCGCAGCCGAAACTGAGGTGATGCCGAGCGCTTCCGATTGCCAAGCTGCGCGAGCGGCGGGCGAGGTCCAAAGCTACGGCCAGATTAAAGCGGCATGCGAGCGGATGACGGCAGGAGGGTCGGGCGCGTCTCTCGCTGCCAATGCTTGCTTCGCTGAAGAGGTGGACTTGCTTCGGAAGTGTGGTGTGGAAATCGTGCAAAGCCCATTTTAGCCGTCAACGACGATAAACGGACACTACCGACCCTTGTTCGACAGCTTGTCGTGGCAGCATCTTGTCGGCACCCTCATATCAGATTTTCATTCTTCAAAATGATAAAGGCTACGATTGCAAATATAGCTGCAATGGCCACGACCGCGAGTGATTTCCGGCGTTGATCTACCGTCGAAGTGATCTCTTCATCAGGCGCTTCAACGGTAGAGATCTCTGGTTCTGAAACGATTTCTTGTGGAGCGATGGGGGTGGATTCAATAACTTCGGCGTTGGGGAATATCTGATCCGAGTCGTCGATTTCCTGTTTAAATCTTGGCAGATTCAGTGCGTCCATCCGCTCGGCAACTGCTCCGAAACCGATCAGAATGCAGCCTGTGATAAGAAAGCCGAGTCCTGCATGTAAAAACATTATCTGGGTTTGAAGCTTGCCCAGATTATACGTCTCTCTTTGCAAAAAATCAGAATCGAAGCTTGTGACGGTCGTCTCATAGGATACCGCGATTATTAGCAGTAGCGCAGCCAACGCGACCAGAACTGCTCCTGCGGTTCGCACGTCTACTCTCCCTCAGGGCAGCGAGCCATTCGTAAGACGCTACCGCCTTTCTTAAGATCGAAGCTGTTCGCGGTGATGTTTGATATGGTGCCGCTTGAAACGACGGGTGGATTAATCGGCTCGGGTTCGCCCGATTCAGTGTCGGCTACGAGAGTCGTCTCGGTGACCGTTAAGACGTAGCCATCCAATTTCCAATTCCCGTCCACGCCCCATCGTCCCCAATCCCCATTTTCTAAAAATGTTTCGCCAGCATCGCCCTCGCAGAATCCGTCTTCAGACCACCAGCCTGCGAGCCACTTCGCGCTCGCGGTAACCTTTTGCTTATCTGGTTCGTCGGGTTCTCGCGCTTTTGGCTTTGCCATCGGCGGCGGGAGTGCGGAGGGCATTTGGGTGGGAGCGCTATCTTTGATGGCAGTTTCCGCAACCTCGCCTCCGGTCGAACCGCGAAAGTAAAAATAGAAAATGAGGATAACGGCCGCGAAAATTGCACTTGCGAAAACGGCCTTGGAATAGCGATCCATAGTCCTCACTGCACCGCTCATGGCTTGACTTTGTTGCGCTACAATTGGCGCGTGGCGGCCTATTAAACCGTGCTAACTCATTTTGAAAATGAGTGGAAGCTATTAGCGAGAGAGGAAATCATTCATTGCTGACAGAGCTACGCCGGTAATGCGTGGGCTAACTGGGCAGGCATCGCGGACCAATCCGTTTGCATTTGATGCAGTGTCGAGCTTCCATAGGCCACTTCGATTGGCGACCACCAACCTCTCTCCCTTGGCCGCCATTGGCAGCACGGCTTCGAGCAGCCATCGACGAGTAAAGATCGCCGATGGCAGGCG
This sequence comes from Sphingopyxis terrae subsp. terrae NBRC 15098, assembly GCF_001610975.1. Lineage (NCBI taxonomy): Bacteria > Pseudomonadati > Pseudomonadota > Alphaproteobacteria > Sphingomonadales > Sphingopyxidaceae > Sphingopyxis > Sphingopyxis terrae. The sequence continues at coordinate 1,286,696 of NZ_CP013342.1, read as the reverse complement.
AGGGATAATCCGGCGGTTGTCCTTCTCATTGCTGATCTTCGGGCTTCGATAGGCGCATGCATTTACGGCAACGGCCTTTCCCGACGCGATAAGGTGACCGTAGTTAGTGTCGTCGTAGTATTGAGACACGAACGACCAATCAGACCCTGAAGGTTCATCAACGCGCGCTATATATGCATCGACGGTAGAAGCGTCGGGAAATTCGGTCGGCGTCAAATCGGCATCGTAGCCTGCGTTTGCATTGAGTATGATAACCGGCGCATTGATCACATCGCCAATATACGGGCAAACTGGATGATCAAGGTTGAAACTGTGAGGGCCAGTTTCGAGCACCGTTCTATCAAGACGATGCGTCCATTCGCCCTGTAAATCGATCTGTTGCTGACCCCGCCAGAAGGCAACGATTTCCTTTATATCCATGGGTCCTTCACCGCCGTTTGCGACTCATGGCCGCCATAATTAGCTGACCTGTGAGCTTGGCAGCCTCGCGTGCCAGCGCAAGCAGGATCGGGAATAGGAGTTCCACCACCTTCCAAAGGAGCCACAATGCACCGAACAGCAACATAGGAATGAGGTTCCCGCCACCGCCTGTGGCATTGCCACCATCGGAAGAGTTCGTGTTTCGGCCTACATCGGGCGGGATACCTCGTGCCGCACGACGATCAGAAATGCCCTTTTGGCTCTCAAAGAAGCCCCCTTTGTTACCGTCGAGTGGGCCGTCGGTCATATCGTCCTTCCGAAAAGTATCGCACTCTCTCATATCAGCATTAACGTATCAGGCCCATACCTTGCCCCCCTTGTGCCGGATAGCTAAACCCTGACGGGACGATGTTGCGAGACGGATCGACCGTCTCATTAGAATAAGTTCGACAAATCTGGGACATGTGAGAGTCTGGGTCTAAATCTCATTGAGACAGGAGGCCCGATGCTCGTTGGCTATGCGCGTGTAAGCTCGACAGGACAGTCGCTCGACATCCAGCATGAAGCCCTGACCGATGCAGGGTGCGAGAAGATGTTCGCTGAGAAGGTGTCAGGACGTTCGACCCACGACCGCGAAGGATTGGCCCGAGCCATCGACTTCGTTCGGGAAGGCGATACCCTTGTCGTGACACGGCTCGACCGTCTGGCACGGAGCGTCGGCGACCTTCATCGGATTATCGAGAAGCTGACCGAGAAGAAGGTCGCGTTCCGATGCCTGAACCAGAGCGGCGTCGATACCGATAGCTCGACGGGGCGATTGATGCTCGCGATCCTCGGTGCTGTCGCGGCCTTCGAAAACGACATCCGCCTCGAACGGCAACGCGAAGGCATCGCCAAGGCCAAGGTCGAAGGAAAATACAAAGGACGGAAGCCGACTGTCGATGTCACCCGCGTGAAGACGCTTCGAGATGACGGTCTGGGGCCGTCGCAGATCGCGAAGACCATGGGCATAGGTCGGGCATCCGTCTATCGCGCGCTGGCAGCTTAAGGGGAGTTAGAATGGGGGCCTCGTTGAATGCGGGAGATGTGTTCCAGCTATCGGAGTGGCGAAACAGCGTCGAAGCCCGACGGGCTGTCATCCGTACAATTATCAATCGCGTGATCATTGGTGATGAAAAGCTCGATCCCGTTCTCGCCGAGTTTAAAAGAGCCGTGAGATGGTATCGAATGGCAGATCGAGACAAGAACGCTCTTAATGTCATGTTCCATGATATCCGAAGCATTGTGTGGAACTGGCATCTCATCCCTCAGAAGGATCGTGAAGCCTTCCTTGTGGGGAAGATCGTTCCTTCTACAATGGCGAAGCAGGCACGCGCATTGGCCCCATGATCACACGCTTCACCTGCCCCAAGTGCACGCAGAAGACGGGCGTCCCCATCATATACGGCTTCCCGAGCAAGAGACTGCTCCGAAAGGAAAAGCAGAAAGAGGTCGCGCTCGGCGGCTGCGTCGTGATGGTCGATGATCCAGATCGAAAATGCCTCGAATGCCGACATCGATGGTCACATCAGCCCGACACATAGCAATATGGCGGCACCCCTACAGGCACCGCCATAAGGCAAGGGGCGAACACGATGTGCAAGGTGAACCCCCCTCTGGGTCGCACGAATCGTATAGCACAATCGGCAGGCGAAGAAATTAACGACCAAGAGCGTCCGCCGATCATCGCCCAATCGAACTCGTTGACGCCTCCGCGATCTGTGCGACGATCACGAAATGACCGACCAACACGCTGACCAGATCGATGATGCCGCATCATCAACAACCATCGAAATACGCTCGAAACAGGCGTCCGAGGATGGTCAGGATGATCCCCAGATCATCGCAGCCGATGCGGTCCCTTCGCCCGCTCCATTCTTCGCTGACATCGGAATTTCAACGGCGGGCCGGTCAGGCCCACGCTTCGCGGTACAGCGCCTCGATGGTCGCGGTGTCGGGGATGCGGGGATTGTTGCCCGGCGATCCCGATGCGAGCGCTTGTTCGGCCATCAGGGGCAGCAATTCGCTCCAGCGCGCTTCGTCGATGCCATAGCTTTTGGGGGTGGGGACCGCGAGGTCGCGGTTGACGTCTCGTAGCGCTTCGACCAGCCGCGCCACGGCCGCCTGGTCGCCTTCGCCCTCTGCCGCGAGCCCCATCGCGCGCGCGCAGTCGGCATAGCGCGGCAGCGCCGCCGGTGCCGACCAGGCGGTGACGGCGGGGAGCAACATCGCGTTCGACAGGCCGTGCGCGACATGGAAATGCGCGCCGATCGGGCGACTCATGCCATGGACCAAGGCGACCGAGGCGTTCGAAAAGGCGATTCCGGCCTGCAGCGACCCCGCCATCATCGCCTCGCGCGCGGCGCGATTGCCGGGTTCGGCGCAGGCGGTACGCAAATTGGGCCAGATCGCACGCATCGCGGCGAGCGCCATGCCGTCCGAGAAAGGATTGGCGAGCCGCGACACGTAAGCCTCGATAGCGTGCGTCAGCGCGTCGATCCCGGTGTCGGCGGTGAGGCGCAGCGGCTTGGTCAGGGTGAGCTCATAGTCGACGATCGCGATGGTCGGCAGATAGGCGAGGCCCGCGCACAGCATCTTTTCGTCATTGGTCTCGTCGGTGATGACCGTCACGCGGGTCGCTTCGGATCCGGTGCCGGCGGTGGTCGGGATCGCGACGATGGGCAGGGCGGGGGCATCTTCCTGATGCGGCACCTTGCGCGCGCGCATCGTGCCGCCGCGTACGGCGAGCACAGCCACCGCCTTCGCTGTATCGATGGGACTGCCGCCGCCGAGCGCGATCACACAGTCATGCGCGCCTTCGGCGACAAAGCCGTGCGCCGCCTCGACCGATGCGACCGTGGGGTCGGAGATGACGTCGCAATAGGCGCGCGCCGCAATCCCTGCGTCGTCAAGGATCGCGAGCAGCCGCTCGAGCGTGCCGTTTTGCGCCAGGAAGGGGTCGGTCAGGATCGCCGGAGCGGCGAGGCCGAACTGGGCGAGCGCCGCCGGCAGCTCGGCGATCGTGCCGCCGCCGATGCGGATCGACCGCGGCAGGAAGATCGAGGCCATGGTCATGCTCCTTCGCGCCGCAGCGTCAAAACAGGCCCGGCAATTCGCGCTGCGCGGCGCGGGGGTCGGCCGGCATCAGCATCTCCGGCGCGGCCGGTGCGGCGGCGAAGCTGCGCGCGGCGATGCCGGCGGATGCGCTTGCGATGTGCGCCGCGCAGCTTTGTCCCGACAGGAAATCGATTGCGGCGCGTACCGATGCCTCGCGCACGTCGCCGAGCGGATAATCGAGATCGTCCGCGGCCGCACAGCTGTTCGCTATCTTGGGCGCCAACCCGGTAAAATAGTCGCTCGGCCCGCTCGCATTGCCCGTCGAAAAGGCGATCACGCGCATCCGCTCGTCGCATTCACTTTTGTCGAGCGCGATCTGGCCCACCGGCTTGCCATAGGTGTTGCTGCCGACGAGCGTCATATTGGTGCCGAGCCAGGGCAGCATGCCGTTGATGACGAGTTCGCTCGCCGACGCAGTCGATCCGGTGCCGATGAAGGCGATGCGCGTCGGCGCGATCGACTGCGTGGTCGGCGTGAAATTGTGGGTCTCATCGTTCGCGGATTTCGACGCGCGAAAGCTGGTCCGCGAAAAGACGTCGCTTGCCGCGCGGTTGCGGCCGAGCAGGTCCCCGAACAACTCTGCGGTCGCCACAAGGCCGCCGCCATTGTAGCGCAGATCGACCACGACATTGGTGATCCCTTGGCTGCGGAAATTCAGAAAAGCGTCCTTCAACTGATCATTGGCCGAGCTGATGAAGGTCCGCAGATTGATATAGCCATAGCTCTGGCCGCCTTCGGTGATCACCTTGGCGCCATAGCGGTCGGACACGGGGTCGATATTATAGTCGGCCTTGGTGACGCTGACATCGCGGGTGCCGCCTGCATCGCTGATCCGCAGCAGGCGCGTAACGCCCGGATCGCTTGGCCCCAGGGCATTGGTGATGCCCGCGGTCCCTTCGCTCGCGACGATGTCGGCGACGCTGCGCAGATTGGCGGCGCTGGTCCCGATCGCCAATATCTGCGTGCCGCGATCGATCCCGGCGGCGAGGGCGGGGGCGCCTTCATAGGCTTCGGCGATAATCACGCGCTGGGTCGAGGGATCGTAAGTCAGGCGGACGCCCAAACCGGCGCTCGACCCGCTGCTATAATAGGCCTCTTCTTCGGCGATCGAGGTGACGTAAGTGAAATAGCGATCCTTGCTCTGCGCTCGCGCAGGCGCCACCAGCGCGTCGATATAATCCTGCACCGTCGAATAGCTGGCCGGATTGACGTTCGTCGCGACATCGTTCGGGAAGAGATACCATTCGTCGATCACCGACTTGGCAAAGGACTGCTGTGCCGACAGACCGCAGCTTGCGGGCGTGGGGGTCGGGCTGGGTGTCGGGGTGACCGTTACCGGCCCGCTCCCCGCCGTGCTGCTACCTCCTCCTCCGCCGCACGAGGCAAGCATCAGCGCCGCCATCGTCAATGCGGTCAGCGGCACCCTCGGTTTCGCCATGTCCCTACTCCCCTTCGTCATGCTCCGGCGCGCTATCGCCGCGTCCTTTGAACCCTTGCGCGATCACATATAGCTCGGGCGACCCCTTGCGGCTTGCAGGCGGCTTGGCATGTTTCACGCTCGCGAAATTCTGCTTGAGCAGCATCAGCAATTCGCGGTCGGCGCCTCCGGCGAACACCTTGGCGACGAAGGCACCGCCGGGCAACAGCGTCTGGACCGCAAAATCGGCGGCCGTCTCGGCGAGAGCGATAGTACGCAGATGGTCGGTCTGCGGGTGGCCGACGGTGTTGGCCGCCATGTCCGATATCACGAGGTCGGGCGCACTGCCGAGCGCCTCGATCAGCGCGTCGGGGGCAGCATCGTCCATGAAATCCATCTCGAGGATCACAACGCCTTCGATCGGTTCGCAGGCGAGCAGGTCGATACCGGCGACGCGCGCGCGGGGGTTGGCCTTGCGTACCACCTGCGACCAGCCGCCAGGCGTGATGCCCAGATCGACAACCGCACGCGCCTTCTTGAGAAAGCCGAATTTGTCGTCGAGCTCGATCAGCTTGTACGCGGCGCGCGACCGATAGCCTTCGGCCTGCGCGCGCCGCACATAAGGGTCGTTGAGCTGACGCTGCAGCCAGCGCGTCGAGGATGCGGTGCGCCGACGCGCGGTCTTGACGCGCTCGTGCAGTCCGCCGCGCCCGCTTCCGCCCCCGCCTCCGCCCTTGCGTCCGCTCATTTGCGATACTCGCGCCGGGTGACTGGAATGTCGCGCCCCTGCATCGCCAGCGTGCGCAATATCCCTTCGCGAATACCGCGATCGGCAACGCCGACGCGCAATGCGGGCCACAGATCGATGATGCTTTCAAGGATCGCGCAGCCCGCGACGACCAGATCGGCGCGTTCGCGGCCGATGCACGCGATTTCGGCACGGTCGTCGAGGCTCGCCTCGGCGAGCCGGCGGCTGATGTCGCGCATTGCGTCGGTGGGAACGACCAGCCCGTCGACCGCGCGCCGATCGTACCGAGGCAGATCAAGAAAGACGCTCGCCAGGGTCGTTACCGTGCCGCTCGTGCCGAGCAAACGCAGCGGCTGGCCTTCGTAGCACTTCACCCGTTCGGCGAAACCGGCGAAGGCCTCGCGCGTCACCGCGCGCATATGGGCATAGCTCGCCTGCCGGGCCGAGAGATTATCCTCAGCTGGCGGCGCATGTTCGGTCAGCGAGACGACGCCCCACGGCACGCTGATCCAGTCGCGGATCGCAACATCATGGTCGGATATATCGACGTGCATCAGCTCGGTCGAACCGCCCCCGATGTCGAAGATCAGCGCCGGACCGTCGCCGGGTTCCATCAGATTGTGGCAACCCAGCGCGGCAAGTCGCGCTTCCTCGGCGGCGGAGATGATGTCGAGTACGATACCGGTTTCGCGGCGCACCCGGTCGGCGAGCTCGACCCCGTTGGCGGCGCGGCGGCACGCCTCGGTCGCCACCGCGCGCGATAGGGTGACATGGCGGCGGCGCAGCTTGTCGGCACAGATGGCGAGCGCGGCGACGGTGCGGTCCATCGCGGCTTCGCTGATCCGGCCGGTGCTGTGCAGCCCTTCGCCGAGGCGCACGATACGCGAAAAAGCGTCGATGACGACCAGTTCGCCCTCCTGCGGGCGCGCGATCAGCAAACGGCAATTATTGGTGCCAAGGTCGATGGCGGCATAGCTGCGCGGCCGTACGACCGGCACGGGCCGCGGGGGCGGTGCCGTCTTGTTTCGTCCTTTTGCCGCCTGTCCTGACCGCGGCGGTCGGCCCGATGGCGCTGCCATTTGCCGCATGATTTAAATGACCTGTCTCAACTCACCCACCCGCGATCAGCCGCGGGTGTGCACTTGGGACCGAACCTAGGCGCGCCCCGCCGCGATGGCAAGGCGCATGGCGCAGCAAAACCCCGCCCGGCGCGGGGCCGGACGGGGCAAGGGAGACTGTTTTTTGTTGGGGCTCGGGCCTGCCTTAGCGACGGCAGCCGTCATTGCCCTTGTCGATGGCGCGGCCGGCGATGGCGCCGACGGCGCCGCCGATGATCGTGCCGACGGTGCGGTCGCCACGGCCGGCGATTTCATGGCCTGCGAGGCCGCCCGCGATCGCGCCGATGATGGTGCCGCCGGTGCCATTGTCGCACTGGCGATAATTGCGGCGGTCGTAGCGACGATCGTAGCGGCGGTCGGCTCGATAGTCGCGGCGGTCATAGCGGCGCTCGTAACGGTCGTGGCGACGGTCGTCGCGACCATAGCCGCTGTAATAGGTGCCATAGCTGCCGTCGTAATAGCCCTGCTGGGCGGCGGCCGGCGTCGCCACGCCCAGCGTCGCGGTCGACATCAGGGCGGCGAGGGAGAGCGTCATCATCTTTTTCATCGTCTTTCTCCTTCAATCTCTTGCGTCTGCCCGGTGCGGGCGGTGGGTCGATGAAAGGGTTTTGCCCGATTCGTCTTGAGGGAAGCCTGAACGCCATTGTTGGCATTTGTTCAGCTTCGCGCGCCGGACACCGGGCTTGCCTGCGAGGAAGGTTCGGGCCTATCGCCGCGGCGATGCGCCGCCTTCTCTCCGCCGCCGCCATCTTCCTTTTGCTTGGCCCGCTGCCCGGAACCGAGCAGCGGCTGCGTGTCATGGACCGCACCTCGCAACGGATCGAGGCGCGGCCCCTGGTCTATCCGGCGGGGCAGACCGGAACGCTGCGCTTCGTGCGCGGCTGGCAGCTCGTCAGCCCCAATGCCATGTTCGGCGGCTTTTCCGCGCTGGCGCTGACCGGCCCCGACCGGTTTCAGTTAGCCGGGGATAACGGCGTCCTGGTCCGCATGACCCTGACCGAAGACGGCCGGCCGCGCGCCGCGCACATCGGCACGATTCCGTCACCGGCCGGGCCGTCCCCGACCGGCGGCGAGCGCAACAAATCGCAGCGCGACGTCGAATCGATGCTGGTCGACCCGCTAAGCGGCCGGACCTGGCTGGCGCTAGAAGGGCTCAATCAGGTCTGGCGGCTCGATCCGGCGCTGACGAAGATCGAATCGCGCCGCGCCTTGCCCGAACCGGCCTGGCCGTCGAACAGCGGGCCGGAGGCGATGGCACGGTTGGCCGACGGCCGGACCCTGATCTTTTCCGAAGACGCGCACCGCGATCCGCGGGGACGAGAGGCGCTGCTCTACACGGGCGACCCGGCCGCACCGGGGCCGGCGCCGCTGCGCTTCTTCTATGAGGCAGAAGGAAAGGGGCTGGTCAGCGATGCCGCGCCGCTACCCGACGGCCGCGTTCTGCTCGTTCACCGGCGGCTGGGCCTCTCCCCGATCTTCACGACGATCCTCGCGATCGTCGACCCCGCCGATATTGCGAAGGACGCTCCCGTCCGGTCGATGGCGATCGGTCAGGTTCCGGCGCCGCTCGCCGACAATTATGAAGGGGCGGCCGTTATGCGGAGGGATGGCCGCACGTTCGTCTGGCTCGTCGCGGACAATAATTTCAACGCCTGGCAGCGCAGCCTGCTCGTCGAATTCGAACTCGTCGACCTGCCGGGCAGCAAAAAGGCCGCGCGGTAAACCGGCGGCCTTTTGTCGCAGCACGTCGAAGGACGAATCAGGCGGCCTTTTCGGCCAGCTTCTTCGCGACTTCCTTCTTGATCTTGCGGGCGTTGTCCGAAAGCAGATTGTCGCCGGTCTTCATCAGCCAGTTGTCGAGGCCGCCATTATGTTCAACCGAACGCAGGCCGTGGGTCGACACGCGCAGCTTCACGCCCTTGCCGAGCGCGTCCGACAGCAGCGTCACATTCTGCAGGTTGGGCAGGAAGGTACGCTTGGTCTTGTTGTTGGCGTGGCTGACATTGTGGCCAACCTGGCGGCCCTTGCCGGTCAGTTCGCAAATGCGCGACATCGTCTTCTTCCTCACAAAATCTGGGCGGCGTGCCGGTTGGCGCGAAAGGCGCCGAAGGGACCGGGTGGGCCGGGAAAGGCGCGCGCTTATCGGCTTGCCGGAGATTCGTCAAGCGATTAGCGGTAGGAAATGCCCTCTTTCCCCCTTCCCGAACCCATGCGCCGCGCGCTCGACCTTGCCCGGATCGCCGCAGATTGGGGCGAAGTGCCGGTCGGTGCGGTCGTCGTCAAGGACGGTGCGATCGTGGCCGAAGGCCATAACCGCCCGCGCGAATCGCACGATCCCACCGCGCATGCGGAGATTGTGGCGATTCGGGCGGCCGCGGCGAAGCTCGGCAACGAGCGGCTCGACGGCTGCGACCTCTATGTCACGCTGGAACCCTGCGCGATGTGCGCGGGTGCCATCGCCCATGCTCGCATCGCGCGCCTCTATTATGGCGCCGACGATCCGAAGGGCGGGGCGGTCGCGCATGGTCCGCGCGTCTTCGCGCAGCCGACGATCCATCATCGCCCCGAAATCTACGACGGGATCGGTGCCGGTGAAGCGGCGATGTTGCTCCGCGATTTCTTCGCGGCGCGTCGCTGACCGTCAGAGCCCCAGAAATTGATCGACCCATTGCGGTACCAGCTGCGTTGCCGGTCCCTGCCGCGCCTCGTCGAACCAATAGCTGCCCTGGCTCGGCTCCATATTGAGCTCGAGCGTGCGGGCACCCGCCTGCCGCGCCTCGCGCACGAAACCCGCGGCGGGATAGACCGCGCCGGAGGTGCCGATCGAAACGAACAGGTCGGCGCGGTTGATGGCGCGATATATGTCGTCCATCCTATAGGGCATCTCGCCGAACCACACGACGTCGGGGCGCAGATAGCCGACCAGGCCGCACGCCGGGCAGGCGGGCCGGTCGATCAACGTGCCGGACCATGGGCTGCGTCGGTCGCACGCGGTGCACCACGCGTTCAGATGTTCGCCGTGCATGTGAATCAACCGCTTCGCGCCCGCGCGCTCGTGCAGATCGTCGACATTTTGCGTGACGATCAGCAACTCGCCGGGCCAATGCGCGTCGAGCCGTGCCAGCGCAGCATGGGCGGCGTTGGGCTGTTTGGTCTGGATCGCGGCGCGGCGCGCATCGTAAAAGCGGTGGACCAGATCGGGATCGCGGACGAAAGCTTCGGGCGTCGCCACATCCTCGACCCGATGCTGTTCCCAAAGCCCGCCGCCGTCACGGAAGGTGTCGATACCACTTTCGGCCGACACGCCCGCGCCGGTCAGGATCACGATGTTATGGACGCCGCTCATGCGGCCTCTCTATCGAGACGCAGTGGCGGCTTCATCCTTTTTCATCAATCCGGCCCGTGCCGGGCGAGCCGCGCCTCGACTTTGCGCGATCGGAAGCGCTAAGGGGGATGGGGTAAGGGGACGCGTCATGACGAGCATCGGCATCATCGGCAGTCAGGGACGGATGGGCGTCGCGCTCGCCGCCGCGATTTCGGAGGCGGGGCAGCGCAGCTGCGGCGTCGACAAGGGCGGCGATGTCGCACGGCTCGTTGCCGCCGCCGATGTGCTCGTCGATTTCTCGTCGCCGGGGGCGCTGGAGGCGACGCTCGACGCCTGCATTACCGCAAGGAAGCCCATCGTCATCGGCACGACGGGGCTTGAGGAGCGTCACCATTATCTGATCGACGATGCCGCGAAGGATATCGCGGTGCTCCAGACGGGCAATACTTCGCTTGGCGTCACGCTGCTTGCGCATCTGGTGCGCGAGGCGGCGGCGCGGCTCGACGCCGATTGGGATATCGAGGTGTTGGAAATGCATCACCGGATGAAGGTCGATTCGCCGAGCGGCACCGCCCTGCTGCTTGGTCAGGCAGCCGCCGAGGGGCGCGGCATCAGCCTCGACCGCTGCTCCGAACGTGGCCGCGATGGCGTCACCGGGGCGCGTGGCCATGGCAAGATCGGCTTCGCATCGCTGCGCGGCGGGACCATCGCCGGCGACCATGATGTCATCTTCGCCGGGCCGGAGGAAATGATCACTCTGTCGCATCGCGCCGAAAACCGCATGATCTTCGCGCGCGGCGCGGTGCGGGCGGCGCTGTGGCTGATCCACCAGCCGCCGGGTCGCTACACGATGCCGCAGGTGCTCGGCCTCTGAACGGGCTTGCGGCGCGCCGATTTCGGCGTATTGCTCTCCTAATACGGCATCGCTGCCAAAGTTGAGGGGAGATATCGCGATGAACCCAGCCGCAGAAACCGCGGGCTACATCGACAGCCTCGGGCCGCAGGCGCTGGCGAAGGCGGCCGCCTATACGCACGGCAATCACTGGCTGCTCTTGTGGGGCTTGCTCGTCGCGGCGGCCGTGACCCTGCTTTTCGTGCGGCTGCGGGTTCTCGATCGCATCGATACGCGTCTGGCGCGGCGCGGCTGGGCACTGCGGACCTGGGTGCTGTGCGCGGTCTTCTTCCTGCTTTCGGCGCTCGTCACTCTGCCGTGGGACATTTACACCGGCTGGATTCGCGAGACCGCCTATGATCGCACCAGCCAGCCGCTCGGCGACTGGCTCGGTCAGGCGGCGATCTCGACCGTCATCACCGCGCTGCTCGGCGGGCTCTTCTTCCTCGGCGTCTATGCGCTGATCCGGCGCACGGGCAAGCGCTGGTGGATCTGGTCGGGCGGGCTGGCGGCGATCGCCATTTCGGCGTTTCTGCTCGTCGCGCCGATCGCGATCGAGCCTTTGTTCAACAAATATACACCGGTTCCCGATGGGCCGGTGCGCGATGCGCTCGTCGAGATGGCGGCAAAGGCCGACATACCCGCTGACCGTATCTATATGTTCGATGGATCGCGCCAATCGAACAATTTCACCGCTAATGTCTCGGGCATCGGTCATTCGGCGCGCATCGCGATCTCGGACGTTGCGATCGGCAAGGCCTCGCTCGACGAGGTGCGCGCGGTGACGGGGCACGAGATCGGCCATTATGTGCTCGGCCATATCTGGCGCATGGTTTTCGTCTTTGCGGCGCTCGCGGTGCTGCTTTTCTTTTTGGCCGACCGGCTCTTTCCGCGCCTCGCACGGCTGTTCGGCAGCGATGCCGAGATCGGCGATCCGCGCGGCTTTCCTGTCCTGATTTTCTTCCTGTCGCTGTTCGGCCTCGTCACCCTGCCGATCACTAACACGCTGATCCGCATCGACGAGAGCGAGGCCGACCTTTATTCGCTCAAGACCGAAAACCGGCCCGATGCGCTTGCCACCGCGCTCGTCAAGACCGCCGAATATCGCAACCCGCGCCCCGGCGCGGTCGAGGAGACGATCTTTTACGACCATCCTTCGGTCGAACGGCGCGTGCGCGTCGCGATGGACTGGAAGGCGGCGCACCCGCCCGCGGCCGAATGAAGAAGGCCGACATCTTCGAATTCTATCGCCGCCTTGCCGAACTCAACCCGAGTCCGGAAACCGAACTGGAATTTGGCAACACGTACCAGCTGCTCGTCGCGGTGGTGCTGTCGGCGCAGGCGACCGATGTCGGGGTGAACAAGGCGACGCGGCGACTGTTTCAGGACGTGAAGACCCCGCAGCAGATGGTCGACCTTGGCGAAGACGGCCTCAAACAGCACATCAAGACGATCGGGCTGTTCAACGCGAAGGCGAAGAATGTCATCGCGCTCAGCGAAATTCTCGTCCGCGACCATGGCGGCGAAGTGCCCGCCGACCGCGATACGCTGGTCGAATTGCCCGGCGTGGGGCGCAAGACCGCCAATGTCGTCATGAACTGCGCCTTCGGGGCGGAAACCTTTGCGGTCGACACGCACATTTTCCGCGTCGGCAACCGCACCGGCCTTGCGCCCGGCAAGACGCCTCTCGCGGTCGAAAAAAAGCTCGACAAGGAAACGCCGCAGCCCTTTCGCGTCGGCGCGCACCACTGGCTGATCCTGCACGGTCGTTATATCTGCAAGGCGCGCACCCCCGAATGCTGGCGCTGCCCCGTTGCCGATCTGTGCCGTTACAAGCCCAAGACGCCCGCCCCGAAGGGCTGGCAGGCTCCCTGATAGCGCGTCCGCCGGGCGGTCAGGCGACCGGCCCGACGCGCGGATCGGGATCGAGCCGTATCCGCGGCAATGCGCGGCCACTCAGCTTCGCGAACAGGCGCGGGACGAGGGCGTGGCGCTGCGCCCAGGCCCAATAGGCCTGATAGGCGGGATCGCCGAGCAGATGCTTTTCCTCGGTCTTGGCGCGCCAGTAATAGACGCCGCTGACCGCCGCGAGCAGGATGGTGTTGCGCACCGCGTCGGCGGCGCTGCCAGATGTGACGAGGAAGGGCAGCGAGCCGATCCACCAGCTCAGATTCTTCGACACATAGGCGGGGTGCCGCGTGAAGGCATAGGGGCCGTGGGTGATGACGCCGCGGTGGGTCAGGTTCGAAAAGCGGATGCCGAACGCCATCGTCGCCCAGGCGTAGATGCCGACCAGAAATACCAGCGCCACGCCCCACAATGTCATCAGCGTGTCGTGCCCCTGAAGCCAATAGCCCCAGTCGGACCCGTTCACCGTATAATCGAGCGGCCCGCCGTTCATCAGAATGAAGGGCGGGTAGCAGACGAGCGCCGCGACCCACGCCATGCCATAGGGATTGGCGGTGCGGATATGCGCGTCGAGCGGCTTGAGGGTCAGGATATAGCCGACGGTCGCGACATGGACATCGACCAGATAGAGCAGGTTGATCGTCCAGATGCCGGTCATATAGGGATTGGCGAGGACGTCGCGCATCGGCACGCTGGCCAGTGACGAGAAATTGCCCGGCACGATCGACAGCATGAAGGCGGTGAAGAACCCCTTCACCGCCCAGGCGCGCAGATGATGCGCGATCGCGCGCCCATCGACGGGCTGGGCGCGGCCCGACTGGCGCGGCGCGATCAGCCAGCGTCCGAACTGGTAACAGCCGTCGCGCGGTTCGACCATGCGGCGGTCGAGCCACAGCATATAGGGCACCGATACGAGCAGCAGCCACGGCACCACCCGTTCGAGCAGGTCCATCGAGAAGGCGTAATTGCCCTCCCAATAATAGCGCATCACGGCATAGAATCCGGCGATCAGCGCCCAGGTCGTCCACAGCCCGGCGATCTTGGTCAGGCTGATGTCGACCGTCTCGCGCCACGGGCGGCGCAGCGACCAGTCGATGCCGGTCGACGGATTGCGGTGCACCTTGTCGACGAACAGCGACCACAGCACCATTGGAACGCCGCAGGCAAGGACGCTGGCGATCGCCGAATTGGGGCCGTTCATCGGCCCGCGCTGTCCCCAGTCGACGCCCAGATAGGCCGCGATTTCGGGCGCGTAGCGCGCGATCAGCAGATAGGAAAACAGGCCCAGGATACCGACGATCCCGACCCCGGCGCTGACCGCCGATCGGGGGCGCGAAGCGGGCGCTTCGATGGCGTCAGCCGCCGTCTCGGCGGCCGCCGGAACGGCAAGATCGGGCATATGGGTCACCCCCTCGTCCTAGGCCGAAATGGTAAGCAAGCCGTCAACGATAATCCCCGATTCGCGGCGAAAATGCCGCCCGATCGATCATAGTTGCGACGGTTTGACACCGTTCACCGCGAGTCAGGTTCGATTCAACCCGACTCGGCCGCTGAAGAGTCGCGATGCCCCGCCGGCGCTGGTAAAGGCCCCACCAAGTCGGGGCGGAGGGCTCCATCAGAACAACAAGACGGGGTCGTAGCTTGTCTTCCCAATCGACGGGTCTGCGCCATTGGCGCCAGCGTTTTAATGCGCTGTTCCAGGACCATGAAATCTTCATTCGCACGCACGGCCATGTCCGGTTTCTGCGTATCAGCGCCGTTTGGCAAAAGCGCGTTGCGCTGATCGCTGGCGCGGTGCTGCTCGCTTGGGCTGCGATTACGCTCGCTGTGTTCGTCAACCAGCTGCTCACCGCCGACGAGCGCGCCGAAGTCGCGCAGAAGCAGGCGGCTGCCGCGGCTGCCGAGCAGCGCATCGCGCGCTATCGCGACCGCGTCGGCGAAATCGCCGCCGACCTCGACGAGCGGCAAAAGCAGCTCGAACAGTGGCAGCAGGATTATTTCGGCAACGAAGCGCTGCCCGCGCCGGCGAAGGCGGCCGATGGTGCAAAAGCCGACGGCGACGCCGCGACGCCGCTCAAGACCAGCGCCATCGATCCGCGCCTGCCCCCCGAAGCACAGGCGCTCGCGCGCATCGAGGCGCGGCAGGAGGCCTTTTCGTCGCGCCTGCTCGCCGCGGTCAACGCCCGCGCCGCCAAGGCCGAAAGCGCGGTCGCCAAGCTCGGGCTCGATCCGCGCGCGCTCGTTCGCGACGCCTCGTCGGGTCGTGGTGGTCCGCTCATCCCCTTCCAGCGCCGCGGCGGCAATGCGGGCGCGCTCGGCACCAGCTTCGCCGCGCTCGAAGGCGCGCTGTTCCGTATGGAAGTGTTCGAACGCACCCTCGTCGCGATTCCTTCGGGTCAGCCGGCGCATGTGCTGATGCTCTCATCGAGCTATGGCTATCGCAGCGATCCCTTCACCGGCGCCGGTGCGATGCACGCGGGGCTCGATTTCCCGGGGCCGATCGGCGCGCCGATCCTCGCCGCCGCGCCCGGGCGTGTCAGCTTCGTCGGCCAGAAGTCGGGCTATGGCAATGTCGTCGAGGTCGATCATGGTCAGGGTATCCTGACCCGCTATGCCCATTTGTCGGGTTTCAACGCCAAAGTGGGCGACCGCGTCACCGCGGGGCAGCAGATCGCCCGCATGGGCAGCACCGGCCGCTCGACCGGCAGCCATTTGCATTTCGAAGTCCGTTTGAACGGGGTCGCGGTCAATCCGCGGCGTTTTCTGGAGGCCAAAGCCGATGTTCTCAAAGTCAAAGACGACGCCCGACAGCGGGTCGGCGCCCTCGCTTCCGCCGGTGCCCGCTAAGATGGCGACCGGCGCCCGTCATACCACTTTCTCGATCATCGGGTCGGATGTGGTCATCACCGGCAATGTGTCGGCCAGTGTCGACCTGCACGTCGACGGCAAGATCGAGGGCGACTTGAAATGCGCCAACCTCGTCCAGGGCGAGGCGAGCGAGATCAAGGGCGGTGTCGTCGCCGAGACCGCTAAGCTTGCGGGTCTGGTCGACGGGTCGATCGAGGCCAAGACGCTGATCATCCACGCCAGCGCGCGGATCACCGGCGACGTGACCTACGAAACGATCACGATCGAAAATGGCGGCAAGGTCGACGGCAAGCTGTCGCACCGCCGCGCGGGTGCGGCCAAGGCGCCTCCGGCGCTCGAAGTCGTCGGCGAAAAGCCGGCCTCGTTCGGCGCCTGACCGACCGCGATTTTCCGGTCGGCACGATGGTGTGCTGGCAATGGGGCCGCGGCGAAGGTCGCGGCGTGATCGCCGAGCGCTTCGACCGCCGCGTCGAACGCACGATCAAGGGTAGCCGGATCGTGCGCAACGGGAGCGCGGGGAATCCCGCCTATCTGATCGAAATGCTCGACGGGCGCTGCGTGCTCAAGCTTGCGAGTGAACTCGCGCCGGCTTGACCGCGGGCGGCGATTGGGGGGCAGGGGGGATCTGCCCAACTTCGGGTCTTGCGCGCCCCCGCGCAGACGCCATAGTCGCGAACCATGCGCACCCTTACCGCTCCGCTCGCCCTCGCCGCCGCCTTGCTGGCCGCCGCGCCCGTCCATGCCAAACCCGCCGATGCGGGTACCGCGAAAAAGATCCTGATCGACAGCGTCGCGATCCCGACCGTCGCGGGACGCGGCAAGGTGCCCGAACTTGCGGCCTATTATGCCGAGGTGCTGAAGGCGGCGGGCTATGCCGACAGCGACATCGTCATCACCCCGATGGGCGAAACCGCGACCTTCGCCGCCACGCTGCAGGGAACGACGAAGGAAAAGCCGATCCTGCTGCTCGGCCATATGGATGTCGTCGAGGCCGACGCGAAGGACTGGACGCGCGATCCGTTCGTGCCGGTCGAGGAGAATGGCTATATTTTCGGGCGCGGGTCGGAGGACAATAAATTCGACGTCGCGATGATGGTCGCCACCATGGCGCAGCTCAGGAAGGACGGCTTCAAGCCCAAGCGCTCGATCATCCTGCTGCTGTCGGGCGACGAGGAAACGTCGATGATGACGACGCGTGCGCTCGCCGCCAAATATAAGGGCGCCGAACTCGCGCTCAACGGCGACGGCGGCGGCGGCCTGATCGGTGAAGACGGCAAGGCGCAATATTACGCTCTGCAGGCCGGCGAAAAAACCTATGCCGACTTCACGCTGGAGGTCACGAACCCCGGCGGTCACAGCTCGCGCCCGTCGCCGACCAATGCCATCGTTCAATTGTCGAATGCACTCGCCAAGGTGGGCGCCCATCATTTCCAGCCGCAGCAGAACGAACTGACCAAGGTCGGTATGCCGATTGTTGCCGATCAGGTCGGCGGTGCGATCGGCGCAGCGCTCAAGACCTTTGCCGCAAACCCCGCCGACGCGGCGGCGATCGCGACGATTACCGCCGATCCTGAATATGTCGGCCAGATCGGCACCACCTGCGTCCCGACGCTGGTCAACGGCGGTCACGCCGAAAACGCCCTGCCGCAGCGGGCGACCGCCAATATCAACTGCCGCATCTTCCCTGGCGTGCCTGTCGAGGCGGTGCGCGCCGAACTCGAACGCGTGATCGCCGACCCCGCGGTGGCGGTGAAGCCCGATCCCGACGCGAGCGCGAGCGACGCCTCGCCGCTGCGCCCCGATGTCATGGCGGCGGTGACGAAGGCCGTCCATGGGCGCTTCCCGGGCCTGCCGATCATACCGTCGATGAGCGCAGGGGCGACCGACAGCTATCATTTCCGTATGCTGGGCGTTCCGAGCTATGGCGTCGCGGGTCTGTTTTCGAAGGCGAGCGACAGCTACGCGCACGGGCTCAACGAGAGGGTGCCGGTCAACGCCATTCCCGGCGCGCTTGCGCATTGGGACAGCCTGCTGCGCGACCTGGCGAAATAATCGTCCGAACCTATGCCGTCGCCCCCGCCCGCGCGGGGGCGACGATTATATGAGCGCCGCCACCGCCCGCTCGACCATCGCCGCCGCCGCATCGGCGCCGAAGCTGCTCGCGTCGAGCGACAGTTCGAGCCACAGCCCGTCGACCATGGCGGTAAGCAGGATCGCGAGCTGGTCGGGGTCGCGCGCGCCGCACGGCGCGAGCAGGTCGCGCAGCCGGGCGCGATAACCGGCATAGCTATCGGCATGGATGGCCGCCATGCGCGCATCGCTGCGCGCGAGCGCCCAGAAAGCGGTCCACGCGCCGAGCAATTGCGGGTCGGTCACCGGCGGGCGGAAGCTGGCAGTCAGATAGGCGGTCAGCCGCGTGTGCGGATCGGGGCCCGCCGCGTCGGTGGCGGCGGCGAAGACCGCATCGATCCGGTCGCTCGTCGCCTGATAGGCTGCGGCGATCAGATCGTCGATGCCGCCGAAATAATGGCGCAGCAACCCGGGCGACACGCCCGCCTTCGCGCAGATCGCGCGGACGCTCGTTCCCGCCAGCCCAAGCTCGGCAAGACATGCCGCGGTCGCGTCGATCAGGTCGGCCCGGCGGGCGTCGGCACTTTCGCGCGTAAAGGCTTGGCGAGCGGCGGTCATATTGTTATACATGTGTATAACAAGGAACGAGCCATGGCAACTGCACCCCTTCGCGATTCGCATCCCGATCCGCTCGACGGCTGGTCGCTCCCGGCCTGGACCTATAGCGACCCCGATTTCTACGCCGCCGAAATGGCGCGCATCTTCCGCCCGAGCTGGCAGGTCGTCTGTCATGACAGCGACATTCCCGCGGCGGGCGACTGGCACAGCATCGATTATTGCGGCGAAAGCGTGATCGTCGTGCGCGGCGCCGACCGCGTCGTGCGCGCCTTCACCAACGTCTGCCGCCACCGCGGGTCGCGGCTGGTCGACGGCGCGGCGGGCTGCGCGAAGAAGCTCGTTTGCCCCTATCACGCCTGGACCTACGAACTCGACGGGCGACTCTCGGGCGTTCCCGATTCGGCGAGCTATCCGACGCTCGACAAGGAAAAGGCGGGGCTCGCGCCCGTCGGCCTCGAACAATGGCGCGGCTTCTGGTTCGTGCGGCTGGAGGACGACGGCGGCCCGTCGGTCGCCGCGATGATGGCGCCCTATGAAGCGATGGTCGAACCCTATCGTTTCGCGGAACTCGGCGCATTGGGGCGCGTCACGCTGCGCCCGCGCGATGTGAACTGGAAGAATGTCGGCGACAATTATTCGGACGGCCTGCACATTCCCGTCGCCCACCCCGGCCTGACGCGATTATTCGGAAAAAGCTATGGCGTCGAAGCCGAAGATCGCGTCGATCGCATGTGGGGCGACCTCGCCGACCGACCGTCGGCGAACTGGTCCGAGCGGCTCTATCAGCGGTTGCTGCCGCCGGTCCCGCACCTGCCGCAAGCGAACCAGCGGCACTGGCTCTATTTCAAGCTGTGGCCCAATGTCGCCTTCGACATCTACCCCGATCAGGTCGATTTCATGCAGTGGCTGCCGACCGGCCCGACGAGCTGCCTGATCCGCGAAATCAGTTACGTGCTTCCCGATGCCCGCCGCGAGATGAAGGCCGCGCGCTATTTGAACTGGCGCATCAATCGTCAGGTCAATGCCGAAGATACGGCGCTGATCACCCGCGTCCAGCAGGGCATGCAATCGCAAAGTTTCCAGATGGGACCGCTCAGCGACAAGGAAGTCTGCCTCAAGCATTTCTGTGCCCGGATGCGCGCGATCATCCCCGAAGCACGGCTGGAGCAGGCGCCGGCGGCGGGGTGGAGCCGCGCTTGACCGGCACGGCGCCCGTGGTGATCGTCGGCGGCGGTCCCGCCGGGATGGTCGCGGGGCTGCTCTTCGCGCGCGCCGGGGTGGCGGTGACGGTGCTCGAAAAGCACGCCGACTTTTTTCGCGATTTTCGCGGCGACACGGTGCACCCCTCGACGCTCGATCTGTTCGACGACATCGGCCTGCTTGGCGCGCTGCTCGCGCTTCCGCATGCCGCGATCGACACGATGACGCTCGACCTGCTCGGGCGCCGCTACACGATCGCGACGCTCAAGCATCTGCCCGTTGCCGCACCCTTTGTCGCGATGATGCCGCAATGGGATCTGCTCGACTTCATCGCGCGCGAAGGCCGCAAATATCCCACCTTCGACCTGCGCATGTCGACCGAAGCGACGGGATTGCGCCACGATGCCGCCGGCCGCGTCGACGGCGTCACGCTGGCGAGCGGTGAAACGCTGCCCGCGCGCCTTGTCATCGCCGCGGACGGGCGCCGCTCGGTGCTGCGCGATGCCGCCAGGCTGCCGCTCGACGATCTTGGCGCACTGATGGATGTGCTATGGTTCCGGGTGCCGATGCCGGCGGATCTGGACATGACCGAAGTCCCGCTCGGTACGATCGACAAAGGCGGCATGGTCGTCGCGATACCGCGCGGCGATTATTGGCAGTGCGCGCAGATCATCGAAAAGAGCGGCTTCGCGGCGGTCGAGGCGCGCGGTATCGCGGCCTTTCGTGAGACAATCGTTTCGATAGCGCCGGGCCTCGCCGCCGGGATCGACGCGATCGGCGGCTTCGAAGACGTCAAGCTGCTGTCGGTCGCGCTCGATCGGCTGACCCGCTGGTGGCAGCCCGGATTGCTCGCGATCGGCGATGCCGCGCACGCCATGTCGCCCGTCGGCGGCGTCGGGATCAACCTTGCGGTGCAGGATGCAGTGGCCGCCGCGAACATCCTTGCGGCGCCGCTCGTCGCCGGCGCGGACCCCGATCCCTTGCTCGCGCGGGTGCAGGACCGCCGATGGAAGCCCACGACAAAGATGCAGGCGCTGCAGCGTTTTGCGCACCGGCGCGTCGTCGAACCTGTGCTGCGCGGCAAGATCGATCATGTACCGCTCGCGATCCGCCTGCTCGACCATATCCCGCTGCTGCGCCGGATTCCCGGCCGCATAGTCGGCCTCGGCTTCGGGCGGCAGCATGTTCAGTCCCCACTTGCGAAAGATTTTTCATGACCAAAGCCTATGACGCGCTGATCATCGGCGCCGGCCACAACGGCCTTGTCTGTGCCTTTTATCTTGCCAAGGCGGGGCTGAAGGTCCGTATCGTGGAGGCGCGCGACGTCGTCGGCGGGGCCGCTGTGACCGAGGAATTCGCGCCGGGCTTCCGCAATTCGGTCGCGAGCTATACGGTCAGCCTACTGCAGCCGAAGGTGATCGCCGACATGAAGCTCGCCGATCATGGCTATCGCGTCATCGAGCGGCCGATCAGCAATTTCCTTCCGCAGGAGGATGGCGGCTATCTCAAACTCGGCGCCGGGCTCGAACGCACGCAGGCCGAGTTCCGCAAGTTCAGCGCCCGCGATGCCGAGGTGCTGCCGCAATATTATGACGCGCTCGAAAATGTCGCCGAACTGCTCCGCGATCTTGCGCTGCGCGTCCCGCCCAATGTCGGCGAAGGCATGCGCACGCTGCTCGACGGCGCGCGGCAGGGGCGGCGCTTCGCGACGCTCAGCCTCGAACAGCAGCGCGATGTGCTCGACCTGTTCACCAAGTCGGCGCGTACAATGCTCGACAGCTGGTTCGAGAGCGAGGCGGTCAAGGCCGCCTTCGGCTTCGATGCCGTCGTCGGCAACTATGCCAGCCCCGACACGCCGGGCAGCGCCTATGTCCTCCTCCACCATGTCTTCGGCGAGGTGAACGGCAAGAAGGGGGCGTGGGGCCACAGCGTCGGCGGCATGGGCAAGATCACCGAGATCATGGCCAAGGTCTGCCGCGATCATGGCGTCGAAATCAGCCTCGAAAGCCCGGTAGCGAAAGTGCTCGTCGACGGCGGCAAGGCCGTGGGGGTCAAGCTCGTCGGCGGCGAGGAGATTGCGGCGGCGCGGGTGATCGCCAATGTCGGACCCAAGCTGCTTTACGAACGGATGATGGACGCGGGCGACCTGCCTGCCGATTTCGAACGCCGGATCAAGGGTTTCAAGGCAGGCAGCGGCACCTTCCGGATGAATGTCGCGCTGTCCGAACTCCCCAGATTCACCTGCCTCCCCGAACCGGGCGAGCATCACCAGTCGGGGATCATCCTCGCGCCGACGCTCGACTATATGGACCGCGCCTTTCTGGATGCGAAGCGCGACGGCTGGTCGAAGGAACCGATCGTTGAGATGCTCATCCCCTCGACCGTCGATGACAGCCTTGCCCCTGAAGGCTGCCATGTCGCCAGCCTCTTCTGCCAGCAGTTCGCACCCGAATTGCCGGACGGGCGCGACTGGGACGATGAGGAGGAAGCCGCGGCCGATTGCATCATCGACACGGTCGAAAAGCATGCGCCGGGCTTCCGCGCCAGCATCGTCGGGCAGACGCGCCTCAGCCCCAAGGGTCTCGAACGCAAGTTCGGGCTGGTCGGCGGCGACATCATGCACGGCAATATGAGCCTCGATCAACTCTGGTCGGCGCGGCCGGTGCTTGGCAATGGCGGCTATCGCGGGCCGGTGAAGGGGCTCTACATGTGCGGGGCGGGAACGCACCCGGGGGGCGGCGTCACCGGCGCGCCGGGGCATAATGCGGCGCAGGTGATCCTGCGCGACCGCGGTCTATTCGCGCCCCGCTGGCGCTGAGGCCGCGCCCCCGCGGCGCCGCATCAGCAGATAGATGGGTAGCCCCGCCGCGGTCATCGCGACGCTCCACAGGCTCGCCTCGATCCCGGCGCCGTAGAAGGCCCAGCAGCTGTAGCCGAAGCCGACGAGGGTCAGCGCTGCAAAGCCCGGCGAGACGCGCAGGCTGCCCGCCTGTTCGAGCCGCAGCGCCGACAGGCTGCCGACGACATAAAGAATGATCGCGGTCGAAGTGGTGATGAGCACCATGAAGGTGAAAAGTTCGGCGAGGCCACGCGAATAATTGGCATAGACGACGATGCTCGCGAGCAGGCTCGACGCGATCTGCGCCATTTGCGGCGACCCGAAACGATTGTCGCGCCCGAAAAGGGAAGGGAGCAGGCCGCGATGGGCGAGGTCGCGCGGAATCTCGCCCTGCAGCATCACGAATCCGTTGAGCGCGCCGAGCGCGGCGATCGCGGCAAAGACCGCGACGATATCACCCGCCAGCGGGCTGACCAGCGTTCCGAAAAAGGTCGCATAGGCGGCGTTCGACTGTTGCAGCGTTTCGACGGGCAGCAGCATGGTGACCGCGGTGCAGGACAGGAGATAGAGGAGGCCGGTCGCCGCGGCACCGATCAGTGTGGCGCGCGGGATCATCCGCTCGGGATCGCGCACCCGGTCGCCAACGACGGCGGCGCTTTCGAAGCCGAGCAGCGCGAACAGCGTCAGCGTCGCCGCGCCGCTCACTGCCGACAGGCTGACCGGCTGGGTATGCGCCATCCCTGCGGCATGGCTTTCGCCGGTACCGAGCAGCCAAGCCGCGACCAGCACCGCGCCGATCACCGGCACCAGCTTCAACAGCAGCGTGATGATCTGCGTCTCGCCCGCGCGGCGGATGCCCGACAGGTTGATGAGCGTGAACAGCCACAGGAAGCCGATCGCGACCAGCGCGGGCAGCTGCCCCTTGTCGCCCAGCCTGGGGATGACGATCGAAAGATTGCTGACCGCCGCGACGGCGAGCGTCGCATTCGCCGTCCAGCAACTGATCCAGTAGCTCCAGGCGACGGTGAATCCCGTGCCGGGGCCGAAGGCTGCATTGGCATAGGTGAACGTCGCGCTGCCGCCGGGCAATCGCCGCGCAAGCCGCGCAAAGACGATGGCGAGGCACAGGGTGCCGGTGATCGTCACGCCCCAGCCGATGACCGCGTTCAAGCCGAGCGGCGCCAGGTCCCGGGGCAGGAGGAACACCCCCGACCCGATCATATTGCCCATGACGAGCGCGACGCACATGGCGAGACCGAGCTTCTGCCCGGCCTCGCCCTGTTGCTGTGCGGGGTTCGTCACCCGGTCAGAATTCCTTGCTGACCTTGATCCCGATCAGTCGCGGCCTGATCGGCGTGTCGTAGAATACCCCCCCGGTGCCGGTCAGCCCGTCGGGATCGCCGCAGGTGGTTTCGAGGCACTGGACACCCGTATTGATGATGCCGTTGCTGTCGAACAAATTGGTCGCGAACAGTTCGGCCTTCCAATCCTCTCCCTTCACGCCGATGCTGATATCGGCGGTGGTATAGGATTTAAGCGTTCCCTTGAGCGCATTTTCAAAGATGCGAAGGTCGCTGCGCCGCTTGCCGATATGGTTGAGCGCGAACTGGACATGCCCGCCCAGGCCGCCGATCGGAAATTCGTAGCGCGTGACCAGATTGCCCTTGAACTTCGGCGTCACCGGAAGCTGCGTTCCCGACGGGGCGAGCAGCGCATTGGTCGCGCCGTCACTGCCGGGCAGGGTGCAGTCGAAACTGCTGTTTGCGATCAGGCAGAAATCCCGGCGAATCTGTGCATCATTGTAGCTCATCCCGGCGTTGATCGAGAAGCCGCCCTCGCGATAGCCGAGGTCGAGTTCGATGCCGCGAATGCGCGCTACGCCCGCGTTGCGGATTTCGGTCAGACCGTTGAGCCCGAGGAAGGAAAGCTGAATGTCTTTCCAGTCCTCCTGATAGATGGCGCCGTTGAAGCGCACCGGACCCCAGTTGGTCTTCCAGCCGAACTCATAATTGTCGAGCGTGTCCGGACCATAGGGCGGCAGGGTGCCGCGGCGGTTGATCCCGCCGGGACGGAAGCCGCGCGACCAGGTGCCATAGATCAAGGCATTGTCGCTGAGCTTGTACGTCAGGTTCAGCTTGTGAATGAAGCCGGTGTCCTTGGTCCGTTTGTCGAGGTTGGTACAGGGCGATCCGGCAACGATCGCCGGACCGAAGCAGGCGGCGACGCCGGTTCGGCTCGATACGCCCGCCGAATAGCCGAAGAAGCCGACCAGGCTGTTGTCGAACTTGTACAGACGGCCGCCGCCGGTCAGCGTCAGCTTGTCGGTGATGTCGTAGCTGAGCTCGCCGAACGCGGCATAGTCGCGGTCGACGCGGAACTGCTTAGTCAGCCAGATGTCGCTGGCCGTGCCGGGCACCTTCAGATCGTCGGCCAGATTGTCGATGATATAATTCTGTTCGATATTATGGCTCTGGCGCTGCCAGAACACGCCGCCGATAAAGCGGATCGGTGCGTCGGCTGGCGATGCGATGCGCGCCTCGACAAAGCTCTTCTTATAACGGTCGATGCCGTTGATATATTGGTTGGGGCTGATCAGATTGTTCGCATTGTCGCGCAGATAATAGCCCGAACCGTAGAGCGCGTCATAGAAATAGGAATAATCCGAATAGTCGCTCGCGACGTCGGTGCGGCGGCGCAGGTGACCGCCGGTGACGGTCAGATCCCAATTGCCGAGCTTGCCCTCGATCGTCAGGGCCGCCTGCAGCCATTTGTCCTTGCTCCATTCGGGATTGTACTGGACGGTCTGCAGCTGGCCGGTAACGGCGCTCGACCGTTCCTGCGAATAGCTACCGTTCGTCTTCTGGATCTGGCCCATGATCGTCGGACGCAGCGTCCAATTGTCGTCGAGCTCGATCCCGAGCGCGAGGCGCGCGCCATAGGTGTCGGCGTCGTTGTAGTTGTTTTCGACATAGGCCGAATTATTCTGGACGATGCCGCTGGTCGGATAGGTGCGGCTGCCCGGAATATTGTCGATATAGCCAGCATCGTGCCGGTACCAGCCGACGAGGCGCAGCGCCGCGCGCTCGCCGAGCGGCGCGTTGATGAAGCCTTCGGCGACACCGCCGAAATTGCCGTGCGCGACCGAATTGATCTCGGCCCCGATCTCGCCATAGGTGCCGCTGGCGTCGGGCTTGTTGGTGACAAGCTTGATCGTGCCCGCCATCGAACTTGCGCCATACAGCGTGCCCTGCGGCCCGGCGAGTGCCTCGACGCGCGAAAGGTCATAGGCATGGATGTCCAGCGCGCCCTGAATCGTCGTCACCGGCATTTCGTCGAGATAGGTGCCGACGGTCGGCAGTGAGGCCGAATGGTTTGCATTCTCGCCCGACGACACGCCGCGGAAATAGACCTGGGCAAAACCCGGGGCGGCCGTCTGGATCGTTACCGACGGCAGGAATTTGACGACGTCCTGAAATTCCTTGACCTGCAACTCGGCCAGTCTTTCGGTGCCGATCGCGGTGATCGCCATCGGCACGTCCTGCAGATTCTGCTCGCGCTTCGAAGCCGTGACGACGATGTCGTCGCCATTGGCCGGCGTCGTTTGCTGTGCGAGCGCCGTTCCCGACGTGCACAGGATCGTGCTGCCGAGCAGCAGCGCGCTGCCTTTCGTCAACACTGCTGAAACATTCCGCATAGAGACCCCCCTCGATGACAACAATGTGACGGAGAATGACGCGGTGCAGCGCAAGCGCAAGCATTGTCATCGCAACGGCGCGCGCGTTAGTCGAAAATGTCGGCTGCTGTTGCTCAAAGGCAACGAATTTGCGCGCGGCGGGCTAGTCGGCGAGCGGTGGAACCCCTGGATAAGCCTCCAGCACCGGACCGAGCGCCGACTTTAGCGGGTCGAGCCATGCGTCATAGGGGCGCCATTGATCGACGCCGTCGCGGTTGATGGGGCGGCGCACCTGTTCGCTGGATGCGGTACGCACGGCGCGATCATTGGTGTAAAAGGCCAGGCAGGCCTCCTCGAACGGGACGTTCAGATAGGCAAGCATCGCGCGAACCTCGCCCTCCGGATCGTCGAGCAGCGCCTCGTGAATCACGCGGTGAACCCGGCCCGGCTGGACCGCGTCGATATGCGCCATCAGGCGGACATAGTCGCGATAATAGGCGCCGATATCCGCCAGCCCATAGCTGAACGCCTGACCCTTGGCGAAATGCTGGCGAAAGTTCGACCAGCAGCAATCGAGCGGGTGGCGCCGAGCATCGATGACCTTTGCGCCGGGCAGGGTCAGGCGAATGAAGGGCAGGTAAAGCCAGTTGTTCGGAAGCTTGTCGATATAGAAGGGTTTGTCCGTCTTGCGCTGGACTGCAGTGCGCGCCAGAAATTGCCGGCCGAGGTCGGCCAGCGCATCGGAGCGCAGATCGGCCAGTGCTTCGACCCAGCGACGCGGGTCGCCCTTCGCATCGCGCCCGAGGCTAAGCGCCAGCGCCGGAATATCGGGCAATTCCATCGTGCCTTCGATGGCACTATGACTTGCCAGAATTTGCTCGATCAGCGTTGAACCCGCGCGCGGCAGGCCGAGGACGAAAATCGGATCGGGATCGGGCGCGCCCGCACCGGCCATTGCCGCAAAGCGTTCGGCCGGAAAATGGGCGATGATGGCATCGACCGTGGCGCGCGTATCTGCCGGATCATAGCCGAGTTGCGCCGACCGGATCGCATTGCCTGCTGCGTAGTGACGAAAGGCTGCGGCATGATCGCCGGCATCGTCATAGGCCTTGCCAAGCGCGAAGTGCAGATGGAGCCGGTCATCCGCGCGCGCCTCGTCCGTTGGCGCCGCATCGGCGAGCGCAGCTTCCATGGCGGATCGGTCGGCGGCGTCGAACCGAATGGTCTTCAGATTGGCGAGGCTCCACCAGATTTCGCCCAGCCCGGGATCGGTAGCGAGCGCATGGCGGTAGGCCGCGATGCTGTCGTCCTGCCGCCCGACCGTCTTGAGCATATGACCATAGCTCATCCACAATTTGGCGTGGCCGGGAAAGCGGCGGGTCAATTCTTCGTACAGCGCGATCGCTTCGTCATAGCCGCCGATACGGCCGAGGGCGGCGGCCTTCAGATTGGCGTGGGCCGGATTGACGGGATCGTCGCCGAGCACGGAATCGAGCGCCGCGACGGCTTCTGCAAAGCGATTCTGCTTGTAATAGACCGTCGCCAGATTGGCGCGGGCGGCGCCGAACCCCGGCGCGAGTTCGACCGCCCGCATCAGCAGCTTTTCGGCATCGCCATAACGGCCGATACGCCCGGCGACCTCGGCCAACATGCGGATCGCTGCGACATCGGTGGCGTCGTCGCGCAGGCGCCCGCGTAGCGCGACCTCGGCATCGGGCAGCCGATCTTCGGCAAGGGCGAGCGCCGCTGCGATCATTTCGGGATCGTGGATCGCCGCGCCGACGGCGTCGAGCGATGCCGCCTGCGCCTCATCCTCTCGTCCGAGCGCGCGCAGCGCGTGCGCGGCAAGGCGGTGGGCGGCGGCCGATGTCGGAACAACCTCGATAATCGCCCGAGCCTGCGCCAGCGCCGCGGCAGGCTGACCCGCCAGCAGATGCCGGGCGTTGGCGAGCGCCTGATCGTGCGTGACGGTCGCCAAACCCGCGCGCCTCAGCTCTTGGACCGGGCCTTGGCGATGGCGCGCTTCAGCGTGTCATAGCCGACCTGGCCTTGGAGCAGTTGGTTGCCTATAACCCAGGTCGGAGTCGCGTTGAGTTGGAGCTGGGTCGCGATCGCCAGATTCGCGTCGAGTTCACGCTGGAACAACGCCTCGTTCGCGGTCGCGTCGGCGCTGCCGTCGGTAACGACGCCCGCGCGCTGTGCCGCTGCGGCGATCGCCGAGGGGTCGAGCGAACTCGCTGCGAACATCGCGTGGTGGAAGGCGTCATACTTACCCTGCCGCGCGGCGGCGAGCGCCATCAGCGCGGCATCGCGGCTTTGCGGCGAGATGATCGGCAATTCGCGGAACACGACCTTCAGCCTTTTGTCCTCGCGGACCAGCCGGTCGACATCGGGCACGCTCGCCCGGCAGAAGCCGCAGGCATAATCGGTGAAGACGACCAGCGTGACGTCGCCGTCGGCATTGCCCGCCCAGGCGCCGGCATAGGGCTTTTCGAGCGCGGGGCGGATCGCGTCGATCGCCTTCGCCATTTCGCGGTCGCGCTGCGCCTCCAGCGCCTCGGGGATGATTTCGGGATTGGCGCGAATATAGTCGCCGACGATCGTCTCGACCTCGCTCTTGCTCATGCCGCCGCCGAAGCGGCCGCCAAGCCAGAAGGTCGCGCCGAGCAGCGCGAGCGCGGCGATGCCGCCGATCAGCAGGGTTCGCGTCGATACGCCGTCCATCATTCCTCCCTGGCGCTGCGGCAGGCGGCCCGCGGTCATCGCCTTGGTCCGCGCGGGCTTGGGCTTGGCCGGGGGCGTGACATGCGGGGTGCGATCATCGTCCGACGCGATTGCTGTTGCCGCTGCCTTGGCCGGCGTTTCCGCCAGCGTCGCGGGGATCGCTTCGCCGGCGAAGAGCGGCAGGTCGCCCGCGTTCCCGGCGTCGGCGGCGCGCGCCTCTGCCTCTTCGCGCGCGAGCAATTGTTCGAGCCCCGAGGGCGGCGGCGCAAGCTCTTCGGCGGCGGGACGCAGCTTGTTCGCGGCGTCGCCGATGCCGTCCTTGCCGGCGCGCGCAACCTGACCTGCGACCTGGCCGATTCCGGCCTTCGTCTTGCCCGCGACTTCGCCGATCCCGCGTCCGGCTTCGCTGGAAATTTTCGCGACCTTGTCGCCCAGCGCCATCTTGCCCCACGCCTCGCCGCTCGCGCTTGCTGCGCTGCGCGCCGCCTTCGCCGATCCGCGTCCGATGGCGCGCGCGGCGCGCGCGGCGCCGCGGCCCGAACGCTGCGCAAGGTCGCGCGTCCGCCGCGGTATCTCCATTGCCTCGACGCGGGCGGGAATATCGGCGCGTTCGCCGACATCGATCGTCCAGTCGGCAAAGGCCGCAGCGCCGTGCCGGATCGCACTCCATAGCCGCGCCGCACCCGCCTTCAGCTGCTCGCCCGTGACGCGCGGATCGCGCGCCGGAGCGGGCTGCGGCGTATAGCGGCCGACGTCGATGCCGACGGGGGGCGCGTCCTTCGGCTTCGCCAGCCCCTCGTCGGCGCGCGGCAGGGGATCGGGCGCCGGCGTCGGGTCGCGCAACCACGGCTGGTAATATTCGTCTTTCTTGTCTGTCACTTGTCGCCCTTGTGCATTCGCGAAATTGCGATGCATCCCCGAATTTCGTCGTGAATCTAGCGCCGTTTGCGCGTCCGTTCTACCTCGGCGCGCGCAACCATCGAAATATCCTGTGCACGAATCCAGTCGGGCGACCCTTGCGGCAGGCCCTGCATCGCCATTTCGGCATTACGCAGCGCGAGCATCGGCTGTCCACCCTCGAGACTGTAGCGTTCCGCCGAGGCGAGCGCGGCGCGCGCCTGATCGCCGCGGTTCGCATAGACAATTCCAAGCTGATACCAGGCAAACGGATTCTCGTTATCGAGCGCGACGGCGGTCTTCAGCACCTTCTCGGCCTCTGGAAAATTGGCCGGATCCTCGGTCGCGATCAACGCATGGCCGAGGGTCGAGGCGATCAGCGGCTGCGATTTCGAGTTGGCGACCGCTTTGCGCAGCGGCGGGATCGCTTCCTTGGGCCGACCGGATTCGAGCAGAACCTGGCCTTCGAGTTCGAGGAAATAAGGGTCTTCGGGATTGGTGGCGATCAGGGCATCGACCTCGTCCAGCGCCTTTTGCGGATAGGCGCTCTTGTGCCAGGCGTAAGCGCGGGCGTAGCGCGCGGGCACGCTCTTGTCGCTTTCGGGATATTTGCGCAGCGTCCGCTCGGGCTCTTCCATATAGCCGAGCAGCTTGGCCTTCACGCGCTGGAAGCGGGCCTCGAGCTGGGGGTCGCTCGGCTTGTCCCACGCCGGATCGACGACATAGACTTCGCGAAGCGCCTGGATGCGATCGCCAGACAGCGGGTGCGTGCGGCTGTAGGCCTGATCATCATCCTGTTTGACGGCATAGCGAAATTCGAGGTTCTGCAGCTTCTTGAAGAAATCGAGGCTGCCCCTGCCGCTGATCCCCGCCTTCGACAGATATTGGGCGCCGGCGGCATCGGCGGTCGCTTCCTGGACCCGGCTGAACGCCAGATATTTGCCGAGTGCGGCCTGCTGCCCTGCCATCATGATGCCCATTCCAGCGTCGCCGCCGCCCGCCGCGATCGCCGCGGCGCCGAGCAGCATACTGAGCAGCGAGATGCCCGTTGCGGTCTTGGCGCCGTCGCTGGCGCGGATTGCGTGGCCGCCCATGATATGGCCGAGCTCGTGGGCGAGTACGCCCTGCACTTCGTTGGCGCTGTCGGCGGTCTCGATCAGGCCGCTAAAGACATAGATGTCCTGACTGCCCGCCACGAACGCGTTGATGCTGCGGTCGCCGAGCAGGTGGACGCGCACCTGTCCGGGACGCAGCCCCGCCGCGACGAGCAGCGGGTCGACCATGTCCTGGAACAGCGCCTCGGTTTCGGCGTCGCGCAGCATCGACTGCGCCATCACCGGCCGCGCGGCAACGGCCACCATGGCGAGGAGCGTCATCAACAGGCGCAGCGCGGCGCGCCAGGCGCCCAGCCGGGCCAGGATGTGGGACGGGGACGGGGCGATCATCGCCGCCTGTCTTGCGCCGCGCGTCTGAACCTCGACTGAAGCCATGGAGACTTATTGGGGCGCCAGCCGCGCGGGCGCAAGGCGAGAGATGGTCGCCGCCGCGGTGACAGTCCAAAAAAGGGGCCCCCGCTTGCACGGGGGCCCATCTTTTTACGCGATGCAGGCGCGTCAGTTGCCGAAGGTGCGCTGCCACCAGCCTCGGCGGGGTTCGCCCGCTGGGGCGTCGCCGTCGGCATCGGCCTCGGCGGGGACGGAGACGGCTTCGTCCGCCGCATCGCCCTGCGGTGCGCTTGCCGTCGCTTCGGCGGGCTGCGCCTCGGCGGCGGCCGCCTTCTTGCTGCGGCTGGCGCGCTTCTTCGGCGCAGGCTTGGCAGGTTCCGCCTCCTCTACCGGCACTTCGGCGACAGGAGCGTCGGGCGCTTCGCTGCTCGCTTCGGCAGCGGCCGCTTCGGCAGCGATCGCCGCCTTGGTCTTGCGCGGCGCGCGCTTGCGCTTCGGCTTTTCGTCAGCCGGCGGCATTTCGGGGGCGGGAGCTTCGACGGCTTCCGGTTCGGGCGCGGTCGTGTCCGCGTCGCCTGCTTCGGCTTCGGCCTCGACCTTCTTGCGACCGCGGCCACCGCGGCGACGACGCGGCTTGGCTTCGCCTTCCTCGCTCGCTTCGGCGGCTACGGTTTCGACCGCACCATCGGCGCCGACTTCGTCGTCGCCGTCCTCGGCCTCTTCGGAAGCCGTTTCGCCCTCGGCGGTTTCGTTGCCCTCGTCATCGCGGCGACCGCGACGACCGCGGCGGCGACGCCGGCGGCGCTTGTTGCGTCCGCCTTCGCCATCGGCATCGCCCTCGTCACGCTCGCGTTCGCGGCGCGCGGGGCGTTCGGCTTCTTCTTCCTCTTCTTCGATATCCTCTTCGTCGACGATATCGTCGTCATCATCATCCTCGATCGGCGCGATCGGGGCGAAGCTGCGGCGCTGAACGGGCGGCGGGCCGCCGACCTCGATCGCCATGCGCGCGCCTTCGGTTTCTCCGTCGGGCAGGATTTCGACGCTGACGCCGTACAGATCCTCGATGTCGCGCAGTTCGCGGCGCTTTTCGTTGAGTAGATAGAAGGTTGCTTCCTGGCTCGCGCGCAGGATTATCTTGCTGCCCTTGCCACGTGCGGCTTCCTCTTCGATCAGGCGCAGCGCGCTGAGACCCGCCGACGATGCGGTGCGGACGAGGCCGGTGCCTTCGCAATGCGGGCAGGGTCGCGTCGACGCTTCGAGCACGCCGGTGCGCAGCCGCTGGCGGCTCATTTCCATCAGGCCGAAGCCCGAGATGCGGCCGACCTGGATGCGCGCGCGGTCATTCTTGAGCGCATCCTTCATCGCGCGCTCGACCTTGCGGACGTTCGAGCCATGATCCATGTCGATGAAGTCGATGACGATCAGGCCCGCCATGTCGCGCAGGCGGAGCTGGCGGGCGATTTCGTGCGCTGCCTCGAGGTTGGTGCTGAGTGCGGTCTGCTCGATATTATGCTCGCGCGTCGAGCGCCCCGAGTTGATGTCGATCGACACCAGCGCCTCGGTCGGGTTGATGACCAGATAGCCGCCCGATTTCAACTGGACGACGGGATTGAGCATCCCCGCAAGCTGATCCTCGACGCCATAGCGCTGATAGAGCGAAACGGGGTCGGCATATTGCTTCACGCGCCGGGCGTGGCTGGGCATCAGCAGCTTCATGAACTGCTTCGCCGCCTTATAGCCCTCTTCGCCCTCGACGAGCACTTCCTCGATGTCGCGGTGATAGATGTCGCGGATCGCACGCTTCACAAGGTCGCTGTCCGAATGGATCAGCGCCGGCGCGCTCGACCCCAGCGTCTTTTCGCGGATCTCGTCCCAAAGCCGGGCGAGATAGTCGAAGTCGCGCTTGATCTCGGTCTTGGTGCGGCTCATCCCCGCGGTGCGGACGATGCAGCCCATCGACGGCGGCAGGTTGAGCTCGTCGATCATCGCCTTCAATTTGCGGCGATCGGCGCCATTTGAAATCTTGCGGCTGATCCCGCCGCCGTGCATCGTGTTGGGCATCAGCACGCAGTAGCGGCCGGCCAGCGACAGATAGGTGGTCAGCGCCGCACCCTTGTTGCCGCGCTCTTCCTTGACGACCTGCACCAGCATCACCTGGCGGCGACGGATGACGTCCTGAATCTTGTACTTGCGGCGCAGCGACATGCGGCTTTCGCCATTTTCGTCCTCGTCGCGGCGTCCGCGTCCGCGGCCGCCCTTGCGCCCCCGGCCACGCCCGCGGCCCCGGCGACCCTTGTCGTCGCGATCGTCGCGCGATTCTTCGCCATCTTCGCCGTCGGCGTCGTCCGCGGAATCTTCGCGGCCATCATCGTCGCTGTCCTCGCCGATGGTTTGGGGGGCGGCAACGGCGGCGTCATCGTCGCCGGGCTCGTCGACATCGGCCACATCGCCTTCCAGCTCGTCGAGATCTTCCTCGGCGCGCATCGCGGCTTCGGCGGCATGCTCCGCCTCTTCGCGCAGCAACGCTTCGCGGTCTTCCTTCGGGATCTGGTAATAATCGGGGTGGATTTCGCTGAAGGCCAGGAAGCCGTGGCGATTGCCACCATATTCGACGAACGCCGCCTGCAGCGACGGTTCGACGCGGGTTACCTTGGCCAGATAGATATTGCCCTTGAGCTGCTTGTGCTCGGCGGACTCGAAATCAAACTCCTCGATGCGGTTTCCCTTGGTGACGGCGACCCGGGTTTCTTCCCGGTGCCGCGCGTCGATCAACATGCGCGTGGTCATTATTATTACTCCAGGCGCGCCGCAGCGCGCCAAACAAAAAGGCCGCCGCCGCCCGTGGAGGGCGGCTGCGGTCGATAGGGTTCAAACGGAAAAAGACGTTATTGCCGCGCGTGGCCCGCGTCCGGTCCTGGACGCGCATGCGGTCTTCCGTCACGTCGACGCGCGGCGCAAATGCGACTGCGTCGGCATGGGAAGAGGGCATGGCAAGCCTCATACGGCATCAACCTGTTACGGGGTGACCGTTATGGCAGGCGACGCTGGAATGGGGTCGGCCGCCGCCCGGTCATCCGGGTGGACTGACGGATATGCCTTTCCCCGCATGTCCGGCGCCAGGGAGGCCATGAACCGCGAATCGCGCGGGTCAGCCTTTCCCCTCAAAAGGCCGGACGGGATCGGGTCGGACACCGTCAGTGTGTCGGGTGCTAGCATCGGCACGGACCAACGGCAACCCAAAGCACGGCAGTCACATGGGAATGTTCGCGCGCGCCGACAAGGCGTTTCGCGTAATTCATACTGAATAGCCTGTTAACCGTGCCGGTTGACCGTGATTTGACGGGCGATGGCTAATGGCTGGTTCATCCTTTTTTGCGGCCGGAGCGCTCATGTTTTCGAATAAGCGCTGGACCATCGCGCGCCGGGGGCGGCATAACCGGGTGATGGGCCTGATCCTTGTCCTGATCGCGACGATCCTGTCGATGCCGGCGGCGATCGCGGGCGATATTCGCGCGGTCGAAATCGGCGACCGCGAGGTGACGCTGCGCTTTGCCGACGTCGTCGCGGGCGCGTTGGCCTTCGTCCTCGCCGGACCCGACCGCATCGCGCTCGACATTCTGGGCGCCGATCCTGGCCGTTCGCCGCAGGGCAGCGGGCTTGTCAGCGCGGTGCGCCAGGGGCGGCCGGCCGCCGACACGGCGCGCGTCGTGCTCGATCTGGCGCGGCCCGCGGTGGTCACCGACGCGCGCTTCGCCGCCGACGGGCGCAGCCTTTCGCTGCGCCTGCGTCCCGTCTCGGCCGACGAGTTCGAACGCGCCGCCAAGACGCCGCGCACCGAATGGCAGCCGCCGCTCAACTTTCGCGCCAAGCCGCCCGAAAAGCGCTACAGCGTCACCGTGCCGATCGGCGCGCCCAAGCCGGCGCCGGCGCTGCCCAAGATCGAAGGGCCGAATAATCCGCGCCTGCCGCTTGTCGTCATCGACGCTGGCCATGGCGGGCACGATCCGGGCGCGATTTCGCCGCACAGCGGCAAGCGCGAAAAGGATATCACGCTGGGGATCGCGCGCGCGATTCGCGACGATCTGGTCGCCAGCGGCCGCGTCCGCGTTGCGCTCACGCGCTCGGACGACCGCTTTCTGGTGCTCGAGGAACGCTATGGCATCGCGCGGCGGCTGAAGGCCGATCTGTTCATTTCGATCCATGCCGACGCGGCCGAGAATGAAGAGGCGCATGGCGCGTCGGTCTATACGCTGTCCGAAGTCGCCTCCGACCGCGAGGCGGCTCGGCTTGCGGCGCGCGAGAACAAGGCGAATATCATCAACGGCGTCGACCTGGGCGCGCACAGCGGCGAAGTCTCGTCGATCCTGCTCGACCTGACGCAGCGCGAGACGATGAATGTCGCGTCGGACTTCGCCCGTCTGCTCGAGCGTGAGGCGGCGGACGATGTCACCTTCCGCACCACCGCGCACCGTTTTGCATCCTTCGTCGTGCTGAAGGCCCCCGATACGCCGTCGATCCTGTTCGAAACCGGCTTCATCTCGAATAAGGAGGATGCGGAATTTCTCGCCTCGGCGGCGGGGCAGAAGAAGGTTGCGCGGGGCGTCCGCGATGCCATCCAGCTTCATTTTGCGCGGCAGATCGCCGCAGTCGGCCGCTGAACCAGAAAGTTAGTCTTGACTAACTTTTGACGTGCGCGCAGCTTTCGCCCGGTTCGCGGCGGGAGAGCGACATGGCGACGGCGGAGGCAGGATGGAGCA
This sequence comes from Sphingopyxis terrae subsp. terrae NBRC 15098, assembly GCF_001610975.1. Taxonomy (NCBI): domain Bacteria; kingdom Pseudomonadati; phylum Pseudomonadota; class Alphaproteobacteria; order Sphingomonadales; family Sphingopyxidaceae; genus Sphingopyxis; species Sphingopyxis terrae. The sequence goes on along the minus strand of NZ_CP013342.1, from coordinate 1,250,621 downwards.
ACTGGTCGGGTAGCGTCCGTGCCCCGGCAACGGTGGCGCGACCGACGGACGAGGCGGCGCTTTCCGCGCTGGTGCGCGAGGCCGCCAAGGTGCGCGCGGTCGGCGCCGGGCACAGCTTCATGCCGCTATGCCAGTCGGACGAACTGATCGTGAGCCTCGACGCGATGGCGGGCGAGCTCAGTATCGCCCCCGATCGTCAGACCGCGCGCATCCCGGCAGGATGGAGTATCAAGCGGCTGACCGAGGCGTTGTGGCAGCACGGCCTTGCGCTCGCCAACCAGGGCGATGTCAATCCGCAGGCGCTGGCGGGCGCGATGGCGACGGGCACGCACGGGACCGGCGTCGATCTCGGCTCGCTGTCAACCTTTGCACGCGGCTTCCGGCTGATCGGCGCCGACGGCGCGGCGCGCTGGTGCGACGCGCAGGAAAACTCCGATCTATTCGCGGCCCAGCGGCTGTCGCTCGGGCTGTTCGGCATCGCGACCGAGATCGAGGTCGCCGTCGTCCCCGCCTTTCATCTGGTCGAACAGATCGAGAAAAGGCGCTGGGACGAAATCCGCGAAAGCTACGACGAGCTTGCCGAGCAGCACCGCCACATCGAATTCTGGATTTTTCCGCACGCCGAACATGTGATCCTGAAGACGTTGACGCCGTGCGACCCGTGCGATCCGCCCCGCTCGACGAGCGATGTCGACGAAAGCGCTTTCCGCCGCGCGCTCGACGTCGCGGCCTTCGCGCCTTTTCTGACCCCGCTGCTCCAGCGCGCGATGATGAAGACGCGCTTCGATGGCGAGCGTCGCGGGCCCGCGCACAGCATCTTTCCGTCCGACCGCACGATCCGCTTCGAGGAAATGGAATATGAACTGCCGCGCGCCGTCGGCCTTGCCGCGCTCGACGCGGTGATCGGCTGGATTCGCGCCCGGCGTTTGCCCGTGACCTTTCCCTTTGAATATCGCACCGTCGCCGCCGACGATATCTGGATGAGCCCGATGAACGCGGGGCCGGTCGCTGCGATCTCGATGCATCAATATGCAAAAATGCCATGGGCTGATCATTTTGCTGGCGCCGAAGCGATTTTTCGGGCGCATGGGGGGCGGCCGCATTGGGCGAAGCGCCACACATTGACGCGCGCCGATGTCGATGCGCTTTATCCGATGGCCGAGCGCTATCGCGCGGTCCGCCGTGCTGCCGATCCCCACGGCAAATTTCTGAACCCGCATCTGGAGGCGCTGTTTTCATGAGCGACGATCTGACCCTGCACGCCCATCTTGTCGGTCGGCAGGGGTCGCGCGCCGACCTCAATACGCCGGTACTCGTCCTCGATATCGAGGCGCTCGACCGCAATATTGCGGCGATGGCCGGGCTGGCCGCCGCGCGCGGTATTGGCCTGAGGCCCCATGCCAAGACCCACAAGAGCGTCGATATCGCGAAGCGCCAGCTTGCAGCGGGCGCCGCCGGGGTCTGCTGCGCGAAGATCGGCGAAGCGGAGGCACTCGCCGACGGCGGCATCACCGGCATCCTCATCACCTCGCCGGTCGCCGCGCCGCGCGCGATCGAGCGGCTTGCGGCGCTGGCCACGCGCGCGGACCTGCTGATGGCGACGGTCGATCATCCCGATGTTGCGGAGCGGATCGATGCCGCGCTTGCGGTCCAAGGCGCGACGCTCGACGTGTTGATCGACATCGATCCCGGTATCGCGCGCACCGGGGTCGCCTCGCCCGAAAAGGCCGTCGACCTTGCCCGCGCCATCGCCGCGCTGCCGACGCTGCGCTGGCGCGGCGTCCAATATTATTGCGGGTCGCAGCAACATATCGAGGATTATGCCGAGCGCCGCGCCGCGATCGCCGAGCGCACCGATTATCTGAAGACGGCCCTCGCCGCGCTTGCCGACGCGGGCTTCGCGGCGGAAATCGTCAGCGGCTCGGGGACCGGAACGCACCATATCGACCTCGACCTCGGCGTCTTTACCGAGCTGCAGGCGGGCTCCTACGTCTTCATGGACAAGCAATATTGCGACTGCGATCTGACCGGCGACGGCGCGCCGCCGTTCGAGGTTGCGCTCGGTGTCGATGCGCGCGTCGTCAGCGCCAATCATAGCGGCCTTGTCACCATCGACGCGGGGTTCAAATCGCTGTCGACCGACGGCGGGGTCGCCGTGGTGCGGCGCGGCGCGCCCACGGACAGCTTCTTCGCCTTCATGGGCGACGAACATGCGGCGCTGGTCGCGCCCGGCATCGGCGAACGGATGGCGCCGGGCGATCCGGTGACGCTGACCGTCCCGCACTGCGACCCGACCGTCAATCTCTATGACCATTATCATGTCGTCGCAGGCGACACGCTCGTCGCCATCTGGCCGGTCAGTGCGCGCGGGCGCGCGCGATGAGCGTCGCGGCGAAGGCGCCGCCGAAGCAGGACCGCGCGCGCGCCACCTATGACAGGCTGCTCGATGTCGCGGGCCTGCTCCTCGCCGAAGAGGGCATCGAACGCATTTCGACCAACCGGATCGCCGCCGAGGCAGGGCTGAGCCCGCCCGCACTCTATCGCTATTTCGGCGACAAATATGCGGTTCTCGAAGCGTTGGGCCGCCGGCTGATGGAGCGGCAGAATGCAGTGCTGGAGGCGTGGATCGAGCGGCACCGGAGCGGCGGCATCGCGGCAATGGCCGATCATATCGGCGAACTGCTCGCCAAAACCGCCACGGTAACGCGCGCCGAGCCGGGCGCGGTGTGGACCTTGCGCGCGCTCCACGCGACCCCGCGACTCGTCCATGTCCGGCTCGAATCGCATCGCCACGTCACCGACCGGCTGACCGATGCATGTCTGCCCTGGCTCGTCGGCGTGCCGCGCGAGACTTGTTGGCGGTGGCTGCGCCTCGCGGTCGAGATCGGCTTCGCCGCCGACGAGATGCTCTATGAGGAAGATCGGGTCGCCGCCGATGCGGTGCTCGCCGACGCTGCGCGTCTGCTAAAGGCGTCGCTCCAGGATCTCGCGACGGACGGCTGACCGTCCGGGCGCAAGCCGCTTCCCTTTCGGCGAAGCAGGCTTTAGAGGCAAGCCAATCATGGTCGCCGACAGCACGTCCCACTTCCGTTACCGCCTGCGTCGCGACAGCAACGCCGTCATTGGCTGGTTCCGGCAGATGTGGACGCGGCGCTGGTTCCGCTGGCTCGGCTATCTGGCGCTGGCGGGCGTGGCCGCACTGGCGCTGCTGTGGACGATTTTCGCCCGTAACCTGCCTTCGGTCGACCAGCTTCGCGACTATCAGCCGCCGCTGCCGACGATGGTGCGCGACGGCGAGGGCAAGCCCGTCCACAGCTATGCACGCGAGCGCCGCGTCCAGCTGGAATATGCCGAATATCCCCAGCTTCTCGTCCGCGCCTTTCTCGCGGCCGAGGATCGCACCTTTTTCGAACATGGCGGGATCGACTATCCCGGCATCGCGACCGCGATCCTGACCAATCTGAAGCGCGACGGCCGCCCGGTCGGCGCCTCGACGATCACGCAGCAGGTGGCGAAGAATCTGCTGCTGACGGGCGAGGTCAGCTATACCCGCAAGATTCGCGAGGCGATCCTCGCCAAGCGGATCGAGGCGGCGCTTACGAAGCAGCAGATCCTCGAACTGTATCTGAACGAAATTCCGCTCGGCCGCCGCAGCTTCGGCGTCCAAGCGGCCGCGCGCGCCTATTTCGACAAGGATGTCGACCAGCTCGCGCTTCACGAAATGGCCTTCCTCGCCATTTTGCCCAAGGCACCCGAAACCTATGGCCGCGCGCGCAATACCGACAAGGCGATCGCGCGGCGCAATTTCGTGCTCTCCGAAATGTTCCGCAACGGCTGGATCACCGCGGCGCAGCGCGACGCCGCGCAGGCGATGCCGCTCGGCCTCTCTGAAACGGGCAACAAGGCGGTCGCGCAGGTCGGCGGCTATTATATGGAAGAGGTGCGCCGCCAGCTGATCGACCAGTTCGGCGAGACCCCCGAGGACGGCCCGCTCAGCGTCTATGGCGGCGGGCTTTGGGTGCGCACCCCTTATGACGACAAGATGCAGCGGGCCGCGACCGGCGCGCTGCGCCGCGGCCTCGTCCGCTACGACACCGGCAAGGGCTGGTCGGGACCGATCGCGCGGATCGAGGCCGACGACAAATGGCGCAGCCGCCTCGCGTCGAGCTTCATCGGCATCGACTACGACAATTGGCGCGTTGCCGCGGTGCTCGCCAAAACGGCCGGCGAGGCGCGCATCGGCTTTGCCGACGGCGAAGAGGGGCGCCTGCCCGCCGGTGCCGCGAGCATGGGCTATCGCAAGACGGGCGGCAGCGCCTTTTCGGCGATGCGTCCGGGTGACCTGATCGCGGTCAAGGCGACCGGGCCCGGCGTCTATACGCTGAAGAACATCCCCGAAGTGTCGGGCGGCATGGTCGTCGAAAGCCCCCATTCGGGCCGCATCTATGCGATGCAGGGCGGGTTCGACGTTCGCCTGTCGCCGTTCAATCGGGCGACCCAGGCCGAACGCCAGCCGGGGTCGACGATCAAGCCCTTCGTCTATGCGACGGCACTCGACAATGGCATGACCCCCGCGACGCTGATCGTCGACGGCCCCTTCTGCGTCTATCAGGGCGCGCGCTTCGGCAACAAATGCTTCCGCAACTTCGGCGGCGCGAGCGGCAGCGGCGAACATACGATGCGCTGGGGCCTTGAGCAGTCGCGCAATCTGATGACGGTCAGGACGGCGAGCCAGATCGGGATGGAACCGATCGTCGAAACGATCAAGACGATGGGGATCGGGACGCACGAACCCTATCTGTCGACCGCGCTCGGCGCCGGGTCGACGACGGTCGAAAAGATGGTCAACGCCTTTTCGATGCTCGCCAACCACGGCCGCGAGCTCAAGCCGCGACTGATCGACTATGTCCAGGATCGCCGCGGCAAGGTGATCTTTCCCAAGAACTGGAGGCCCTGCGAGGGGTGCAACAGCGACGATTGGGATGGAAAGCCGATGCCGCGCTTCACGCCGTCGGGCAAGCAGCTGATGGACCCGATGACCGCCTATCAGGTGGTCCATATGCTCGAAGGCGTCGTTCAGCGCGGGACCGCGCAGGTGCTGCGCGATCTGAACGTGCCGCTGTTCGGCAAGACGGGTACGACCACCGGCCCGACCGACGTCTGGTTCGTCGGCGGCACCCCCGACGTCGTCGCCGGCCTCTACATGGGCTATGACCAGCCGCGCAGCATGGGCGGCTATGCGCAGGGCGGCAGCCTCGCCGCGCCGGTATTCAAGCAATTCTTCCTCGAATCGCTGACCGACCGGCCGCCGGTGCCGTTCATTGCGCCGAAGAATATCCGCATGGTGCGCATCGACCGCCAGTCGGGCCGCCGCGTCTATGGCGCGTGGCCGGGGACCGATCCCAAGGCGGCGATCATCTGGGAAGCCTTTAAGCCCGAAAGCGAACCGCGCCGGACGATCCGCGAAGAAGAGATCAAGCCTGCCGCCTCCGCCAAGCGACCCGATGCCCCGGTGCAGGAAGGCAATGGCCGGCGCAGCGACGCCGACTTCCTCGACGACCGCGGCGGTATCATCTGACGGCTTGCCTCGCGCGGCGGAGCCACTATGGCCGTCGCCTACAGTTTCAGGAGCAAAGACCATGCGCGCCGAAGCGCAGGATCATGTCGATACCATCAACGCCGCGCTGGCGCTCTTGCGCCGTTTCCTCGACTGGGACCGCGCGGTGCGCCGCCTCGACGAACTTAATGCGAAGGTCGAGGACCCGACGCTTTGGGACAATCCCAAGGCGGCGCAGGATGTCATGCGCGAGCGCCGCCGTCTCGACGAGGCGATCACCGCGACGCGGTCGATCGAAAAGGAGATGGGCGATACGGTCGAACTGATCGAACTTGCCGAGATGGAGGGCGACGAGGCGCTGGTCGATGACGCGGTGCAGTCGCTCGCCACGCTGGCGGCGCGCGCCGAAGAGGACAAGATCAAGGCGCTGCTCGCGGGCGAAGCCGACAGCTATGACTGCTATATCGAGGTTCACGCCGGCGCGGGCGGCACCGAAAGCCAGGACTGGGCCGAAATGTTGCAGCGTATGTATATGCGCTGGGCCGAAAAGCGCGGCATGAAGGTCGAACTGATCGAATATCAGGCGGGCGAACAGGCGGGCATCAAATCGGCGACGATGCTGGTCAAGGGCGAGAATGCCTATGGCTATGCCAAGACCGAGAGCGGCGTTCACCGCCTCGTCCGCATTTCGCCCTACGACAGCTCGGCGCGCCGCCACACCAGCTTTTCCAGCGTCTGGGTCTATCCGGTGATCGACGACAATATCGAGATCGAGATCAACGAAGGCGACCTCAAGATCGACACCTATCGTGCGTCGGGCGCGGGCGGGCAGCACGTCAACACGACCGATTCGGCAGTGCGTATCACGCACATCCCGACCGGCATCGTCGTCGCCAGCCAGAACGACCGGTCGCAGCACAAGAACCGCGCGACCGCGATGGGGATGCTGAAGGCGCGAATGTACGAGGCGGAGCTCCAGAAGCGCGAAGCCGCGGCTTCGGGCGAATATCAGGCCAAGACCGAAATCGGCTGGGGTCACCAGATCCGCTCCTATGTCCTCCAGCCCTATCAGCTGGTGAAGGATTTGCGCACCGGCGTGACCTCGACTGCGCCCTCCGACGTGCTCGACGGCGCGCTCGACCCCTTCATGGCAGCGGCGCTGTCGCAGAAGGTGACAGGCGAAAAGGTCGAGGTGGAGGATATCGACTGATGCGCCGCCGCGCGGCCCGGCCTGCGGCGCTGCCGCTGTTCGCCGCGCTGGCCGCGCTGTCGCTGCTCGGGGGATGCAAGGCGCCGTGGAGCGAGAATAGCGACCGCCCCGAAACCGCGCGCGACTTTCCGCCTGCTGACCGTCCGGTCGCGCCGATCACCTCGACCAAATGGTCGACCGAAGAGGCGCGGGACCGCGTCAACGAAGCTGACGACATCATGGATTCGGCCGACGTGCGCCCCGGCATGACGGTGGCCGATATCGGCGCCGGCGACGGCTATTATACCGTGCGGCTCGCGCCGCGGGTCGGCCAGTCGGGCCGCGTGCTGGCGCAGGATATCCAGCCCGAAGTGATCGAGCGGCTCGCCGACCGTGTCGCGCGCGAACGGCTCGACAATGTCTCGCTCAAACTTGGTGCGGTCGACGATCCGCGCCTGCCCGCGGCCAGCTTCGACCGCGTGTTCATGGTCCATATGTATCACGAGATCGGCGAGCCCTATGCCTTTCTGTGGTGCCTGCGCCCGGCGCTGCGCCAGGACGGGCAGGTGATCGTCGTCGACGGCGATCGTCCGATCGCCCAGCATGGGACACCCTTTCGCCTGCTCGTCTGCGAATTCGAGGCGGTGGGCTTCAAGCTTCTGTCCTATGACGACAAGGCACATGCGGGCGGCTATCTCGCGCGCTTTGTACCCGACGGTCAGCGCCCAGCGCCTACAGCCATCAAGGTCTGCAAGAACCCCTAATAGACCAGCAGCCTGTCGTCGGCGCGGGCGTCGGCAAGGAAGCTGACGAGGCCGGCGGCGCGCACCTGCGGCACCAGGTCGTTCGCCGTCATGCCCGCGAGCGCGATACCCGACTGACAGACGAACAGGTCAACATCCATCGCCATCGCCTCGGCGATCAATGCGGCAAGCCCCGGCTGACCAACCGCCTCGCGCGCACCGTCGCCGGCAAAGGTGACGGGCGTGCGCAGCAGCGCCGCCGCCTCGCCCTGCAGGAACAGCCGGGCCGGGCGGCCGAGCGCCGCGGCAGCAATCCCTGTCTCCAGCGCGGCATAGAAGCGCGCACCGTCACAGCTCGCGACGATGATGCTCAGGCGCTGCATATCGGACATGTCGGCTCCTTTGCGACACCGACCTCGCGCCAGCGGCGATCGAGCATGTCGAGGATGGCGAGGCGGCCGGTCAGCGGCTGGCCCCAGCCGGTCAGCGCGCGCACCGCTTCGAGCGCGGCCATCGTTCCGACCATTCCGGCGAGCGCGCCCATCACGCCCGCTTCGGCACAGTTGATGCCGGGTCGGTCGGGATCGTCCCCGACCAGACAGGCGTAGCAGGGGCTGTCGCCGCGCCAGCCTTCATAGAGCGCGATCTGTCCCTCGAACGCGCCGATGGCGGCGCTGAGCAGCGGAATCTCGCGCGCGACCGCCGCGCGGTTGACCGCGAGGCGGGTGGCGAAATTGTCGCAACCGTCTAGGATCAGCCTCGCATCGGTCAGCAGCGCTTCGGCATTGCCCGTATCGAGCCGCGCCTCGACCGCCACCGCTTCGACATGGGGGTTGATGCGCCGCGCGGCGTCTGCCGCGACGACCGCCTTGGGACGGCCGATGTCGGCATCGGTAAACAGCGGCTGACGCTGCAGATTGGAAAGTTCGACGCGATCATCGTCGATGATCGTCAGCCTGCCGACCCCCGCTGCCGCCAGATAGGTGATCGCCGGACAGCCGATCCCGCCCGCGCCGATCAGCGCGACATGCGCCGCCTTGAGCTTCGCCTGCCCCGCGCCGCCGAACTGCGGCAGGATGATCTGGCGCGCATAGCGGTCGAGTTCGGCGTCGCTGAGCAAGACCTATTCGCCCGGCCGCCGCATCTTCATCGCCGAGAGCGACCCGACATTGGCGGGCGCATCCTGATCGCCTTCGCTCTGTTCGGCGGCCGTGCCGCTCGCGACCCCGGTCGATCCGAAGCCGCCCGCGCCGCGCGCCGTTTCGTCGAGCGTCTCCACCTCGGCAAAGGTCGCGCGCTGGACGGGCGCGGGCACGATCTGCGCGATGCGGTCGCCGCGTTTGATTTCGAACACCTCGTCGCCGAGATTGGCGAGGATCACCTTCACCTCGCCGCGATAGTCGCTGTCGATCGTCCCCGGCGTGTTGAGGCAGGTGATGCCGTGCTTGAGTGCGAGGCCCGAGCGGGGGCGCACCTGCACCTCATAGCCTGCGGGAATCGCCATCGCGAAGCCGGTCGCAACCGCGTGGCGCGCGCCGGGGCGCAGCGTCAGCGTCTCGGCCGCGACGATGTCCATCCCCGCGGCGCCGTCGCTCGCATAGGCCGGAACCGGCAGGCCGCCGCCGTTGGGCAGGCGCTGGAGGCGGATCTCAATCATCGGCAAGCGGGACGCGGGTATCGAGTTCATAGGCGATTTTTTCCATCAATTTGCGGGCGACGGCTTCCTTGGGCAGCCGGTCCCAACTCTCGACGCCAGCCCTGCTGACGATATGAACGCGGTTCGTCTCGCCGCCCATCGGGTCCGCCGACACATCGTTGGCGACGATCAGGTCGCAGCCCTTACGGGCGAGCTTTGCCTGAGCATGGGTGATCACGTCGTTGGTTTCGGCGGCGAAGCCGACGAGCAGCGGCGGGCGCTTGGCGCTCTTCGCGACGCTCGCCAGAATGTCGGGATTTTCTGCCAGGGCGAGCGGTGGCACCTCGCCGCTGCCGTCCTTCTTGATCTTCTGCGCCGATATGTCGGCGGCGCGCCAGTCGGCAACTGCGGCGACCATGATCGCGGCGTCGACGGGCAGTCCCGCCTCGACCTCGGCCGCCATTTCGCGCGCGGTTTCGACATCGACGCGAATCACGCCCGGCGGCGTCGGCAGCGGTACCGGTCCCGCGACCAGCAGCACCTCCGCGCCCGCTTCGGCGGCGGCTGCGGCGATCGCGAAGCCCTGCTTGCCGCTCGACCGGTTGGCGATGTAGCGGACGGGATCGATCGGTTCGTGGGTCGGTCCCGCGGTGACGAGGATGCGTCGGCCAAAGAGCGGGCGGTGGCGCGACGGCGCGAAATCGGGCTGGCCGCCGAGCGGTCGGACAACCGTGCCTTGCACCAGCGCCGCCTCGACCGCCGCCTTGATTGCTTCGGGCTCGGGCAAGCGGCCGGGGCCATATTCGCCGCACGCCATTTCGCCCGCGTCGGGCTCCATCACCGTCACCCCGTCGCCGCGCAGCGTCGCGACATTGCGCTGCGTCGCGGGGTGCAGCCACATGCGTACGTTCATAGCCGGCGCCGCGAGCACTGGCTTGTCGGTCGCGAGCAGCAAGGTTGTCGCCAGATCGTCGGCGATGCCCCCCGCCATCTTTGCCAGCAGGTCAGCGGTCGCGGGGGCAACGACGACCAGGTCGGCTTCGCGTGAAAGCTGGATATGCCCCATCTCGACCTCGTCCTTCAGGTCGAAAAGATATGTATATACTTTATTTTCAGAGAGGGCCGCGAGCGTCAGCGGCGTGACGAACTGCTCGCCCGCGCGCGTCAGCACGCAGCGTACGCTATGGCCGGCTTTGCGGAGCAGGCGCACCAGCTCGATGGCCTTGTAGGCGGCGATGCCGCCGCCGATGATCAGAAGGATACGCCGATGGGTCATGACCCTATCCTATAGGATGTCCGCGCCCGCGATCCACGCAGATTCTGACCGCTCAGACCGCGGGTACGGAAACTGGGGACGGCACCGCCCGGATCGACCGGTACAGAGCAAGGAGTGCGGCGGGCGCGAAGATCAGCCCCACGAACAATGTCGGTTCGATCAGCATCGCCCAGTAAAAATTGTTGGGGCGGGCGAACAGCATCAGCATCGCCGCATAGCCGAGCTGGACGATCAGCATCGTCGTGCCCAGCCGCGATCGCCATGCGGCCCAGCCGAGCAATGCCAGCGGCACCACCGGCACCATCGTCCAAGCCGGAAGAAAGCGGAAAACCGATGATACATGGACGAAGGACAGATAGGCGGGCCATCCCCCCATCCCGCTCCAGCCTGGGGTGGTCATATCGCCGGGACGGACGAAGGCGGTCAGCGTCGTCGCATGCCATGCCATCAAGGCCAGGAAGCCCAGTCCGATACCAAGCCAGCCGGTGGCGGCGCGCCAATCGCGGTCGATCAGCGCGAACAGGCCCAGCAACATCGCCACGGGCAGGACCGTTTCCCGCATCGCCAGCGCGAGCGCGATCACCGCCATCGCCGGCCAGGGACGGGCAGGGCGATAGAGGGCGAGCGCCAGCGCGATCAGCACGCCCGCCACCACTTCGTGCATCAGCACCCATTGGCGCGATACGATCTGCGACATGTTGACCGCCATGAGGAACGCACCGAAGCGCGCATAAGGCGGCAGATCACCGGCCATCAACCGCTTTCGCCACAGAAGAAACGCCGCAAGACCGGTCAACGTCAGCAGCGCGACCGACCCGCGCAGGCCGATTACCGCCATGATTTCGGCCTGGGTGGGCAGGCGTACGGTGAAGAAGGGATGCAGCGGATAGCGATGCGCGCGCTGCGTTTCCGTCGCGGCGGGATAATAGGATTGGCCCGCCTCCATCTTGCGCAGGATGTTGAGGTACAGCGCATGATCGCCGACCATGCCTTCGAACTTCATCGATGTGGGCTTGGCGGGCTGTACCCGCTTGCCGCCCACGCCGCCGCTCCATCCGGCCACCATCAGCGCGGCGAGCAGGACCAGCACGGCCGCGGCCCAAAGCCGCGGGATGGCCGAAAAGCGGTTCCAGCCGGTGGCGGCCGTCGGCGCTATTTGCGCCACGTCAGCGCCGAAGACATGGCGAAATTCCAGATCGCGCCTACCAAGACCCCGGCGACGCCCGCGACCCACCAACGCTCATTCTGCCCGGCGAGCCAGGTGCCGATGCCGATATTGGCGAGCGCGCCGACCGCCGAGATCGCATAGAAGCTCGCCAGTCCGCCCAGCACCGCCCAGCCCTTGAGCTTGCGGTCGGCGTAGGTGAAGCTGTTGTTGAGGAAGAAATTGAACGCGATCGCGGTCACGACCGCTCCGGTCTGCGCCATCATGAAACTGTTGCCGGCGGTCAGCAGCGCCCACAGCACCGACAGGTGGACGATGACGCCCAGTCCGCCGACCATCAGGAATTTGAGCAGCCGGACCGGCACGAAGCGGCCGATCGTCTTTTCGGCGAGCAGTTCGGCATATTCGGCGATGACGCGCGCGCCGATCTTGCTCTCGCCCGCTTCGCGGGTGCGGAATTGATAGGGAATTTCGGCGACGCGCAGCGGCGTCGGCGACGACGCCAATATGTCGGCCAGTATCTTGAAGCCGATCGCCGACAGGCGTGGCAGCGCCGCGTCGAAGGCTTCGCGGCGCATCGCGAAAAAGCCGCTCATCGGATCGCTCACCTTGGTGCGCAGCGCGATCTGGCCGATTTTTGTCGCAAACTGGCTCATCGACACGCGCAGCGCGCTCCATTCGCCGACGCCGCCGCCATCGACGTAGCGGGTGCCGACGGCGATGTCGGCGTCGTTCGAGGCCACCGCGTCGATCAGGCGCGGCAGCGCGTCTTCGCTGTGCTGAAGATCGCCGTCCATCACCGCGATCACCGGAGCGGCCGTCGCCAGCACCCCTTCGATCACCGCTGACGACAGGCCGCGGCGGCCGACGCGCTGAACGATGCGGACGTGGCGCGAGTTGCGGGCAATGCGGCGCACGACGTCGCTGGTACCGTCGGGCGAATTATCGTCGACGAACAGCACTTCCCAGCCGCGACCGGCAAGGACGTTCGTCAGCTTCTCGACTAGCCGCTCGACATTGGCGGCCTCGTTGAGCGTCGGGACGACGACCGCGACTTCGAGCGGGAGGGTGTCAACCGACACGATCGGGTCGGCAAGGGCGGTTTCGTGGTGCATATCGGGTGAAGATGCCTCGGTTCGATCGAGCGGTACCGCCCTGTTGGTCCTCAAAAACGCTAGCGAATTAAGGTAAATCTTTGGTAATCACAATCGGCCTTGGCGGCGGCGATCAACCGCCCAGCGCAAGGAGGATCGCAGCACCTGCGGCCGCCCCGGCGAGCGCGGTCAGCGCATAGCGCCATGCTGTCCGCTTTTCGCCCTTTTCCCACATCAGCCGGACATCGGGGAGCGGCGGCGCGGGCGGAGCAGCGCCCGGCTTCGGCAATTGCGCGTCGAGGCGGCGGATGATGTCGGGGATCAGCGCCAGCGTCCGCCCCTGTTCGCGCAGCCCATCGGCCAGCGCGGCTTCGGGGCCCAGTTCGTCACGAATCCATCCTTGCACGAACGGTCCCGATACATCCCACATGTTGATCCGCGGGTTGAGCATCGTGGCCACGCCCTCGACCATCACCATCGTCTTTTGCAGCAGCAGCAGATGCGGCTGGGTCTGCATGTCGAAGTCGCGGGTGATCGCGAACAGTCCGTCGAGCATCTGCCCGACCGACAGCTCGCTCACCGGTTTGCCGCGCATCGGCTCGCCGACCGCGCGCAGCGCCGTCGCGAATTCCTCGACGCTGTGATAGTCGGGGACATATTGCGCCTCGAAATGAATCTCGGCGACGCGGCGGTAATTGCCGGTGGTCAGCCCATAGAGGATCTCGGCGAGCCAGTAGCGCGCCTGTCGGTTGATCCGCCCCATGATGCCGAAATCGACCGCCGCGATCGTCCCGTCGGCCTTCACGAACAAATTGCCCTGGTGCATGTCGGCGTGGAAGAACCCCTCGGCGATCGCCTGGCGCAGAAAGGCCTGGACCAGATTGGTCGCCAGCTTTTCCATGTCGTGCCCCGCCGCGACCAGCGCTTCGCGGTGCGAAATCTTGATCCCGTCGATCCAGTCGAGCGTCATGACGCGCGACGCGGTGCGGTCCCAGTCGATCGCGGGCACTTCGTAGGTTGGCTCGGCCGCCATTGCCTCGCGCAGTTCGGATGCCGACGCGGCTTCGCGGCGCAGGTCGAGCTCGCGCAGCGTCCAGCGGCGGAAATTGGCGATCACCTGCCGCGGCCGCAGCCGTGCGGCTTCGCCGCCCAGTGCCTCGAGGTGCGCGGCGGCCCATTCATAGGTTTCGATGTCGCGCGCGAACTGCTTGTCGATGCCGGGTCGGCGAACCTTGACCGCGACCTGCCGGCCCTCGGTGGTCACCGCGCGGTGAACCTGCGCGATCGAGGCCGAACCGACAGGTTCGGGATCAAATTCGCTGTACAGGCTTTCGAGCGGTGCCTCGAACGTCGCCTCGATCTCGGCACGGATGCGGGCAAAGGTCACGGGCGCGAGCGCGTCCTGCAGGGTCAGCAGGTTGCGCGCCGCCTCTTCGCCGACGAGATCGGGACGCGTCGCGAGCGTCTGTCCCAGCTTGACCGCCGCCGGTCCGATCGCCTGGAAGGCGGCGGCATAATCGGGCACCTTGGGCTGAATCGTGCCGAGCCGCGCGATGCGGCACAGCCGCTTGACCCCTGGCGGCGTCTGCGGCGCGGTCTCGATCCCGCGCAGCGCACCGTGGCGCGCCAGGATGCGGCCCCACTTCAGCAGGCGGGCAATATGGGTGACGGGTCGGGTCAAGCCTTCCACCCGCTATGGATCGCGACCAGTCCGCCCAAAATCGGTTCGACCTTCACCGCGGTAAAGCCCGCATCGCGAATCATCTGCGCAAAGCGCGGCATCGGCGGGAAGCGGCGGATCGATTCGATCAGATAGCGATAGCTGTCTTCATCGTCGGCGATCAGCTTGCCGAGCTTGGGCACCAGATGGTGCGAATAGGCGTCATAGACCTGCGCAAAGCCGGGCCATTCGTTGGTCGAAAATTCGAGGCAGAAGAAGCGCCCGCCATAGCGCAGAACACGGTGCGCCTCTTTCAGCGCGGCGGGAATGTCGGTCACGTTGCGGATGCCGAAGGCGATCGTATAGGCGTCGAAAAACTGGTCGGGAAAGCTCAGCTTCTCGGCATTTTGTTCGGACCATACCAGCGTGTCGATGCCGCGCTCCGCCGCGCGTTCCATGCCGACGCCCAGCATGTCGGGATTGATATCGGCGACCGTGATGCTCGCGCCCGACGGCTCCATGCGAAAGGCGATGTCGCCGGTGCCGCCCGCCATGTCGAGGATCGCCTCGCCTGCGCGCGGCTTGACGCGCCGGACAAAACGGTCCTTCCACAGCCGGTGCATCCCGCCCGACATCGCGTCGTTCATGATGTCATATTTGCGCGCAACGCGGCTGAACACCTCGCCGACCATCGCGGTCTTCGCGGTCGCCGGGACCTGTTCATAGCCGAAGCTGACGGAGTCGGGGGTGGTCATCGGGTGCGCGCCTTTGCGGGGAAAGCCTCTTTCAGCAGCGCCTTTAGCCGGGCCTTGCCGCGCGCGCAAATGCCAGATACCGCTGGCGCGAAATGCCCGAGCTTCCCGAAGTCGAAACCACCGTGCGCGGCCTCGCGCCCTTTCTCGAGGGGCAGCGGCTCGTCACGGTCAGCACCTTCCGCCCCGATTTGCGGCGTCCCTTTCCCGCTGACCTTGCGCAGCGGCTGACCGGGGCGACGGTCACCCATCTCGCGCGGCGCGCCAAATATGGCATCGTCTCGACCGACCGCGACGACCATATGATCTTCCATCTCGGCATGTCGGGGCGGTGGCGCACCGAGGGCGGCGAGGCGGGCAAGCACGATCATCTGCTGCTCGAAACCGGCGCCGGACACCGCCTGTTTCTCCATGATCCGCGGCGGTTCGGGTCGGTCGATCTTGTGAATGGCGATCCGCTCGCGATCTTTCCCGCGTTCGTAACGCTGGGACCGGAGCCGCTGTCGGACAATTTCGACGCCGCCTATCTCGTGCGCGCGCTCGCCGGCCGCCGCGCGCCGATCAAGGCGATGCTGCTTGACCAGACGATCGTCGCGGGACTCGGCAACATCTATGTTTGCGAGGCGCTCAACATGGCGCGAATCGCGCCGACCCGCCCTGCGGCCGACGTCTCGCGGGCAAAGCTCGGCACGCTGGTACCGGCGATCAAGGCAGTGCTGGCGGCGGCGATTGCTGCGGGCGGTTCGACCTTGCGCGATTTCCTCAGTCCCGAAGGCGACCTCGGCTATTTTGCCAAGGATTGGCGCGTCTATGGCCGCGAGGGCGAGCGCTGCGAATGCGGCGGCACGATCGTGCGGATCGTCCAGTCGGGGCGGTCCACCTTCTATTGCCCCAAATGCCAGCGGTGAGCGTGATCGGATGCCGCTTTTCCAGCGAAAAGCGTTGACCTTCGGAGGCATGCTGGCTATGGGCCCACCCTTCGAGCAGGGTCCGGTCAACCGGAACCGGCCGCATCCGGACATTGATTCGCCGTCCACGCGCGATTCGGCTGCTCCGCTGCTGCTGTGCTCCGACCGTTGAACCGATTGGATATTTTGAGGAACTTATGGCCAATACGCCGCAGGCAAAAAAGCGCATCCGTCGCAACAGCGCGCGCACGCTGATCAACAAGAATCGCGTGTCGCGCATCCGCACGCTCGTGAAGAAGGTCGAAAACGCGGTTGCCGCCGGCGACAAGGCCGCCGCGACTGCAGCGCTCGCAGCGGCGCAGCCCGAAATGGCGCGCGGCGTTGCCAAGGGCGTCCTCCACAAGAACACGGTTGCGCGCAAATATTCGCGCCTGACCAAGAGCGTGAACGCGATCGCCTGATCCGCGCACGCCGCACCGTCCCGAAAGGGCACAAAAAAGGACCCGTCGGCCAAGCGCCCGCGGGTCCTTTTTTGTTACAGCGCGATGGCAAAGCTGTTGCAGCGCGGTAAGTGACGGATTTATCGCGATTCGTTTACCATGACGTTTTTACGCTGCACTAAATATCTGAAAAATATAAGAAATTTTGCCCTGCAACGCGTTTCCGCGTCCCCTTGCGAGTCAAGAATTTTATTTCAGATTTTTTACGCTCCGCACCCTTGATCGACTCGTCTCCCCCTGCCTAGAAAAAGGCGTCGTTGGCCTTCGCCGGCGGCCGCCACATCGACATGATTCGGAAAGCTTCGGGCTGCGCGCCCGGGACAGGATGCTTGCGCCCCGGCGTGGGCGCCCGGATCGGCATGTGGTGGGCTGCGGGGCGATCGGGCCGCCGTGGGGGCATATTGGGGGCATGGATTGTGGTGCAAAGCGGGGACAGGCGTGACGACAAGGCAGGCATGGAAACGATGAACGCCGATGCCGCGACGCTTTGGCCGCGCGTGGCCGAAGGGCTGCGCCGCGATCTGGGTGCGCGCACCTTCGATCATTGGCTGAAGCCCGTCCGTTTCGCCGAATATTGCACCCTGTCGGGCGTCGTGACGCTGGAAACCGCGAGCCGCTTTTCGGCCAACTGGATCAACGAACGATTCGGCGAGCGCCTCGAACTGGCGTGGCGCCAGCTGCTGCCCGCGGTGCGCAGCGTGTCGGTGCGCGGCGGAGTTGCCGCTGCCGAGCGGGCGAGCGTGCTCGCCTCGGCGCCGCTGCCGAGCTTCGAGGCGTCAGCGCCTGCTGCCGTGCCCGCCGCCAATCCCGCGCTGCTCGGCTTCGATCCGCGGCTCTGTTTCGATCGCTTCGTCGTCGCCCGCTCGAACATCCTCGCTGCCAATGCGGCGCGCCGCATGGCGATGGTGGAAACGCCGCAGTTCAACCCGCTCTATCTCTGCTCGGGCACCGGGCAGGGCAAGACGCATCTCCTGCAGGCAATCGCGCAGGACTATGCTGCCGCGCACCCGACCGCGACCATCATCCTGATGTCGGCGGAAAAATTCATGCTCGAATTCGTCGGCGCGATGCGCGGCGGCGACATGATGGCGTTCAAGGCGCGGCTCCGCGCCGCCGACCTCTTGCTCCTCGACGATCTGCAGTTCGTGATCGGCAAGAACTCGACGCAGGAAGAGCTGCTCCATACGATCGACGACCTGATGACCGCGGGCAAGCGGCTCGTCGTCACCGCCGACCGGCCGCCCGCGATGCTCGACGGGGTCGAGGCGCGGCTGCTGTCGCGCCTGTCGGGCGGGCTTGTCGCCGATATCGAGGCGCCCGAGGACGATCTGCGCGAACGCATCATCCGCCAGCGCCTTGCCGCCATGCCGATGGTCGAAGTGCCCGACGACGTCGTCGCCTATCTCGTCCGCCATTTCACGCGCAACATCCGCGAACTCGAAGGCGCGCTCAACAAGCTGCTCGCCTATGCAGCGCTGACCGGCGCCAAGGTCGATCTGGCGCTCGCCGAAGATCGGCTTGCCGAAAATGTCCGCAGCGCGCGCCCGCGGATCACGATCGAGGAAATCCAGCGTGCGGTCTGTGCCCATTACCGGCTCGACAAGGCCGAAATGGCGTCGAAACGCCGCGTCCGCGCGGTTGCGCGCCCGCGCCAGGTCGCGATGTATCTCGCCAAGGAACTGACGCCGCGCTCCTATCCCGAGATCGGCCGCCGCTTTGGCGGGCGCGACCATTCGACGGTGATCCACGCGGTCCGCACGGTCGAGGCGTTGCGCGTGACCGACAGCGAACTCGACGCCGAAATCGCCGCGATCCGGCGCAGCCTCAACAACTGATCCACAGACTTATACCGGGCTTATCCCGGACTTTTGCCGGGATCGGCGGGCGCTTCGGCCGTAGCGAAACTGCGCCCATTTTGACATCGGCATATCCTAGGGTCTTCACCCTACGGCGGCTTGACCGAAAGTTTCAGCTTGCTACTGATCGCGGGACATAAAGAAACCAAAAGTCTCTTGGAGAAGATGCCCGATGCACCCGTCTGTTCATGCTGCCAGCTCGCCCGACAAACCCGCAGTAATCGTCGCCGAAACCGGTGAGACGATCAGCTATGCCGAACTCGACGCAGCGTCGAACCGCGCCGCGCAGCTGTTTCGCAGCCACGGGCTGAAGCATGACGATGTCGTTGCTTTCATGCTGGAAAACACGCCGCATTATTATGGGCTGACCTGGGGGGCACAGCGCGCGGGGCTGCGCTATGTCTGCATTTCGTCGCGGCTGACGCAGGACGAGACCGACTATATCCTTGAAAATTCGGGCGCGAAGATGCTCGTCGTCTCGGCCAGCCTCGCATCCGCGGCACTCCAGCTCGAAACTCGGATCGAACGCTATTCGATGGGTGGCGCGATTGACGGATGGCCCCGAATCGAGGACGCGCTGGCCGCGATGCCCGCGACGCGTATCGCCGACGAACGCGCCGGGGTCGACATGCTCTATTCGTCGGGGACGACCGGCCGGCCCAAGGGGGTCAAGGTGCCGCTCCCCGAAGAGGAGGAGATCGACGCGCCGAACAGTCTGGTGATGCTCGCTTCGGCGGCGTTCGGCATCAACGCCGACAGCATCTATCTTTCGCCCGCGCCGCTCTATCACGCGGCGCCGCTCCGCTGGTCGATGACGATCCACCGGCTTGGCGGCACCGTCGTGCTGATGAAGAAATTCGACCCCGAAGCCGCGCTGGCGGCGATCCAGCATTATCACTGCAATGCGGCGCAGTTCGTGCCCACCCATTTCGTCCGCATGCTCAAATTGCCCGCGGAGGTGCGCGCGCAATATGATGTGTCGTCGATGAAGAGCGCGATCCACGCAGCGGCGCCGTGCCCGGTTCCGGTCAAGCAGGCAATGATCGACTGGTGGGGGCCGGTGCTGCTCGAATATTATGCGGGGTCGGAGGGCAATGGCATGACCTTTGCGACCAGCCAGGACTGGCTGGCGCACAAGGGCACCGTCGGCCGCGCGATCCTGGGGACCGTCCACATCGTCGGCGAGGATAATGAAACCGAAGTGCCGGTCGGCGAGGAGGGCGCGGTCTTTTTCGAAAGCGACAATGTCTTCGAATATCACGACGACCCCGAAAAGACCGCGTCGAGCCGCAATTCGAAGGGCTGGTCGACACTCGGCGACGTCGGCAAGCTCGATGCCGACGGCTTCCTTTATCTCACCGACCGCAAGAGCTTCATGATCATTTCGGGCGGGGTGAACATCTATCCGCAGGAGATCGAAAACCATCTCGTCACCCATCCTAGGGTTGCCGATGTCGCGGTCGTCGGCGGCCCGCACGAGGAAATGGGCGAGGAGGTGATCGCGGTGATTCAGCCCGCCGACATGGCCGACGCGACCGATGAATTCCGCGACGAGCTCGGCGCCTATGCGCGCCAGAAACTGTCGGGCGTGAAGGTGCCGCGCCGGATCGATTTCATGGAGGCGCTGCCGCGCCACGATACGGGCAAACTCTACAAGCGGCTGCTGCGCGACCAATATTGGGAAAAGAAGGCGTGAGCGCACCCCGCGTCAAGACGCGCGACCGCATTCTCGCTGCCGCGCTGCGCCTGTTCAACGAACAGCGCTTCGGCAGCGTATCCACCGCGGCTATCGCCGCCGATGTCGGCATCGCCGAGGGCAATCTCTGGTATCATTTCCGCAGCAAGCGCGCACTCCTCGACGCGATCAGCGCCGATTTCGCCGAGGCGATCGAAGAGCGGCTACAACTGCAGCCGTCCGACGACGGCGATCTGATCGAAGAATATGTCGCACTGCTCGCCTGCATGCAGCGCGAACTCCATACCTTCCGGTTTCTCTATCGCGACCGCGCCGATTATGGCGAATCGAGTCCGATCATTCTCGACCACATCGACGGCTGGTACGAACGCGTGCACGGCCAGCTGATGCTCTATCTCGGCGCGATGATCGATCGCGGCTACCTCGACTGGTCGCGCGCGCGGCTCGGCGATCTTTGCACCAATGCGCTGGTGATCCTGCGCTTCGGCCTCGAATATCAGCGCGAGATGGACCCGGCGGCGGTCGGCGACCTCGATAGCGCGCGCTGGACGGTCGAACGGCATCTGACCTTGTTCGAGGACCGGCTCGATCCCGCTGCGGCGCGCCGCTTCCACCGCGCGATCGAACAGGCCGACCTGCAGGCCTGACGCGCCCCTCCATTTCCGAAGGACCGATCATGCCGCGCCAGCTGGAATTCTTTTTCGACCTATCGTCGCCCTGGACTTATCTGGCGTTCACCAACGTCCAGCCGCTGATCGCGCGCACCGGCGCCAGCGCGACCTTTCGGCCGATCCTGGTCGGCGGGGTGTTCAACGCTGTGAACCAATCGGTCTACGCGGCGCGCGAACAGAGCGGCAATCGCAAGCTGCAACATAGCTGGAAGGTGCTGGGGGACTGGGCGCGGCTTGCGGGGGTGGAGATGAATTTCCCCTCCCGCTGGCATCCGGCAAAGAGCGTCGCGGCGATGCGCTTCGCCACCGCGCTCGAGCCCGATCAGCCGGCGCTGATCGCCTTCGCCCGGGCGGCGTTCGAATCCTATTTCGGCGCGCAGGACAATCTCGACGACCCCGCGGTGCTCGAAGCGGCAGCAACGCGCGCGGGCCTCGACGGCGCGGCGATCCGCGACGCGGCGGCGAGCGATTCGGTCAAGGCGCGGCTGCGCGCCAATACCGACGAGGTGATCGCGCGCGGCGGCTATGGTTCGCCGTCGATGTTCGTCGACGGCGATGATATGTATTTCGGCAACGACCAACTGCCGCTCGTCGAAGCGGCGCTTTTGAAAGCCTGAGAGGATTCTCCATGCAGGACCGTATTTCGATCACCATGCTCGACGACGGCATCGCCGACGTCCGCCTGATCCGCACCGACAAGATGAACGCGCTCGACGGCGCGATGTGGGAGGCGCTTGCAGCGGCGGTCGACCAGCTCAAGGCGACCGCGGGGCTGCGCGTCGTCGTCCTGTCGGGCGAGGGGCGCGCCTTTTGCGCCGGGCTCGATCTCTCCAGCCTCGGCGGCGAGCGCGATCCGGGCGCGACCAGCGCCGGCGGCGGGCTCGCCGAACGGACGCGCGGCCTTGCCAACAACGCGCAATATGCCGCCTGGGGCTGGCGCGAACTGCCGGTGCCGGTGATCGCGGCGGTGCACGGCGTCGCCTTTGGCGCGGGCAGCCAGATCATGGCCGCAGCCGATATCCGCATCGTTCATCCCGATACGCGGATCGCGATCATGGAAATGCGCTGGGGCCTTGTCCCCGATGTCGCCGGCATGGCGCTGTGGCGCACCCAGGTCGCCGACGACGTGCTGCGCGAGATGATCTACACCAACCGCGAATTCAACGGCGTCGAGGCAAAGGCGCTGGGCTTTGCGACGCATGTCGCCGAAGAACCGCTCGCCAAGGCGATGGAACTTGCGGGGGTGATCGCGGGCAAGAATCCACATGCGATCCGCGGCGCCAAGCGGCTGTGCAACATGCTCGCCGACGCGAGCGATGCCGAAATCCTGCAGGCCGAAAGCGACGAACAGATAAAGGTCATCCGCACCCCCAATCAGATGGAGGCGGTGATGGCCCATATGCAGAAGCGCAAGCCCGACTTCGCCGATTGAGCGGAGGCGTCAGAGCATCGGATTCGTCAGAGTAAGCGCAAGAACCGCGCCGCGTTGCCCCAGTCGGCGGCGCGGCGGTCGCGCGCCTTTTGCGCTTCACTGTCGGCGCCCCAGCGGCGTTCCTGATACAGTTCGTCGAGGCTGACCGCCTCCCACAGCATGTCGGCGGCGAAGGCATCCTCGACGAGCGCGAGCCCGGCGACGAGCGACCCGCCGATGGTGACGAGAGGCGACAGCGGCGCGAGGCGAAAGGGATCGAGCGCGTGCACCGCCTCGCGCAGCGCCGCGACCGTCGCGGCGGGCTGGTCGATCGGCAGCACGCCTTGTGCCAGCGCGAATTCGATGCCGTGCCGCGCCTCCGCCCAGGCGAGCAGCGGATTCCACGCCGAAGCCTGTTCGCCTTGCAGCGCGGCATCGCGGTCGTCGCGGTAGCAGAGTAGATCCGTCTGGGCATAGGCGGCGATAGTCTCGGCAAAGGCCGCGCGGTCGCCCGTCGCCAGATCGATCGCGGCGTTGGCGATACCGGTCATCGGCATCGCCGCCGGGTCGATGTCGCTGCCCTGCGCATTCCATTCGGCGGCGATCGCTTCGGCGAGCCTCTCGCTCGGCACCACCAGCGGCGCGCGCGCGGGGGTGCGCACCGGGCGCCCGTCGAGCGCGATGCCTCGGCCGCCGTCCTGGGGGACGGTCGCGGCATTCTTCCAGAAGCGTTTCATGGCGCGGGCGGTGTCCGCCAGCGGCGCGCCAGGATGCGCGGCATGATTGCGAAATCGAACACGCCGGTCAGGACAACGATCACACCGATCCAGCGATCGGTGGGCTGACCGGCGATTGCCCAGCCGCCCCGTATGAGCACGAAGCCCGCCATGATGAAAAGCGCGCCGACGATTCGCATCGCCGACAGCGCGAAAAAGCGCTTCTTGGCCAGCCGGTCCTGTTCGTTGCTCATGCCCCCGCCTTATCGCCTGCGAGCTGGCGCATCAAATGCGCCAAGGCGCCGTGGCCCGTCCGCTCGATTCCCGCTGCCACGCGCTCGCGCTCGGCGGCAACCTTGTTCTGCGACAGTTTCACCGTCGGCCGCCATGCGCTGATCCGCATCTCGAAGCCGGTGATTGCGCTGGTCAACCGCGCGAAATAGCTGGCGTCCAACTTGGCGCGCGTCCACGGCGGATTTTCGCCAACGCGTGCCTCGTGCAGCATCGACAGCGTGTCGAGCTGCGCGACCAGTTCGGCATCGCCGAGCTTGCGCGGCACGCCTTCCATCTCGACCGCGACATAATTCCATGTCGGCACCGCGGTTGCGGCGTCGGTGTACCAGTTGGCGCTGACATAGGCATCGGGGCCCTGCACCACCGCGAGCGCCGGCGCGCCGGCAAGATGCTTCGTCAGCCCGTTACCGCGCGCGAGGTGGAATTGCAGCGTCGTCGCGTCGGCGCTGAGCACGACGGGCGCGTGGGCGACGCGCGGACCGTCGGGCGTCGCCGCGAAAATGGCGGCAAAGCCGATCTCGCGCACCAGCAGCGCGGCGAGATCGTCCTGCCGGGGCCGGAACGCCGGATTGGGGTGCATCAGCGCGGCTTCCGCGGCGCCGGACCACGGGCGCCCGTCTTGGCGGCGCCGGGCTTCGCCGGGCCGCGCTTTGCGGACGGTTTGCCGCCCGGCTTCGGTGCGCCGGATTTCGCCGTCCCCGGTTTCGACTTCGCTGCTTTCGCCGTCCCCTGTTTCGATTGGACCTTCGCCTCGGCACGGCCGCGCCGTTCACCGCGTCGTGCCTTGCGCACCTGCTTCGCATGCGCCTTGGCCTTCGCCTTCTGCACCGTCTTGGTCGATACGCGCGGCGCCTCTTCGGTCAGCAGGTCGCCGAGCAGCGGGTCGAAGCCCAGCGCCTCCAGACTTTCGGCGAAATGCGGCGGCAGCGGCGCGCTGATGTCGATCGCGCCGCCGTCGGGATGGTCGATGCGCAGCCGGCGGCTGTGCAGGTGCAGTTTGCGGCTGATGGTTCCGGTCAGGAACGCGCCCTTGCCGCCATATTTGCCGTCGCCGACGATCGGATGGCCGATCGCCGCCATATGGACGCGCAATTGATGCGTGCGGCCGGTCAGCGGCTGCAGTTCGACCCACGCCGCACTGTTCCCCGCGCGTTCGATGACGCGATAGCGCGATTTCGACGGCAGGCCTTTCTCGTCGACGTGCATCTTCTCGCCGCCCGATCCGGGTTGCTTGGCGAGCGGCAGGTCGATCTCGCCCTGCGCGATGTCGGGGACGCCGACAACGATCGCCCAATAGGTCTTGCGAGCGCTGCGGTTCGAAAAGGCCTTGGCGAACCATGCGGCGGCGCGCGGAGTGCGCGCGACGAGCAGCGCGCCCGACGTATCCTTGTCGAGCCGGTGGACCAGCTTGGGACGCACGGCGGCATCGCCCTGCAGGGCGCCGAGCAGGCCGTCGACATGGCTGTCGGTCTTGGTTCCGCCTTGCGTCGCGAGGCCCGGCGGCTTGTCGAGCACCAGCGCGCTCTTGTCGCGGTGGATGACCATCGCTTCGGCGAGCGCGATATCGGCGGGCGACAGCGCCTTTTCCTTGCGCGGCCGGGGGCCGGTTGGCGCCGTGGGCGGTACCGGCATCGCGATTGTCTGCCCCGCCTCGATCCGGTCCGAGACATCGGCCTTGCGCCCGTCGACGGTCAGTTCACCCGACCGGGCCCAGCGCGCGATCAGCGCGTGGGGCGTGCCCGGCCGGTGCCTTTTGAACCAGCGGTCGAGGCGGATGCCGTCATCCTCCTCGGCGACAATGGCGCTGTCGCCGCTCATGCGGGAAGCTGCCGCATCATGGCCATTCCGACGCCGCACGCCGCAATACCGATGATGACCGACGCGCCGACATAGGCCGCCGCTTGCGCCATCTGGCCCCGTTCGAACAGCGTCCAAAACTCCATGCTGAACGACGAGAAGGTGGTGAAGCCGCCCAGCACCCCGACGCCCAGGAACAGTCGGGCCTGATCGCTGCCGCCGCTACGCGCGAGCCAGCCGATCAGCAGCCCCATCATCAGGCTGCCGGCGATATTGACCGACAAGGTCCACCAGGGAAAGCCGGGGCCAAGCCGCGCGAGCAGGATCTGGCCGACCAGGTGCCGCGCACCCGCGCCGATCGCACCGCCGACCATGACAGGGAAAAGTCCGTTCATCCGCTCGCCCTAGCCGTAAAAGCGCGTGGCGCAAAGCCGGCGATCGCCCGTTGTTGATCGCATCGCTGCCTGTCGGCGACAGGGATCGTCGCCAAGGGGGCACGGCGATGAGAACAAAACAAGTTCCGATCGGACCTTCTTACCGCCTGTCGGCGCTCGGCGAATAGGTGCTGGCGCGCCAGGGAGAGCGCCTGCAGACGCGAAAGGGGCGCGGCCCCCCGGCTACGCCCCTTTCCCCCCTAAACCCCTTCCTCTGGTGGAAGGGGATAACTTTGTTCAGCGCGCGGCCATGCGCACCGGCTTGCCCGCCGATGCCCACTGGATCGCCTCGCTGCCGCCCATTTCGCGGACGAAGCAGCTCTGGCCCTGGGCCTTGAGGCTGCGGCACAGCTTCACGGCGTCGGCGCGCGAGCCGAGACCGTTGACGGTCAAGCGGAAGAAGGTGCGGCCATCGACGACCGCTGAATGGCTCGAAGCCGGATAAGCGGCCAGCACGCCGTTGCGCTTTTTCAACACGCCCCACTTTTCCTTGGCGATGCCCAGGCTGTCATAGGCGCCGAGCTGGACGGCCCAGCCCTGCGGCCTGGCGGCATCGAAGGCGGCGACGCGCGGCATGACCTTCGCGGCCAGTTCCTTCGCTTCGGGCGACGGCTTGCGAACATAATCGCCCGCGACGCGCGGCGCGGCGCGATAGGGCTTGGCGTCGGCCATGATGACGGGCGCGGCCTTGGGCTGCGGCAGATCGGTGACCGGCACGACGCCATTGGCGTCGCGCTGCGGCATCGGCAGTTCGACCGTGCGGATCGCGCTGTCGGCACTGGCGAGCAGCGGCGGCGGCGGCGCAAACTGACCGACCGGCGCGGGATCGGCGCTCGCCAGAACCGGGGCGTCGGCGGCCGGCGCGGTATCGGCGGCGGCCATCTGCGTACCGGCGAAGTTGCTGAGCGCAAGGCGCACCGGCATACCGGCATCCTGTTGCGGCGTCGTGCCGATCAGGCTCGCGACGCGAAGCTGCGAATTGGGTTGTTCGGCCAGTTTCGACCATTCGGCCATGCGCGTTTCCACCTTCGCGAGCGACAGATCCTGCGACGCGACGATGCGCGCCTGCGCCCAGCGGCCCGACAGGGCAAGCGCCAGCGCCAGATTCTGCCGCGTGCGCGCGGTCGCGCCTTCGGCGCGCGCGGCTTCGGTCAGGATATAGATTGCCGATTCGGTGTCTCCGGCCAGCGCGAGCGCGAGGCCGAGGTCGGGGGCCGGAACGGTATCGAAATTTTCCTTGAGCAGCGACACCGCCTGCGATGTCTTGCCCTGCGCGATATGCGCCAGCGTCATTGCGAGCACCGTGTTGCTGTCCTTGACGCCCAGCTCCATCGCTTCCGACAGGGCGTCGGTCGCCGAGGCGAAGCGTCCGTCGTTCAGATAGGCCTGACCGAGCAGCGCGCGGTAATGGCCGTCGCGTGGGCTCGCCGCGACCGCGGCTTCGGCAAGACCGACCGCCTTGCTGACCTTGCCATCCTCAAGGGCGGCGCGCGCCTTCTCGGCCGACGCGGCGGCAACCTCGGGCTTGCCCGCGGCGTCGTT
Organism: Sphingopyxis terrae subsp. terrae NBRC 15098; assembly: GCF_001610975.1. Taxonomy (NCBI): domain Bacteria; kingdom Pseudomonadati; phylum Pseudomonadota; class Alphaproteobacteria; order Sphingomonadales; family Sphingopyxidaceae; genus Sphingopyxis; species Sphingopyxis terrae. Next base: position 1,223,724 of record NZ_CP013342.1, on the reverse strand, counting down.
CGGCCCCGCGGCGACCTTGCCCGGTGCGGCGCACCCGGTCGTGGTAACGCCCAGGACAAAGCCCGAAACGGCCAGCTTCATCAGCATGTTGCGGTTCATGTCAGGTCCCCCTTTATCTGGTCCGGATCAGGCCGACTTGCGCAGCGGGCGCGCGGCGGGCAGGCGGCTCGCCATCGCGTCGATTTCGGGCAAGGCCGACAGATAATCGTCGAGCAGTTCGGTCAGGATCGTCTGCGCCGACCGGTTGGTCACCGCACTCGCAAGGCGCAGGCGCAAATGGCGTTCGGCATCGAGGCGGAGCGTGAACGCCGCTTTTTCGCGAGCGCGCTGCGTTCGCGGCGCCTTGTCCTTCTTCGCCTTGGGCTCGGGCCGCGCCTCGACCTTGCGGGCCACGGCCGCGACGCGCTCGATCAGCGATTCCTGCTGGCGAACGATTTCGGGAACTTCGACTGCTTCGGGAGCAAAGTCGGCCGCCGGCGCGCCAGTCAGATCGACCGGCGTCGGATCGAGCGGCGCCATGTCGGCGGGCGTCAGGTCGGCCGTTTCTTCGGCGATCAGCTCGTGGCCGGTGCTGGCGTCGACCGCATGTTCGGCAGCGGCATTGTGATCGAGCACCGATCCGGCGAGCAGCGGCTTCAGATCGACCATACGTGCCGGTTCCGTCGACTGCTGCGGATCGACATCATAGCCCATGTCGTTCCAGCCCAGATCGTCATAGCCCTGCTGGCCGAAGGTCGCGGCGGGGCCGCTGCCGAGTGGCTGGCGGCGCATGGCAGGCCGTGCAGCGCCCTTGCGGGCCAGCAGTCCGGCGCTCAGCGATGCGAGGGGTTTGGGTTCGCCCATTTTTTCTACTCCCCCGTTCACTGGCCGGCCATGCGGCGGCCGAAACCGCCGCCCATCGGGCGGACGGTGCCGTAGCCGGGCTGTGCCGGCATCGGGGCGGAGAAGACGGTGCGGCGGAAATTCTTTTCCAGCCGGTCGTTTATATAGGTCCAAAGCTGGCGGATCTCGTCGGCCGAACGGCTGTTCGGATCGACCTCCATCACCGTGCGGCCATCGATCATCGAAGCCGCATAATCGGTGCGATGGTGCAGCGTCACCGGCGCGACGGTGCCGTGCTGCGACAGCGCAACCGCCGCTTCGCTTGTGATCTTGGCTTTCGGGGTTGCCGCGTTGACGACGAACACCAGCGGCTTGCCCGCGCGTTCGCACAGGTCGACGGTGGCGCCGACGGCGCGCAGGTCGTGGGGGCTCGGACGCGTCGGGACGACGATCAGCTCGGCGACCGAAATCACGCTCTGGATCGCCATGGTGATCGCGGGCGGTGTGTCGATGACCGCGAGCTTGAAGCCCTGCTGGCGCAATATCTCGAGGTCGGACGCCAGCCGCGCGACGGTCGTCTGCGCAAAGGCCGGCAGATCGGTCTCGCGTTCATTCCACCAGTCGGCAAGCGAACCCTGCGGATCGATGTCGATCAGGACGACCGGACCGGCGCCTGCAAGCTGGGCCTGCACCGCCAGATGCCCCGACAGGGTCGTCTTGCCCGACCCGCCCTTTTGTGAAGCCAATGCCAGAACGCGCACTGCTGTCCCCCTGAAAAAATCAACGAATTGGCGGGGGAATGCCATGCAGGGAGCTAAAATTGGGTTAACGATGATAAAAAGAAGGTGAACGAATTGCGCAGAAATCTGGTTAACAAGGCGTCAGTAACGACATGTGCCGAAGCGGGGCAACTTCGCTGCGCCCGGCCTCTATGCTAAGGGGCTGTTAGCCATTTGGGGTTAGGACCGGCTGCCGCGACGGCCGGCCGCCCGGTGCGGCGCAAGTCATTGGAGAATAAGATGCGTTCATTTCGCACCGCGCTGCGCCTCGCGCTCCCGATCGCTTCGGCCCTCGCTTTCGCGCTGCCCGCTCACGCGGACGTCAAGGATGGCGTCGACGCGTGGCAGGCCGGCGATTTTGCGAAGGCGGTGGCCGAATGGCGGCCGCTGGCGCTCGCCGGCGATGCCGATGCGCAGTTCAATCTGGGCCAGGCGTACAAGCTCGGGCGCGGTGTGGCGGTCGATCTGGTGCAGGCCGAAAGCTGGTATCGCCGCGCCGCAAAACAGGGCCATCTCCAGGCTGAGGATAATCTTGGCCTCGTCATCTTCACCGCCGGGCGGCAGAAGGAGGCGATGCCCTATATCATCCGCTCGGCCGAACGCGGCGAGCCGCGCGCGCAATATGTACTCGGCACCGCGCTGTTCAACGGCGACCTCATCGCCAAGGACTGGCCGCGCAGCTATGCGCTGACGAAACGCGCCAGCGATGCCGGGCTGACTGTCGCCTCGGCGCGGCTGGTCCAGCTCGACCAGCTCGTGCCGCTCGACCAGCGTCAGCGCGGGCTCGCCATGCTGCCGCAGATGGAAAAGGACGAAGCGCGTGCGCGTCTCGCGGCGGTCAGTGCGGGCGCCCCGGCGCCCGACGCAGCGCCCGCGCCGACGATCCGCACGGCCCGCCTGCCGGCCTCCCAACCGGGCGCGAGCTATACGCCGCCGCCGCTGATCGAACCGCAGCCCTCCGCCGCGAAGCCCGCCAAGGCGCGCGACGCCGCCACCGCCGCGAGCGAAGCGAGAGCCGATGGCGTCGCCGCGACGGCCGCCGCCAAGCCAGGGACCAGCTATGCTGCGCCGCCGCTGGCGGGCCCGCTGCCGGCAACCCCGGCCGCGGCTCCGGCGCCCAAACGTATCCGCGTCGAACCGGCGGCGACGCCCGATGCCGCGGCCAAGCCCGCGCCGGTGCGCGTCGCAACCTCCGGCCCCTGGCGCGCACAGCTCGGCGCCTTTGCCGTTGATGGCAATGCGAAGAAATTGTGGGCGACGCTGGCGCGCAAATATCCCGCCGTCGCGGCCCAGACCCCCGCCTATGTCAAGGCGGGGTCGGTCACGCGGCTTCACGCCACTGGCTTTGCCACCCGCGCCGATGCCCAGGGCTTTTGCGCTACGCTCCAGAAGAGCGGACAGGCCTGCCTCGTCGTCGACAAATAGCCGTCGGCGCGGCAGGCCCGCTTCGCCTTACCTCAATCCGCTTCAGGGCAGCCGCTTGATTGCGGGCGGCGTCCAGCGGCCTTCGCGCGCCGCGCGCTCGGGCAGGTAGAGGCGCAGGTTCATCGAAAAGGACCCGGCGGGGGCGGGCAGCCAGTTGGCCTGTTTGTCGGCGCCGGGGTCGTCCTTCTGGATATAGAGGTCGAGCGATCCGTCGGCATTGAACGCCAGCTTGTCGCGATCGCCGATCGCATAGCGGCCGATCGGATTGTCGACGAAGAACTGATCTTCGCCATACATGGTCAGCGACCAGAAGGCGTCAGCGGGCGGAAGCTGGTCCTTGTCGAAATGCAGCACATAGCGTGCGGCACCGGTCAGCGGCTTGCCCTCGCTGTCGAGCGGCGCCATCGGGTAGATGGCTTCCTCGGGCGGCAGCGCACCCAGCCCGGCATAGGCAACGAAGGCGCGTTGGAGATAGTCATTGCCATAGACGCCCAGCGCATTGCCCAGCGCGACCCAATTGTTGCGCGTCAGCGCCAGCCGTTTACGGCGATCGAGCATCCGCTGATAGGCGTCGGCCGCGGCGCGCGTCAGGCCGCGCTGGACCGCCGGATCGGCCTTTGCGAGGTCGAAATCCTGTCCCGGAACCAGCCCGACGCGCTCCATGCGCAGCAGGATCGCGTAATCGGTCGCGTGCGGCGGATTGCGCTTCATCACCTCAGCGAAGCGCGCGAAAAAGGCGCCGGGCGTCATCTGTGCGACCTGGATCACCGGCGGGGTCTTCATGTCGACGCTGCTGTCGACCTTCGGCATTGTGACGGCGCGCGGTTTGCCCCATTGCGACAGCGGCGCAGCATCATAGCCTGCCTGCAGGCTGTGGACATGGTCGTAATCGGCGGGGCCGTTGGTCTGGATGCGCCCGATGATCCACCCCATGTCGGTCGGGCTGCGCACCATCCGCATCCCCTGGGGCAGCCTGCCCTGCCAATGCGGACCGACCAGAGCGACGGTACCACCGTCGTTGCCCGTGGTGCGCGTGCCCAGCGTCGCGAACACCTCGGTCCACATGTCCATGATCGGCACCACATGATAGCGGCCGGCGGTCTTCGGCAGCGTCAGGACGAGCGGGTCCTTGCCCACGTCATACCATAGCGAGGAATAAAGCGTGTCGGCGTTGGGGCGCACGACATCCTTGAAGGTCGCGTCGGGATAGGTTCGCATATGCGAGAAATCGTTCATCGGCGCGCGCAGCCGTCCGGGCGCACCGGCATTGGTCGATACGAGCCGGGTCGTGTCCATCAGCACCATCGGATAGCCATAGGTATAGGCGTCGAGGCCGATCTCATAGGCCTCCTCCTCGCTCGCGGGGGCCGCCTGCACGGCCGGGCCCGACAGCGTGCCCGCGAGCATCGCCAGCAGCGCCAACAGATATTTCATAGGACCTCACTCCTCTTTCCACCTTTGCATTGGCGCCGTAGCGGGGCAGGCGGGCGCAGTCTGTCATCGGGCCGACAATCTCGTTGGGAAAATTGCCGCCGCATCCTACTATGGGCGCCGGGAGGACGGGTGATGGCGTCGCGGTCGCGGGAAAGCGTGGGGGAAGACACAGCGCCGACGCACGGCGACCGGCTGGCCGTGCTGCGCCGCTGTCCGCTCTTCGCTGCCTGGCCGGAGGCGCGGCTTGCCGACCTCGCCCGCATCGCGCGCAGCGCCGACTATCCGCGCGGCGCCGAAATCTTCGCGCGCGATCCCGAACAACGCGACATTTTCGTGATCGCGGCAGGCGGGGTCGAGGTCAGCCGGGGCAGCGCCGCCGGACGCAAGTTCGTGCTCAGCCTGTCGGGACCGTTCGAAGTGCTCGCGCTCGTTCGTCTGCTCGACAATCCGCCGATCCGTTTCGCCTACCGCGCGCATAAGGATACGACGCTGGTGCATCTGCCGGTGGCCGGGCTGCGCGCGATCCTCGACACCGATCCGATCCTGTGGCGTGACATCGCGCTGCTCATGTGCGCGCGGCAGGGTGACAGCCTGCGGCTGCTCAACGACCAGCAGCTCGGATCGCTCGACCAGCGCATGGCGTGGACGCTCGCTGACCTCGCGCGCATCCACGGCATCGCGGGCGAACAGGGGACCGACTTGGGTTTGCGATTGCCGCAGGAGCAGTTGGGCGCGATGCTCGGCGTCACGCGCCAGAGCGTGAACAAGCTGTTGCGCGGGTTCGAGGAGGCGGGGCTGATCGCCATCGATTACAACCGTATCACCATCCGCGACCCTGCGGCGCTCGATCGCCTCGCGGCGCAGCGCGATTAGGCGACCCGCCCCGGCACCGCCGACAAAAAAAGGGGCCGCAAGGCCCCTTTTCGATCCGGCAAGCGACGCGCGGCGTCAGCCGGCGATATGTTCGGCGAGGACGGTGAGGCCGGCTTCGTTCACTTCGGCAAAGCCGCCTTCGACCTCGATCGTTTCGGGCTGGGCGCCGTTCGTCGCATAGATGGTCAGCGGGCCGTTGCGCAGCGTCGCCATGAAGGGCGCATGGCCTTCGAGCACCGAGAAATCGCCTTCGCTGCCCGGCACGGTGACCATATAGACGTCGCTCGACCGCTCGAGGCGGGCGGGGGTAACGAGTTCGAACTTCAGAGCCATATCTCTATTCCTACAACCCCTCCCCCGAAAGGGAGGGGCCGTTATCCTCAGGCCGCGTCTTCGGCGAGCTTCGCGGCCTTGGCGACCGCTTCGTCGATGCCGCCGACCATATAGAAGGCTGCTTCGGGCAGATGGTCATATTCGCCGTCGACGACGGCCTTGAACGACTTCACCGTTTCCTCGATCGGCACGAACTTGCCGGGGATGCCGGTGAAGACTTCGGCGACGTGGAACGGCTGCGACAGGAAGCGCTGGATCTTGCGCGCGCGGGCGACGACCAGCTTATCTTCTTCCGAAAGCTCGTCCATGCCCAGGATCGCGATGATGTCCTGCAGCGACTTGTACTTCTGCAGCGTTTCCTGAACGCGGCGGGCGGTTTCGTAATGCTCCTGGCCGACCGTCGCGGCGGTCAGCACGCGGCTGGTCGAATCGAGCGGGTCGACCGCGGGATAGATGCCGAGTTCCGAAATCGCGCGGCTCAGCGTCGTGGTCGCGTCCAAGTGAGCGAAGGAGGTGGCGGGAGCCGGGTCGGTCAAGTCGTCCGCGGGGACGTAAATGGCCTGCACCGACGTGATCGAGCCCTTGGTGGTCGAGGTGATGCGTTCCTGAAGCGCGCCCATGTCGGTCGACAGGGTCGGCTGGTAACCCACGGCGGAAGGAATACGGCCGAGCAGCGCCGACACTTCCGAACCCGCCTGCGTGAAGCGGAAGATGTTGTCGACGAAGAACAGAACGTCCTGGCCTTCCTGGTCGCGGAAATATTCGGCCATGGTCAGGCCCGAGAGCGCGACGCGAGCACGCGCACCCGGGGGTTCGTTCATCTGGCCGAACACCAGCGCCACCTTCGACCCCTCGGGGGTCGGGTTGCCGTCGGCGTCCTTGGCGATAACGCCGGCGTCGAGGAATTCGTGATAGAGGTCGTTGCCTTCGCGGGTGCGTTCACCGACGCCCGCGAACACCGACACGCCGCCGTGGCCCTTGGCGATGTTGTTGATCAGTTCCTGAATGAGAACGGTCTTGCCGACGCCGGCGCCGCCGAACAGGCCGATCTTGCCGCCCTTGGCGTAGGGCGCGATCAGGTCGATGACCTTGATGCCGGTGACCAGGATCGCCGCTTCGGTCGACTGGTCGACGAATTCGGGAGCCTTGGCGTGGATCGGTGCGGTCATGTCGCTGTTCACCGGGCCGCGCTCGTCGATCGGGTCACCGATGACGTTGAGGATGCGGCCGAGCGTCTGCGGGCCGACGGGAACCGAAATCTGCGCACCGGTGTCGGTGACGGGCTGGCCGCGGGTCAGGCCGTCGGTCGCATCCATCGCGATCGTGCGGACGGTGTTCTCGCCAAGGTGCTGCGCGACTTCGAGGACGAGGCGGTTGCCATTGTTGTCGGTTTCGAGCGCGTTCAGAATGGCGGGCAGCGGGCCGGTGAACTGGACGTCGACGACGGCGCCGATGACCTGTGCAACGCGGCCGGTCGCGGTGCCGGTCGCAGCAGCCTTCGGCGCTGCGGCCTTCTTCGGCGCAGCAGCCTTGGGCGCGGCGGCCTTCTTGGCGGGAGCCTTCTTTTCAGCGGGAGCGGTAGCCATGGTCTTCTTCCTTGGGTTGATCGGTTAGAGCGCTTCGGCGCCCGCGATAATCTCGATAAGTTCGGTGGTGATCGCCGCCTGACGCGTGCGGTTGTAAACGATGGTCAGCTTGTTGATCAGCTCGCCCGCGTTGCGCGTCGCATTGTCCATCGCAGTCATCGACGCGCCCTGTTCGGACGCGGCGTTTTCAAGGAGGCCCTTGAAGATCTGGATGGTGACGTTGCGCGGCAAGAGGTCAGCAAGGATTTCTTCCTCGCCCGGTTCATATTCGACCGCAGCGCCGCTCGACGCCGGAACGTCAGCGGGCGGCGGAACCGGGATCATCTGCTGGCCGGTTGCGATCTGAAGCAGCGCCGAGCGGAACTTCGAATAGAAGAGGTGCGCGACGTCGAAGGCGCCGGCTTCGTAAAGCTCCATCACCTTCGCTGAAATCTCGTTCGCCTGATCGAAGCCGATATCGCGGATGCCGGTCGTTTCGTAATTCTCGATGATCTGGCCGGGGAAGAGGCGGGCGATCACCGGCCGGCCCTTGCGGCCGACGAGGAAGAAGCGAACCGTCTTGCCTTCGGCCTGCAGCGCCAGAGCCTTGTCGCGTGCCGCCTTGACGATGTTCGAGTTGAACGCGCCGGCGAGGCCGCGGTCGCTGTTGAGCACGACCAGCAGGTGGGTGTCGCTCTTGCCGGTACCCGACAGCAGCTTGGGCGCCGAATCCGACGCGCCGACCTTGGAGGCGAGGCTGGCGACGACGCCTTCGAGCCGCTCGGCATAGGGCCGCGCAGCTTCGGCCGCGGCCTGCGCCTTGCGCAGCTTGGCGGCGGCAACCATCTTCTTGGCCTTGGTGATCTTCTGGGTCGATTTGACCGAGACGATCCGCCCTTTGAGTTCCTTAAGCGATGCCATTACGGCCCCTCTTGTTCGTCAGCCCGGCGCAGGAGGCCGGGCTCACGGTAACTTGGCTTACGCGAAAATCTTGGCGAAGGCGTCGAGCGCCGCGACCAGGCTCTTCTTGGTGTCGTCGCCAAGATCCTTGGTGTCGCGGATCGCCTTCAACACATCGGCATGGTCGCTGCGCAGATAGGCGAGCATTGCCGCTTCGTAGCGCGACACGTCGGTCGTCGCGACAGCGTCGAGATAGCCGTTGGTGCCGGCAAAGATCGATGCGGTCTGCTCTTCGAACGGCATCGGCTGGAACTGCGGCTGCTTCAAGAGCTGCGTCAGGCGCGCGCCGCGGTTGAGCAGCTTTTGCGTCGAGGCGTCGAGGTCCGAACCGAACTGCGCGAAGGCTTCCATTTCGCGATACTGTGCAAGCTCGAGCTTGATCGAGCCCGACACCTTCTTCATCGCCTTGGTCTGCGCGGCCGAGCCGACGCGGCTCACCGACAGGCCGACGTTGATCGCCGGACGGATACCCGCGTTGAACAGGTTGGTTTCAAGGAAGATCTGGCCGTCGGTGATCGAAATCACGTTGGTCGGGATGTACGCCGAAACGTCACCCGCCTGCGTTTCGATGATCGGCAGCGCGGTGAGCGAGCCCGAACCATTGTCGCTGTTCATCTTCGCAGCGCGCTCGAGCAGGCGGCTGTGCAGATAGAAAACGTCGCCCGGATAGGCTTCGCGGCCCGGCGGGCGGCGGAGCAGCAGCGACATCTGGCGGTAGGCGACGGCCTGCTTCGACAGATCGTCATAGACGATCACGGCGTGCATGCCGTTGTCGCGGAAGAACTCGCCCATCGTCACGCCGGCATAGGGGGCGAGATACTGGAGCGGCGCGGGTTCCGACGCAGTCGCGGCGACGACGATCGAATATTCCATCGCGCCATTTTCTTCGAGCTGGCGAACGATCTGCGCGACGGTCGAACGCTTCTGACCGACGGCGACGTAGATGCAGTAGAGCTTCTTCGATTCGTCGTCGCCCTTGTTGACGTCCTTCTGGTTGATGAATGTGTCGATCGCGACGGCGGTCTTGCCGGTCTGACGGTCACCGATGATCAGTTCGCGCTGGCCGCGGCCGACGGGAACGAGCGCGTCGAGCGCCTTGAGGCCGGTCTGGACCGGTTCGTGAACCGAGGTGCGCGGGATGATGCCCGGCGCCTTGACTTCGACGCGCATGCGCTTGTCGGCCTTGATCGGGCCCTTGCCATCGATCGGGTTGCCGAGGCCATCGACGACGCGGCCGAGCAGACCCTTGCCGACGGGGACGTCGACGATCGTGCCGGTGCGCTTGACGGTGTCGCCTTCCTTGATCTCGCTGTCCGAGCCGAAGATCACGATGCCGACGTTGTCGGCTTCGAGGTTGAGCGCCATGCCCTTCACGCCATTGGCGAATTCGACCATTTCGCCGGCCTGGACATTGTCGAGGCCATAGACGCGGGCGATGCCGTCACCGACGGAGAGCACCGAACCGATTTCGCTGACCGTGGCGTCGGTCCCGAAATTGGCGATCTGGTCCTTGATGACCTTGCTGATTTCAGCGGCGCGGATTTCCATTATTCAGCCTTTCATCGGGCAATTTGGCGTCGGGCTTTTCAGCCCTTCATCGCCTGGGCGAAACTGTTGAGACGGGTACGGATGCTGCCGTCGATCAGCTGGCTGCCCAGCTGGACGACGAGGCCGCCGAGAATGGCGGGGTCGACGGTGGTCGCGATCTTCACGTCGCGGCCGACACGGGTCTTGAGGTTGGCGGCGAGCGCCTTCAATTGCTCGGCGCTCAGCGGGTGGGCGCTGGTGACCTTGGCGGTCACTTCGCCGCGGTGCGCCGCGACGATCGCATGATAGGCGTCGATCATCGCGGGCAGATCGGCAAGGCGGCGATTTTCGGCGAGCACGCCCAGGAATTTGGCGGTCAGCGAATCGAGCTTCAACGCCTTGGCCACCGCCTCGATTGCCTTTTCGGCATCGCCGCGGGTAACGACGGGGCTCGAGATCAGGGTCGCCAGATCGGCCGAATCGGTCAGCGCGGTCTGCAGCTTTGCAAGGCTCGCCTGAACGCCGTCGATTGCCTTCGATTCGCTCGCCAGATCGAACAGCGCGCTGGCATAGCGGCCCGCGAGGCCCGCCGTGATGTTGCCCTGAATGCCGCCGGAATTCTCCACGCGCGAAAGTCCTTCTCTACGATCCCGTGGGGGATTTGGTCGCGCGGTTTTCGGGGAAATTCGACGAACCACCCCCGCGCGAAGTCGCGGCGCGCCTAGCAACGATTCTGTTGCAATGCAAGGTGGGGGTGGGAGGAATCCGCTTCACCTTCCGCCCCCCTTTGCGTCGCGCTTGTCGAAGCGGCCGACTTTCTCCAAACAGGCGCGAAAGTCGGATCGCGCCACGACTGGCGCGGCAAGCACGGAAGAGGGCAAGGCCGATGGGCGAAATGATCCGTATGACAATGGACGACGGCGCGGAAATCGCGGTCTATCACGCCCAGCCAGTCGGCGAACGCCGCGGCGGGCTCGTCCTGATCCAGGAAATCTTCGGGGTCACCGATCATATTCGCGAGCTGTGCGACGAATATGCGGCCGACGGCTATGAGGTGCTGTCGCCCGCGCTGTTCGACCGCGAGCATCCGGGGTTCGAAAGCGACTATTCGGGGCCGCAGTTCGAGCGCGCGGTGCAGCTGGCGCGCGAACTCCATCCGTTCGAACAGAGTCTAAAGGACGCGCAGACCTGTATCGATGCCCTGAAGGCGAAGGGGCCGGTCTTCATCACCGGCTATTGCTACGGCGGGTCGGTCGCGTGGCGAATGGCGCAGATCAGCCCCGATCTGGCCGCCGCTTCCTCCTATTACGGCAGCCTCGTCCCGACAATGTTCAAGGATGAGGCGCCGGGGTGCGCCGCCATCGCCCATTTCGGCCGCTTCGACGGCGGCATTCCGATGGACGGCGTCGAGACGCTGATCGCGCGCGATCATCCGACCGCGCGAATCTTCGTCTATGAGGCGGGCCACGGCTTCAACAGCGACCGCCGCAAGGATTATCACGAACCGAGCGCCGACCTCGCGAGGGACCGCACACTCATGCTGTTCAAGGCGTGCGGGGGATAGCAGACGCTGCCACGACCCCGCGCAGCATCAGGGCGCTGGCTTTGCTCCCGCCCCTGCCGCCGCCTTCTGGCACTGGTAGACGAGCCGCTCGTTCGGGCTGGCGGGCAGTACGGCGCGAATTGCATCCTGCTGCGTCGCGAGCCCGGCAAGCGCGTCGGGGTCGGTGGTGCAGGCCTTGAGCGTGATCCCCGCCCGCGCCTCGCGCGCCAGCTTCATGGTGTCGGCATCGAGCAGATAGCGGTCGACGCGATAATCCTTCGCCGCCGGATCGATCGACGCGACGGTCACGGTCGCCTCCTCATTGGGCACCAGGATACGCTGCCAACGGCCATCGGCGCCCATCGCATATTGGGTGCGGTCGTTGACGCAGCCGTTCGCGGCGATCGCGACCGGCACGTCGGTGGTCGACGACACGGTAATGCGGCTGCGGTCAGGGCGGATCGTGCAGAGATAATTACCTTCGGCAAGCTTGGCCCCTTCGGGCTTCGCCGTATCGGCCGTATCGCCTTCGACCGCGTCGAGCGCCGCATGCGCATCGGGCCGCGTCGCAAAGAGCAGCGCCGCGAACAGCATCAGCGCGGCCCCGGCGCTCCCTGCGATCTTGGCGCGGCGCATATTCTTCTGATTGTAGAAGATCAGCGCCGCCCCGGCGCCGAGCGCGCCGATCACGAACAGCACCCCGGCGAGCGCCATGCGGTTCTCACGCGCGGTCATCGCCGCTTCCTCGGCGCGCGCGGCCTTGAGGTCATGGTCGAGCTTCGCCGCTTCGTCGCGCGCGGCATTGGCCTGCGCCAGCGCGCGGGCATCGGCTTCCAGCGCGGCGCGGTCGCGGGCGTCGGCCTCGGCCATCGTCAGGCACGGCGTTCCGACGCTCGCGAAACTCTGTCCGGCGTCGCCAAGGAAGCGCGTCACCTCGCGGCCCGCGATCGCGAAGGCGAAGGGCGAATCGCCGTCGTCGGCGCGGGTGATGAAGGTGTTGATGCCGACGATGCGCCCGCAACTGTCGACGAGCGGTCCGCCCGAATTGCCGCGCGCGATCTTCGCCGTGTGGACATAGGTGGCGATGCCCTCGATCGCTTGGGTGTTCGACAGATTGCCCTCGCTTCGCACCGGGCTGCGCGGGGTGATATAATCGGTCGCGCTCTGCGCGGTCGCAAGGTCGACATTGCCCGGATAGCCGAGCGCGACGACCTCTGCCCCCGCCTCGAACGGCCCCGAATAGATGACCGCGGCGGGCACGTGCCCCTCGGTCATTTCGATGAGCGCCAGGTCGCGCTTGGTATCGATCGCGATCAGCTTGCCGGCATAGCTTTTCTTCCCTTCGGAGGGGACGACGCCGAGCGCGACATTGTTCGGATATTTGGCCGCCGATTCGACGACATGGGCGTTGGTGAGGATGCGGGTCGGCGAAATGGCGATGCCGCTGCCATGCCCGAAGCCGACGACTTCGCCATCGACCATCGCTACGGTGACGACGCGGACGACGCTGCGCGAAACCGCGCTGATATCGTCGGCAGCGCGGGCCGGAACCGCGAAGGCGACGAGAGCAAGCAGGGGGGCGAAGAAGAATGCGAGAAGACGGGTCATGGCCGCGAACCTAGTCGCTGCGCGCGCGAAGGCAAGTTAGAGGTAGGGGCGCCACATGATCAGCCATGCCCCGGCGCTGCCGACCAGAATGGCGATCGCGCTCGTCGCCAGCACTACGGTCACGGCGGATCGCACCGCGGGCCTGCCCCGCGCGCCGGTGCGCAAATAGAGTTCGGTCACGCCGAGCGGCAGCAGCGAGTTGGCGAAAGCCAGGAAGATGTCGAACGGGCCGTCCATCGCCGTGCCGATCCCCGCGCCGCCGGCCGCGATGCCCCAGGTCATATAGCCGACGCGCATGAACCAGACTGCGCTCGCCACCGCGAACAGGCGTAGCGTCCAGCGCCGGTGCGCCGCAAACCGGCGCGCCCGGGCATCCCGCCATGCAAGCGCGCCGAAGAGAAGAATGAGCAGCGCATCGAGGCTGATTCCCACCGCGCCCGCCCAGTGCAGCCAAGTGCCGCGCACCCAGGTCAGCCAGAGCCCGCCGAGCGCGAGCACCAGCGCGCTGAGCAGATAGAGCCGGCCGTTCCAGCGGTGGATGGCGGGCCAGCGTCCCCGGATCGCGGGCACCAACTGCACCAGTCCGCCGAAGGTGATGACCGCCGCCATCAGCACATGTGCCGCAAAGAAGAGATTGCCGCCCACATCGCCGGGCACGAAGCCCTTGATCAGCGGTTTGGCATTCCACGCGGCGAAGTCACCCGACAAGGAGGACGGGTAGTAGAAAAGCAGGATGAAGGCGGTGAAGAGCAACTGGCCCGCCGCGATCGACAGGAAGCAGAGGGTAGCGGAAAGCCGGAGCCAGTCGCGCGGCGCCGCCCGCTTTCCGCCGGTCTGCGATACGTCGATGGTCGTCATTCGATAGTCTCCGATGTCATCCGTCGATGCCGGGCATCGAAACTGTTGGTTTGGTGGAAAAAATCAGAGGCGAGCGCATCGTCCGGCTTTGAGCGCAAGCATCGGGACGCATCGCCGCGCCTGGCATGACAAATCGGCGAGCAGACAAAGGAGCCGCATATGACTGATCGAATGCGCTATCGAATTCAGGGGCTGGACCCCGCGCCCTTCGCCCCGCTTTTCGCGCTCGACGATGAGGCGCTGAGCGCGCGGAACGCCCGCCGCGTCATTGCCACCGCCGACCGCGGCTTTCCCTGCCGGGTCAGCCTGGAGGACGCAAGGGCGGGCGAGGAACTAGTACTGCTGCATCACCTCAGCCACGACGTCGCCACGCCCTATCGCAGCGCCTATGCCATTTATGTCCGGCGCGGCGCGGCGCGCACGATGTGGCGCGACCGGACGCCGCCGGTGTTCGAGGGGCGCCCGCTCGCGATGCGTGCCTTTGGTGCCGACGGCATGCTGCGAACCGCGCGGGTCGCAGGGCCGGGCGAAGCCGATGCCGCAATCCGCGACCTGTTCGCGGACGCCGGCATCGCCTATATCGACGCCCATAATGCCGCGTACGGATGCTTTGCCGCGCGGATCGAGCGGGATGCGAGCGAGGGAGCCGAGCCATGAGCGCCGACAGCATGACCGATGCCGATCGCTGGGCGGCGGTGCAGCGCCGCGACCGTGCGCTCGACGGACGCTTCGTCACCGGTGTGCTGACGACGGGCATCTATTGCAGGCCGAGCTGCGCGGCGCGGCATCCGGCGCGCGCGAATGTCCGCTTCTTCGCCGACGGAGCCGCAGCACGCGCCGCCGGACTGCGCCCGTGCAAGCGTTGCCTGCCAGACGATGTCGCGCGCGACGAAGGCGCCGTGATCGCCGCCATCGCCGCGATCAAGGACAGCGAGGAGCCGCTCGCGCTCGCCGATCTTGCGGCGCGTACCGGCTATTCGGCGACCCATTTTCAGCGCGTCTTCACCCGTCACACCGGCCTTTCGCCAGCTGCCTATGCAAGGGCGCTGCGCGAGGAGCGCGCCCGGGCGGCGTTGAGCGAGGCGGGGCGCGTGACCGACGCCATCTATGACGCGGGCTTTTCGGGGCCGTCGCGCTTTTACGACACGATGGAGGGACGCATGGGAATGACCGCTTCGGCATGGGTGAATGGCGGCAAGGGCGCGACGATTCACTGGGCGGTGGTATCGACGAGCCTTGGCGACATGCTCGTCGCGGCGACCGCAAAGGGCGTGTGCCGCCTCAGCTTTGCGGAAGGGCGCGATGCGCTTGAGGCGCGCTTCCCGGCCGCCGAACTGGTCGAGGGCGGCGCCGATTTCACCGCGCTGCTGCAGCAGGTGGTCGATGCGGTAGAGGCGCCGGCGGCCGGTTTTGACCATATTCCGCTCGATGTGAAGGGCACCGCCTTTCAGGAAGCGGTCTGGCGCGAACTGCGCAAGATACCGGCGGGCGAGACGCGCAGCTACGCCGACATCGCGGCCGCGGTCGGCAAGCCCAAGGCGGTGCGCGCCGCGGGCAGCGCCAATGGTGCGAACAACGTCGCGGTCCTCATCCCGTGCCACCGCGTCGTGCGCAGCGACGGCTCGCTCGGCGGCTATGCCTATGGCCTGCCGATCAAGCGCGAACTTCTGAAAAGGGAAATTAAATGACCGACAAAATCGCGACCTTCCGTGCGCTTCACATTCCCGGTGACCCGCTGATTCTGGTCAATATCTGGGATGCCGGCAGCGCGAAGGCGGTCGCCGCCGCGGGGGTCAAGGCGATCGCGACCGGAAGCTATGGCGTCGCCGGCGCGCAGGGCCGCGCCGATGGCGAGGATTTTCCGCTTGCCGATGTGTTCGAGAATCTCGCGCGCATCCTGTCGGTCACCGACTTGCCGGTCACGATCGACATGGAATCGGGCTATGGCGCCGATCCCGCCAGCGTTGGCGCCTCGGTCGCGCGGGCAAGGGCGGCGGGAGCGGCGGGGATCAATATGGAGGACCGGATGCCCGGCCGGAACGATCTGTTGCCGATCGCGGAGGCGCAGGCGCGCTACCGTGCCGCGGCCGATACCGGAATTTTCGTCAACGCCCGCTGCGATGTCTTTCGCGGCGCCGATGCGGCGAAGGAGGGCGACCGGCTCGTCGCCGCCGTGCTCGAGCGCGCCCGCGCCTATGCCGATGCCGGCGCAGGCTCGCTGTTCGTCCCCTTCCTCGGCGATGCGCGCTGCATTGGCGCGATTTGCGCGGCGTCGCCGCTACCGGTCAATATCCTGCGCGCCAAGGCGGGGCCGACCCATGCCGAACTGGCGGCGCTCGGCGTCGCGCGGATCAGTCATGGGCATCAGCCGTGGGCGGCGGCGATGGCGTGGCTGACCGGTCAGGCGCAGCAGGTGCTGGGCGGCGGCGAACCCGATTATTGAGTGGCCGTTGCGGGCCGCGCCACGGCGTACATTTCCTTTGCCATCGTCTTGGTGAGCGCCCAGCGATCGTCGCCTTCCTTGTAGAGATCGAAGTGGGTGCGGCCGGGAACGAAGCGGAAGCTCGCCTTTGCGCCGAGGCCGTCGAGGACGGCCTTCAGCCGCTCGGCTGACTGGTTGAGATAAAAAGTGTCCGCGGTGCCGACGGTCAGATGGATCTTGCCGTCGAGATCGGGTTTGAGCCGTGCCCAGTCACGCGCGATGATATGCGCTATGTCAAAATGATCGCGCCAATAGGTGACGACGGCGGGATCGATCTTGCCGGTCACGCGATTGAACATCGGGCAGGGACGTCCATCGGGGCATTTGGGCGAAAAGACCCAGTCGAAGCTTGCAAGCTGGCCGCCATAGGGACCGAGTACCGCCTCGAGTTGGGCGAACTGGCGAAAGGTCGCGACGACCTTGCCGTCATCGCGAACGAGCGGCCGGTCGATTCCGTCGCTGCCTGCATAGGCGTTGGCGGCAGGCGCATAGAGGTCGATATTCGTGAAATCGTGAAAATCGCTCGGGTCGGGCGCGGTCGGCCAGCTTCCGCCGAACAGCTTCGGATAGGCGACCTGCAACCACAACGTCGACCAGCCGCCCGAACTGTGCCCGGTCAGGAAGCGGCCCGACGGACGGGCGTCCATGCGATATTTCATTTCCAGCGCGGGGATCGCCTCGGTCGTCAGTGCCGTTCCCCACGGGCCGTTGTTGGCCGAATCGGCAAATTCGTGCGTTCCGGTCGCGATATGATGGTCGAGGAAGACCCAGATCATCGGAGGAAGGTCGCCCTTCGCCATCATCGCCGCTGTGCGCGCAGCGCTTGCGTGCGCGCTGTCGCTCGTGCTGCCGAAGCCGCCGTCCGAATAGACGGTGGGGTAGGTGTCGCCGCCCTTGGCATAGCCCGGCGGCAAGGCGACCCATCCCTCGATCGCTGTGTCGCGACCCCAGAAGCGCGACAGGGCGGCGCTGTGGACGGACAGCGGCTCGACCGACGTCAGCCCGGGTTCGATACCCGCCCGCGCCTCGGGCGATAGCGCGGCAAGCCAGGCTGCAAAATCCTGGCCCGCGATCTCGCGATCGAGGGACAAGGTCGGCACCGGCCCTGGCAGACGGGCTTCGACGACGGGCGAAACCAGATCGCCGGCGCCGCGCCCGCCATAATTATAATCATGGTTGCGGTCGAACACCGCCTGGATGCGATAGGTGCCCGGCGCCAGTGTCGACCAGGCGGCCGGAAAGGCATCGACGTCGGTGCCGACGATTGCGGTCCGGCCCGGCTTGAGGCTGCTCACTTCGATCGCCGCGATCGCGGTGCCGGTCGGCTCGAACGGCGACGTGTCGACCGCGTCCTGGGGCTTTGCGCCGGGTTCGACCTTTTGAGCGAAGACGATCAGGCGCCCGCTGCCCTCATCGCCGAGATCCTTTGGCGTGACGACCGGAACCGCGATTGGCTCGGCAAGAAGCGGCGTGGCGCTGACGGCAACGAGGCCGGTGGCGAGGGCGAGCGCAAGGCGCAGGGTCAAGCGGGACATGACAAAGGTCTAGCCCCAATGTCGGCCCTGTAAATGCCGATTCGCCTTAAACGAAACTATAGGGATCGACGTCGATCGCGAGGCGCACCTTTGCCGGCCAATCTATCCGACCGATCCAGTCGCGGATCGCGCCCTGCAGGTCGAAACTGCGCGGCGCGTGGAGGAGGAGGCGGAAGCGGTGGCGGCCGCGCAGCATCGCAAGCGGCGCGGGCGCGGGGCCATAGATAGCGAGACCATCGGCGACAGGCGCCTTTTCGCCCAGCCGCTGCGCGACGCCGCGCGCGACTTCGATATCCTCGGACGAAATGACGAGCGCGGCGAAGCGGCCATAGGGCGGCGCCCCGGCGAACTTTCTCGCCGCCGTTTCGGCGGCATAAAAGCCTTCGCGGTCGTTGGCGACCAGCGCCGCCATCACCGGCGCGTCGGGCACGCGTGTCTGGATCAGCACCTCGCCGGGCTTCACCCCGCGCCCCGCGCGTCCCGCAACCTGTGCGATCTGCTGGAAGGTCCGCTCCGCGGCGCGCAGATCGCCGCCGTCGAGGCCGAGGTCGGCGTCGACCACCCCGACGAGCGTAAGATTGGGGAAATGATAGCCCTTGGTCACGAGCTGGGTGCCGATGATGATGTCGACGAGTCCGCCCTCGACCGCCTCGACAAACTCGGCCGCCTTCGCGGGCGACCATAAGGTGTCGCTGGTGACAATCGCGGTGCGCGCCTCGGGAAAACGTAAGCTCACCTCGTCGGCGACGCGCTCGACGCCGGGGCCGCAGGCGACGAGGCTGTCCTCGTCCTCGCATTCGGGGCATAGGCGCGGCGGCGGCATCACATGGCCGCAATGGTGGCAGGCGAGGCGATGGACTAGCCGGTGCTCGACCATCCACGCGGTGCAGTTAGGGCATTGGATGCGGTGGCCGCAGGTACGGCACAGCGTCAGCGGCGCGAAGCCGCGGCGGTTGAGGAAAAGCAGGCTCTGCTCGCCCTTTTGCAACCGGTCGGCGAGTGCCTCAACGAGCGGCGGGGCGAGCCAGCGGCCGCGATCTGGCGGATCCTGCCGCATGTCGATTGCTGCCAGGTCGGGTAGTGTCGCGCCGCCATATCGGGCGGGCAGCACGATATGGCGGTAACGCCCTGCCTCGACCTGCGCGAGGCTTTCGAGCGCCGGAGTCGCGCTCGCAAGGATCACCGGCAGCCCCTCGAAATGGCCGCGCATCACCGCGACGTCGCGCGCGTGATAATGGACGCCATCCTCCTGCTTGAAGCTGGTTTCATGCGCCTCGTCGACGACGATCACGCCCAGATCGGCATAGGGCAGGAACAGCGCCGAGCGCGCGCCGACGACGATCTTCGCCTCGCCGCTTGCGATCGCGTGCCAGGCGCGCCGCCGCTCGACCGACCGCAGCCCGCTGTGCCATGCCACCGGCTCGCAGCCGAAGCGCGCCGCGAAGCGCGTCAGCATCGGTTCGGTAAGCGCGATTTCTGGGAGCAGGACCAGCGCCTGCCTGCCCGCTTCGATGGCGGCGGCAATCGCCTCCATATACACTTCGGTCTTGCCCGATCCCGTGACGCCGTCGAGCAGCAGCGTCTCGAACCCGCGGGCGGCGACGGCGTCGCGCAATTGCCCGGCGGCGGCCGCTTGCTCGTCCGAGAGGTCGGGCGGCGCGAAGCCGGGGTTGGGCTCCGGGTAGGGCTGATCGGCCGACACGCTCACCGCCTCGAGCGCGCCCGTCTGGACGAGGCCGCGGATCACCGCCTCGCTGACTTCGCCCAGCGCCGCGAGTTCGCGCACAATGCCTTGGCGCGCGCCGATCTTTTCGAGCGCCACGGTGCGCTGCGGCGTCATCCGTGCCGGCAGCTCTCCCGTGGCGCGATATTCGACGATGGGGCGCCGCGCGTCGGCAAAGGCGGCGCCGGGCAGAACCATGCGCAGCACCGATCCCGGGGGTGCGAGATAATAGTCGCTCGTCCATTCGACGAGGCGGCGCAGCGGGGCGCGGATCGGCGGCACCGGCACGACCTCGAACAGATTGCGCAGGCGG
This sequence comes from Sphingopyxis terrae subsp. terrae NBRC 15098, assembly GCF_001610975.1. Classification (NCBI taxonomy): domain Bacteria; kingdom Pseudomonadati; phylum Pseudomonadota; class Alphaproteobacteria; order Sphingomonadales; family Sphingopyxidaceae; genus Sphingopyxis; species Sphingopyxis terrae. The sequence continues at coordinate 1,203,944 of NZ_CP013342.1, read as the reverse complement.
TTGTCGCCGACGGGTTCGGGGGCGCCGAAGCTTTCATCCTCCCACACCACGCCGCCCAGCCGCCGCGGGCCGAGCGGCGCGACGACGACGCTGCCGAGCGGCGCGTCGCTGCCGTGCGGGACGCGATAGTCGAGCGGGCCGAGGGCGGCGGTCAGAAGGAGGACGCGGGCGCGGGTCATGGAAGCGATGACGATATAGGAGCGCGGCGAAAATAGGAAAGCGCGCTATGCCTCGCCGAGCCGATACCCGATGTCCGCTGCCGACGTGCGCCGGCGGATCACATCGCCTTGATATAGTCGACCATCTGGCCGACCACGGTTCCCCAGCCGTCGTGGAAGCCCATTTCCTCATGCTTCTGGCGCGCGGCGCTGTCGCCGTGGACCGCGACGGCGCGATAGAGGGTGCTGTCGCCCTGCGGGGTCAGGAACAGGCCGGCGGTGAAGAAGGGCGCCGGCGCCGGCCGGAAGCCGGGGAGCAGCGTGTCGGTGAAGATCAGCCGTTCGCCCGGCACGACTTCCAGATAACAGCCGCTGTTGGGAAACTCCTCACCCTCGGGCGAGCGCATCGTCGTGCTGAAGACGCCGCCGGGGCGCAGGTCCATCTCGCAAGCGGTGACCGTCCAGGGCTTGGGCACGAACCAGTGCACCAGATGCTCGGGCGTGGTCCAGACCTTCCATACAAGGTCGGCGGGCACGTCGATCACGCGTTCGAGGACAAGGTCGAGGTCGGGGTCGACCGGGCTGAGCGGAAAGGTCATTCGAAGGTCTCCTTCTTGTTCTTGAGCGAGAGCAGATAGGCATCCATGCGGTCGAGCCGGCCTTCCCACAGGCGGCGCTGGGTCGCGAGCCAGTCCTCGGCCAGCCGCAGCCGGTCGGGGGCAAGGCTGTAGGTGCGGACCCGGCCAAGCTTGCGCGAATGGACGAGGCCGCAGCCTTCGAGCACCTTGAGGTGCGCGAGAAAGGAGGGGAGCGCCATGGGGTGGTGCGCCGCAAGTTCACTGACCGAGGCCGGTCGTTCGCCCAGCCGTTCGAGGACCTGCCGCCGTGTCGGGTCGGCGAGGGCGCGGAAGATGCCGTCGATCATCGCCGGTTCGGGCGCAATCGGGGCGTCGGGCCGGATGGTCGACATGGCGCATTCCTTTCGCCCGCCCTCCTAGCTCGGTCCAATACTTAGGTCAATGACTAACTATTGAGACAGGCACCGCGCGGTGCGATTTCGCTGGCGGATCGGGAGATCAGGCGGTGACGGTGCGGCGCGGACGGGAGCGGACGGGCTTCGGTCGCCGGAACCAGAAGGTCCACACTGCAAAGCTGCCGAGCATCGCCATCGTCAGCCCCGACAGGGTCATGACGATGCGATAGCCGAGTCCGCCGACCTTGGCGGCGTGCAGCGGATAGGCCTTGTTGAACGCCTGTGCGGCGGGCGCCATGGCGAGCGCGTCGCGCGCGCCGAGCAACTCGCCCGTCTGCGCATCGAACCAAAGCGTCGACCGGCCGTTGGGAAGCCATTCGGCCTGCTGGCGCATCCGCAGCATGATCGGGTCGCCCGCCTTGCGCGGCAGGCTGAGGATGCGGAACTCGCCGTCCGGAAAGCGGCGGCGCGCCTCGGCGAGCATCGCCGCATAGTCGGGCTTCGCAGCCAGCGGGCCGCCCTTATATTGGGGCGGCGCCATCGACTTCTCTGCCGCGGCAATCGAACCGAAGGGCGCGACGACAGCCATCGCGAAGGGGCGAAAGATCATCATCGTCCCGGTGACGACCGAAAGCAGCAACAGCGGTGCCATCACGATCCCCAGGTCGCGGTGATGCGTGACGATCGCCGGCCGGCTCATCCGCTTGGGCCACAGGCGCAGGCGGAAGGTCCGGCGCGTCCGCCACCACAGGATGACGCCCGACACAATGAAGAACAGCCCGCACAGGCCGGCGATGCCGATCACCCACTCGCCGCTGTCGCCGGCGAAGAGATGATGATGAAAATCGAAGATCCACAGCTCGGGCCGCTCCCACTGGCTCGCCCAGCGGGTGACGATCTGTCCGGTCTGGTCGGCATAGGCGCCGGCGCCTTCGTCGAAGCGGGTCTGGTGGAGACCGAAGCCGTCGCGGGCATAGATGATGCCCTGCGCGCCCGGCTGCGCCATGATCGCCTCGGTCGCCCGCGTCACGCTGCCAAGGTCGCTGCGCAGCGGATCGCCGCTATGCGGCAGCCCGATCCACGCATCCTTGTGCACGAGGATCGCGCCGGTGAGGCCGAGCAGGCCAAGCACCAGTCCGATCAGCCCGCCGGTCCAGCGGTGCAGCGTGTCGAGCAACTGCATCAGAAGCGATAATCCCAGCCCAGCGTGAAGGTGCGTCCGCGCCCGGCGAAGTTGAAGAAATTGTCGGTCGGGCGCTGGGTGTCGCTCGCATAGGCGATATATTGCCGGTCGAACAGATTCTGCACCGCCAGGCTGATGCCGCCGATCCGCGTCTGGTAGCGCAGGAAGGCGTCGGTCAGATTATAGCCCTCGAAATCGTTGCGCGGGTCGCGCGTCGGGCCAGTGAAACTGCGCGCCAGATAGAATTGCGTCTGGACGCGCGCCGACAGCGGCCCCTTGCCGTAGCTGGCGGCGAGGTTCAGCCGGTCGGGCGAGATATTCGCACCGTCAAGGTCGGTTTCGACCACATCGTCGCCGTCGGCATCATATTTGCCGTCGAGATGGGCATAGCCGGCCGAGACGGTCAGACCGTCGATCGGCAATTTGACCGCCAGATTGATTTCCAGTCCCTCGATCGCGACGCGCTGGCGCAGCACGTCGAAAATGCCGTCGGGCCGGGCGACGAGCAATTGCCCCTCCTTGCTCGACGACCAGAAATAGGTCGCGCTCGCATCGAGCGGGCCGCGCTTCACCTCGACACCGATCTCGCGGTTGTTCGAAACGATCGGACGGATGTTGAGGAAATTGTCGATCTCGACCCCCGGCGTGCTCACCGCGCGGGTGATGCGGCCGACGTCGGGGGCGGTATAGCCCTCGGCATAGCTCGCATAGGCGCGGATGCCGGGGATCGGCTCGACGATAACCCCGCCGTTCAGCAGCACGTCGTCGAAACTCGGGCTGCCACCCTTGACGAAGGTGCGGCCGGCGCTCGCGAGCGTGGTATAATCGTCGATGCTGATCTTCACATTCTCGTAGCGCGCGCCGCCGGCGACGCGGACGAGCCCGTCGAACAATTTGAGATTGGCCTGTCCGAACGGCGCGAAGCTGCGGAAATCGGTCGGCGGCACCCAGACGCGGTCGGTGGCGATCAGCCGCTGCTCGGTCGAATCCCACAGCGCGTCGAAACCGGCGATCAGCGTCAGTGCCTCGAAACCGGGCACCGCACGCTCATAGCTCAGCTTGGCGCCATATTTGCGGCTGCGGTTCTGCGATTGATCGAACAGCGTTCCGACCGGCGCGATCTGGACGTCCTGGAAGGTCGCGATCGGATTGGGTTCGCCGCCGAAGGTGTCGCGGGTACGGTTCCAGAAAATCTGGCCGACGAAATTCCCGCCGCCAAGGTTGCTGTCGGTCAACGACAGCGCCAGGCTTTCGGTGCGGCTCGCGGCGGGATCGCCGGGCGGGGTGCCGCGCGCTGCGCTGGTCGGCAGGCCGGTCGCACGATTGCCTGCCAACGCTACATAATCGCCGTCGCCCTTCAACTCGTAACGGCTGGCGATCAGGTCGAGCCGCATCGTGTCCGTGACCTCGTAGCCAAAGCGTCCGAACAGCGAGAGCGTCTTGGAATCCTGCGTCTCGCCCTGCGTCAGATTGATCCCGACCGGGCGGCCCTCGCTGTCACGAAAGATCCCGCGCACCTCATAGGCGGCGCCGACCGACGCGTCGAAGCGACCGGCCCGATACTGGATCAGCCCCGCCGCCTTGCCGCCCATGCCGGCTTCGGAAAATTCGTCGTCGGCGGTGCCCTGCA